>NZ_JAKRNN010000028.1:0-50079 GCF_022346785.1 Pantoea sp. ACRSC
TGTAGGTGGGCCAGTTGGTGATTTTGAATTTTTGCTTTGCCACGGAACGGTCTGTGTTGTCGGGAGGATGCGTGATCTGATCCTTCAACTCAGCAAAAGTTCGATTTATTCAACAAAGCCAATGAAAGTTAACCCAAAGTTAATAAAAGGCATATCGACTGGTTTGGGTATATTGATAGCGGCCTCATTGCTGAGCGGTGCAAATGTGGCGTTCAATTGTTGGTTTACTGCGCCAGAAAGGCTGTCTAAACCGCTAGTCATGATGTTAACTTTCTATAGCGCAACAAAAATATCTCATGTCGTTCTGTCTTTTATTTTTTCAAGCAAATAAATATCAGCACCTGATAAATTAAAGGCTCGCTTTGCGGGTCTTTTTCGTTGTCGTGCCTCGATCGGCGCACCTCTCAGCAATAGTGTTTCGCTCACTGAGCGGCGCTGCACTTATACAGCCTCAACCGGCTAAAGAATTTAAGATACGCCGATTCGCCCACCCATTTAAGTTACCTTCAACGGCGCAGACTTAGCAGAGGGTAAAAACCTTTTCAGAACGCGCCACCGCACTCTGCCCCAGATTGAAAGCCGCGCTTTGCCATGCGGCACCCCTCCATTACACTGTGCCCATCGCGTATCACCTGTATGGATAAAAGAAATGATAATTGAAAAAGCGGATGAGCCGTTTCTGCACACCTTTTTCGGCGAACCGGTAGAGAAGCTCGAGCCTGATTCCGCACAGGCGGAATCAATACGGCAGGCGCTGTACAGCGCGCGGGCGCAGCGGATGGTTGAAGTCGAGAGCGACTGGAAGCGCAACGCGCTTTTCCTCGCGCTGTTCGTGTTTCTCTATGGCGCGCTGGGCGCCTCGCTGACGCTGGATCTTTCGCATAGCACCGGTCATAAAAGCCTCGACTACGCGCTGCAGGCGGTGCCGGTGCTGATCGCCTTCTCCGGCTTTTTCCTGTCGCTGCTGTTTCTGTTTGTCACCCGCAGCAGCGCCCGTCGGCTGCAAAACTGGGAGCGCGCTATCATGCTGCTGGAGAAGTACGCCGGCGGCAATCTGTATAAGCAGATCATGGATCTCGGCGCGCGCACGACCCACTATTCGTTTTCCGCGATTAACGTCGCGCTGGCGCTGTTTATCTGCGTGACCTGGGTGGTGATGTATAACTTCTTTACCTTTACCACCAGCGGCGTGATCGGCAGCGTGATCTCGCTGTTTATCACCACGATGACCTATGTGATCCTGGATATTCAGCTGCTGAAGCCGCACCGTCTGGATCATGAAGTGCCGCTCGGGCTGGAGAAAGAGGAAGAGCGCAACGAGAAGTAAGCGCAAAGCAGCACGCCGCAAATGCGGCGTGCTGCTTGGGTTAATAAGGTGCCAGCGTGACTTCAGTCAGGTTCTGACACCTTCAGTGACGCGCTTGAGTCAGCGATCAGCGGCTCGGATGGTTTACCTCGATCGGACGCAGGTCGAACAGCAGTACTTCGGCATTGTCGCCTTCGCTAAAAGTCAGGCTGCTCTCGTTGCGCACGCGCGCGCCGTCGCCCGCATTAAAACGCATGCCGTTTACCGTCACGCTGCCGCGCGCAACGTGGATATAGGCGTAGCGCGTCTCGTCCAGCGGAAAGGTCTGCTGCTCGTCGCCATCAAACAGACCGGCGTAGAGGCGCATATCCTGACGCACCGACAAGGCACTATCTTCACCCTCAGGCGAGACGATCAGACGCAGCTGTCCGCGTTTTTCGCTTTCCGGCACCGAAATCTGCTGATAGCCGGGCGGCGTTCCTTTTTCAGCCGGCACAATCCAGATCTGCAGAAAGTGTACGCCTTCGCTTTTCGAATGGTTGAATTCGCTGTGGGTCACGCCGCTGCCCGCGCTCATCAGCTGCACGTCGCCGGGAACGATAACCGAACCGGTGCCCATGGAATCTTTATGCTCCAGCGCCCCTTCCAGCACGTAAGAGAGGATCTCCATATTGGAGTGCGGATGCGCGCCGAAACCGCGTGAAGCCGCAACCCGGTCGTCGTTGATCACCAGCAGGTCGGAAAAACCGCTCTGTTTCGGATCCCAGTAATTCGCAAACGAAAAGGTGTGGCGTGAGTTCAGCCAGCCGTGGTCGCCATGGCCGCGTTGCTCTGACAGTCGTTGCTCAATCATGGTCTGCTCCTGTGTTGTAAGGGGGAAGCGCTTTTGCCCTTCCGATGGAACAGACAATACCGTAAACTAAAATCCTTAAAAATCGGCTGAAATGGCAATCACTGTCACAAATAAGTGGACAATATGCAGACTGAAGATCTTCGTATTTACGTCGCTGTGATCCATGCGGGCAACTTTACCGCCGCTGCGGAACAGCTGATGCTCTCCAAGCAGTACGTTAGCCGCCGAATGGCCGCGCTGGAAGCGTCGCTCGGCTCGCAGCTGCTGATCCGCAACACGCGAAAACTATCAGTGACCGAGGCGGGTATGCTGTTTCTGACCCATGCGCAGCGCATTCTTGATGATATCCACGAGGCGGAGCAGGCGATGTCGACGCGGCGACAGGAGCTGCACGGCACCTTTCGCATCAGCATGCCGATGTCGTTCGGCATGAGTCATCTGTCACCGCTGATCGCGCAGTTCCTGGCGCAGCATCCCGCGCTGCAGTTTCACATCGAGCTGGCAGATCGCTATGTCGATATGATCGGCGAAGGCTTCGATATGGCGATTCGCATCGGCGCGCTGGCGGATTCAACGCTGATTGCACGCCGCCTTGGCGAGCAGCGGCGTCTGATCTGCGCCAGCCCCGCCTATCTGGCGCGCGCGGGTACGCCGGAGACGCCGGAGGATCTCGCTCAGCACGCCTGTCTGCGCTACGGACGAGAAGCCCTTAGCGGCTGGGAACTGCAGCTGGCGGGAAAAAGCAAAAGCGTGATGGTGCAGGGCCCGATGTTAAGCAATAACGGCGAGGTGCTGCGCGACGCGGCGGTCGCCGGACTGGGGCTGGTTCTGCTGCCGGGATTTATTGTCGAGCCGGCGCTAAAGCGCGGCGAGCTGGTGAGCGTGCTGGAGCCGTATCAGCCCGCGCCGCTCTGCCTGAATGCGGTCTACCCGCAGCATCGCCAGCGCAGCGAGGTCAATCGCGTGCTGCTGAACTTTTTACAGGCGCAGCTCGGAGGGAAAGCGGGCTGAGTAGCCCGCCTGAGATCACAGCGATACGTAAAGATGCAGCACGCGCACCAGCTGGGTGACGAAGCCATATTCGTTATCGTACCAGGAGACGGTTTTCACCAGCTGCAGGTCGCCCGCTTCGCTGATCTCCGTCTGGGTCGCGTCGAAGACAGAGCCGTAAGGCACGCCGATGACGTCGGTAGAGACGATCTGATCCTCGGTATATTTAAAAGATTCATTGTTCTCGCAGGCGCGCTTCAGCGCCGCGTTAATCTCGTCAACCGTGACTTTCTTATCCAGAACCGACACCAGCTCAGTGACCGAACCGGTTTTGGTCGGCACGCGCTGCGCGTGGCCCTTCAGCTTGCCGGTCAGCGCCGGGATCACCAGGCCGATCGCCTTCGCCGCGCCGGTAGTGTGCGGGATAATATTTTCCGCCGCGGCGCGCGAAGAGCGGAAATCTTTGCCGCGCGGCCCGTCTACCAGCGCCTGGGTGCCGGTATAGGCGTGGATAGTGGTCATGGTGCCGACCTTGATGCCGAAGTTATCGTGCAGCGCTTTCGCCATCGGCGCCAGGCAGTTGGTGGTGCAGGAGGCGACAGAGATAATTTTATCTTCCGCGCTGATGGTGTCGTGGTTGACGTTGTAGACGATGGTTTTCATCTCGCCGGCTGGCGCGGAGATCAGCACCTTGCCCGCGCCGGCATCAAGATGCGCCTGCGCTTTTTCCGCCGAGGTATAGAAACCGGTACATTCGATAACCACGTCAACGCCCAGCGATCCCCACGGAATATTCTTCGCCTCTTTCTCGGCGAAAACCGTAATTTTTTTGCCGTTGACCAGCAATGCATTGCCATCCACGCCGACGTCGCCATGGAAGGCACCGTAGTTGGAGTCATACTTCAGCAGGTAGGCGAGCATCTCCGGCGAGGTGAGATCGTTGATCGCCACCACCTCCACCGCTTCCTGCTGTTCCAGAATTCGTCTTAAAACCAGACGGCCAATACGTCCAAAACCGTTGATGCCAATCTTCTTCATGGTGATCTCCCACTTCCGGTAACACGGCGTGTTTAAGGTGAATAACGGGTAAATCTGCGCATCAGATCATTACTGCATAACAACGTTGCACTGCGGTGAAGCAGCAGAGTATAGCCCGAGCGGGTTGGGGAGATTTGTCAGCAAGAGGCGCGAAAAAAAGAGGAACAGGCAGAAAAAAACCGCCGCTGGCGGTTTAATCCTTGAAGCGTTTACGCCTGAACATGGCGTTCTGTTTACTGCGGTTCACCTTTCGTCTGGCGTAGGCCATGATGGTGGTCCAGTCGGGATCGGCGGTGTTTTTCATATAGTGGCTTAACGCCTCCGCCAGCTCGCTCCAGGCTTGCACCTGAAGCTGCGCGTCGCTGGCGAGGGAGCTTTTAAGCGTATCGATAAGCCCGTCGACCTTCTTCTTCACATCCGGCAATTTTTCGCCTGTCTGATACCCTGCTGCAATGCGCCTTAATTCCAGCGCGTAATGGTCAATATCGACCTCTGTTATATACAAATATACCTCTGCTCTTTCTGGCCTGACCCATAAGCATAGCGGTTTAAGCCGTATGCGTTACGCAAAAGCGGTATAAAATTACCGCCGCTTTTGCTGACAAACGGGCAGCGAAGGTAAAGGGCCGGATCGGCCCTGTTGCCGCCTCAGAGGGTACGGAATACCGCAACCATATGGCGCAGCTGCCCGGCGCGCTCGGCCAGATTGTCCGCCGAGACCGCTGACTGCTCCACCAGCACCGCATTCTGCTGGGTCACCTGGTCCATCTGATTCACCGCGATATTAACCTGCGAAATGCCGCTGCTCTGCTCCGCCGAAGAAGAGGAGATATCACGGATCAGCTGCGAGGTCTGCTCGATGGCGCTCAGGCTCTGCTTAACCTTATCGCCGGCGCTTTGCGCCATGCTGATCCCTTCCTGAGCCTGGCCGACCGAATGTTCAATCAAACTTTTAATCTCCTTCGCGGCGCGGGCGGAACGCTGCGCCAGCGCGCGCACTTCTGTGGCGACCACCGCGAAGCCCTTGCCTGATTCGCCGGCGCGGGCAGCTTCTACCGCGGCGTTAAGCGCCAGGATATTGGTCTGGAACGCGATGCTGTCGATAACAGAGGTAATCTCTTCAATCTGGCTTGAGCTGCCGCGGATCTTCTGCATCGACGCCATTACGGACGCCATCGCCTCGCCGCTCATCTGGGCCGCCTGAGTGGCGGATACCGCTTTGTCCGACGCGAAGCGGGTATTGTCAGCGTTCTGCTGAATAATCGAGGCCAGCTGCTCCATGCTGGCTGCCGTTTGCGCCAGCGAGGCTGCCTGCTCTTCGGTGCGGGAAGAGAGATCGCCATTGCCCTGCGCTATCTCTTCAGAAGAGCTGGCGATGGTAGCGGCGTGGCTCTTAATATCGGAAACCAGCCGGGCAAGATGCTGCTGCATCTTCATCAGCGCGTTCAGCAGCGCAGCCATCTCATTGCTGCCGCCGATATGCAGCGTCGAGGTCAAATCGCCTTCAGCAACTTTACTGGCGAGGCGAACCGCATCCTGCAGCGGGCGCGTAACCGAACGGCTGATCATCAGCGCCATAAAAATCGCCACCAGCGCGACCGCCAGCAAACCGGCCAGCAGCGTATACTGCCCATGACGACGGGTATCGATCTGCTTCTGCATCATCTGAGCCAGACGCTCGCCGTTCTGCTCGCCAATGGCGCTGAACTCATTGATTGCCTTAGTAAAGATTTGAACATATTCCACCGGCGCGACGCTGGCGCTTTTGCTGACGAAAATATGGTCGGCCAGCTGCAGCGCGGCCAGGGCCTGACGATTCGCCTCCTGCGCGGCGGCGCTGAAGTCCGCTGCCAGCGCCGGCTCAATGGCATACACCTTTTCCAGATTGGCGTTAAACTGATCCAGCGCCGCTTTCCCTGCCTCTATCTGATAGCTCATGCGGCTGAAGTCGCTCTCGGAGATAGTGCCGGAGGCGATCAGCGAGGTGCCGCCGGCTCGGATCTGTCCCAGCGTCTCAGTGAGCTGCGGCAGCCGAATAAAAATGCTGTTAATCAGCTGGTAAGTATTCAAATCGCTGTCGAGAGACATACCGTAGTAGTCCAGCACGTCAAGATTCGCGCTCAGCATAATTTGAATAAGGTGGGCGTGCTCGGTCAGGCTGTCCGCGAAGGTAAGCGCGCCGCCGTTGATATCGCTCTGCAGCTTCACCCAGGCCTGCGCCATTTTATCCAGACGCTGAAGCGGTTGTGCGCTGGGGTCCTGCTGCTTCAGCTCCGTCTGAATAAGGTCGGTCTGCTGGTTAATTTCGTCTACCAGCGCCATGCGCGGCGGGTTATCAGGCTTTTTCAGCGCGATAGCGATGGCGGTTTCTGCACGGTGACGCTGCAGCAGATTCAGCAGCTTCAGCATATGTTTTTCTACCGGAATGCCGCCCAGCTCCTGTTGTTTAGCATCGATAGCCTGATTTCCCGTCTGAATAAACAGCGTTGTAGGTAAAACAAACAAAATCAGGGCGAATATGCCCAGAATAAGAAATTTGACGGGCAGGTTAATTTTATCAAGCAGGTTTTTCATCATTTTTCATCCTGGTAAGACTGTCTGGTGGCATTCGGCAATAAGCGCAAAAATAAGCCTGGCTAATATCTTTAATAGATAGCCGGGGCGTTGCTGCTAATAGTCTCAGGCGCAGTTGTTCATAAAAAGCACGGCAAAAATATGCGGCAGAAATGGATTATAGGTTGCTAACGGTGATTTACCACCCAGAGTACAGGCAATATTTACTGGTTATTCAAACTAAGCCAAATTTAAAAATAACCATACATTACAATGGGTTGTAAAATCCTGTCGGTGCGAAGCACCAGCTTATCGTAAGCGATCATGGAGGATAATTTTTTATTACTATCTAAAGCTAAAGTTTACCCGACCGATGCCGATACACCGAGCCCAGCGTTTTTCCACGATTAAACATGATTCCCAAAAAATAAATAACCGGGTTAATCTTGCTACATAATGGCGTAAGGGTCAGCGCTGCAAATAATTGACTGTTTAATTTTTCTTCGCAATGAGGTGCCTGTTTCAGGGCGTGCGGAAACAGAGGAAATTGACTGAAAAAAAGCGGCAAAAGTCACCGACCCGCGCGGAGATGTTTAGTGAGGGTGATCTTTAACGCACAACAGTCCTGTCAGGGCTGAGCGTTATCGTTAAGTTTGCTGCGCGCGAGCCATGCCTTCCAGCGATTTTCCACCAGATGGTAGCGATAGCCTGTGGAATCGTCGCGCCTGAGCCACCGCTCTTCAAAAGACTCATCGCTGCGGATCCAGCGTTCAAACTGCTGGCGCTCAGCCTCTTCACTCATCGTCACGTTATTTTTCTCGCTGTTTCCCGCTTCGTTTAACCAGAGTATAGACCATTGCCGCTGGCCGCCGCGCTGCGCTGTCCAGCAAACGCCGGGCTATACGGCGGGATACCCTTTTTGCCTTTGCCTGCGAGCACCGGCAGAATGCCTGCTAAGCCGGGCGCAACCGGCTGACAGGCAGCCTGGTTACTCTGTGATTCCCTTCACGAATTAACGCTTTCAGTAAAGGTGTACCAGAGATAATAAATTGTACAGGAATGCCGTTTAGTTGATTAACTATTAACTAATTAGCCAGCCTGATGCTGAATAAGTAATTAATCCTTTTCACGAATTAAATTTTAGCTCTGCAGCTCAATATTGAAATATTGCCTTTCTGATTTCATAGTTCAGCTATATAGAGATTTTCTCTCTGGGTGAGGTGACGGTATGTTTCAACGACGCAGTGGTGCGGGTAATTCTGCGGAAAACCCGGAAAGAGCGCGTGAAGCGGGACGCAAAGGCGGCCAGATTAGCGGCAGCATATTTAAAAACGGCCGCGAACGTACGGTGGAGGCCGAACGAACCGGCGGCAAAATCAGTCGACGCCCCTCATGCGAAAAAACGGCGCATTAAGCGTGCTGCCCTGCCTGAACGGGTGAGCAGCCGCTGCAAACAGCTTACGCGCCGGGCTGCACGCTGAAAGAGCGCAGGCCAGGCGATGAAACCGCAGCCTGCCATCCGACCCAGAAATCACGGGGTGTGAATAAATCCCTGCAGAAATCCCTAAGTCGTAATCCAGCAAGTTGTCAGTCACTGCAGCAGCCTGAAGCATGCAGAAAGTAAAAAAGCAGGAGAGGTTTTTCCATGCTTCTGGGTCATTATTAACCGGCTTATCTCACTTAATATTGCCAGCCCTTTTTTGCCACGCCCGGGAAAGGCATCAGGTCACGCTTAAGATCTTGTCGGGGTCTGATAAAAGGCGCGCCTGTATGCCCGCTATCTCCTCTCTTTCGTTCAGAAGGCGGAGAAAAAATTAAACTTAACCGATCGCTCAGTTTTTTAAGCCTGTTTAAGCACAGGCTTTTTTTTATTATTTTTACCTCTCTTTGCCCCGCCTCTATTCGAACGCACAACGCGTTCGCAATCTGTACTTTCGTGAGCGCCCTCGCAAAACGCACTTTTGTCGCGCCGCCCCTCTTGTGTAAAAAAATCGCAGGCGTATAAAAAATATCACTTCACACATTTTTGTGAAAACAGAAAGTACTTCACAACTGGTTTAGGAACCTCACATGTCGCAACTCAAATTCGCAACACGCCTGAACTCCTTTGCCTCCGGCGCACACCGCTACTGGCCAGATCTAAAGGGCAAGCCTTCGGTGCTGCAGATGATCGCGCGCGCCGGAACCGTTAAAGGTCTGACACACCTCGACCTGAACTACCCGCAACATATCACCCAGGCTATTCCAACGATGCGTCAGGCAATCGAAGACGCCGGGCTGGCGGTCAACGGTATGCAGATGCGCTGGGACGCGCCGCAGTTCAAAATCGGTGCCTTTACCCATCCCGACGCCGCTATTCGCCGCGAGGCGATCGAATTAACCAAGCGCGGCATCGACGCCGGGCGCGAATTTGGTGCCAGCCTGATGACGCTGTGGATGGGTCAGGATGGCTTCGACTACTGCTTTCAGGCCGATTACAAAAAAATGTGGGAAGACGCGGTAAGCGCAGTGCGTGAAGTTGCCGACTATGCGCCCGATATCGACGTCAGCATTGAGTACAAGCCCAACGAGCCGCGCGCCTACAGTATCTTTCCTAACGTCACCACCTGCCTGCTGGCGGTAGAAGAGGCGGGAAGTCCTAACCTCGGCATTACGCTGGATTTCGCCCATGTGCTGTTCGCCAACGAGATCCCCGCCTATGCGGCGGCGATGGTGGCGCGCCGCTCTCGCCTGCTGGGGCTGGATCTTAACGACGGCTGGGGCAAACGCGACGACGGCCTGATGGCGGGATCGGTCAATCCGCGCGCCACGCTGGAGTTTCTCTGGCAGATGCAGCGCGACGGCTATCAGGGCGCCTACTACTTCGACACCTTCCCGGACGCCAGCGGGCTCGACCCGGTGCGCGAAGCCGAAACCAATATTGCCACGGTCACCCGTCTGCTGAGGCTGTGCGAACAGCTCAATGATAACGCCGCACTGTTCGACGCCATCGGGCGTCAGGATGCGGTGACTTCTCAGCAGATCGTAAACGACATTATGCTTGCCAGATAACCACTGTCGCGCTTGCACCAGGCCCCCCCCCTACAACGAGAACGCAGGATAATAAAATGAAAAAACTCTTACTCTCTGTACTCGCCTCTTCGCTGTTCTGCAGCAGCCTGTACGCCGCCGAGCTTACGCCGCTGCAGTCCGACACCGAGCCCGATCGCACCGACTGGACGCAGCTCGACAGCAAATATGGCGCGCTGCCGAAAGTCGACAGCAAGCTGAAGATTGGCGGCGTGTCGAAAACCCTGACCAATGAGTACTGGCGCTCCCTCGGCGAGGGCTACCAGAACGTTGCGAAAAAATATGGCTTCACCGTCGCCTATCAGGCCGCCGCCAACGAAGACGATCAGCTTGGCCAGCTCTCTATCGCTGAGACGCTTATTTCACAAGGGTTCAACGGGCTGCTGGTGTCGCCGCAAACCGACATCAACCTTGAACCCGCGCTGGAGAGCGCCAACGCCAAAAATATTCCGGTGGTCAACGTTAACGACGCGGTGATGCCGAACGCCCGCTATTACGTCGGCAACGTGCAGAAAGATAACGGCGTGCGCGTCGCCAAATGGTTTATTCAGCACTATCCGCAGGGCGGCAAGGTCGCGGTGATCGAAGGTCAGCCCGGCGTCTATGCCGCAGGCCAGCGCACGCGCGGCTTTAAAGAGACGCTACAGGCGAACGGCAAGTTCAACATCGTTGCCAGCGTGCCCGCCAACTGGAGCCGTGAACAGGCCTTTAACGCCGCTTCCACCATCCTGCAGCAGCATCCCGATCTTATCGGTTTCTATGCCAACAACGACACCATGGCGCTTGGCGTGGTAGAGGCGGTGCGCTCGCTGAACAAAGCCGACCAGACCAAAATTTTCGGCACCGACGGCATCTCCGACGCCTACGCTTCGATCAAGCGCGGCGAGCTGACCGGCACCGTCGACAGCTTCCCGGTGCTGACCGGCGAAGTAGCGATGGACGTTATGCTGCGGCTGATCAACGGTCAGAAACTGTCACGCGTGATTTCAACGCCGCAGGCGCTGATCACCAAAGAGAACGTCGAGGCGTTTTCCACCAAAGACAACAACAAGCTGCGCCAGCTGTTAGCCCAGCAATAGTGCAGGCGGAGGGGATATGGAAGAGTTTCGCTTAACGATGCGCGGCATCAGCAAAACCTACGGTAGTGCCGCCGCTTTACAGAATGTCGACTTTTCCGTGAAGCCGGGTGAAGTACACGCGCTAATTGGCGAGAACGGCGCGGGTAAGTCAACGCTGCTCAACATCCTCTCCGGCGTGCGGCTGGCGGATAGCGGCGAAATCAGCGTCAACGGCACAGCGGTGCAGATGAAAAATCCGCTCAGCGCACGCCAGGCCGGCATCGCGATGATCCATCAGGAGCTACAGCACGTGCCGGAGCTCTCCGTGGCGCAGAATATGTTTCTTGGCAGGCCGATCACCCGCGCCGGCGGCCTGTGGGTCGACAAGCAGGCGCAGCTGGCGCGCGCGGCGCTGCTGCTCAAACAGCTCGATCCCACTATCGATCCCGCCGCGCCGATCAAAAGCCTCAAGGTCTCGCAGCAGCAGATCGTGGAAATCGCCCGCGCCCTGCTGGATGACGCCAAAGTTATCGCCATGGATGAGCCGACCTCAAGCCTGACGCCGCGCGAGTTCGATCGCCTCGCCGAGCTGATCGGCGACCTGAAAGCGATGGGCGTCTCGCTGATCTACGTCTCGCACAAGATGAATGAAATTTTCCGCGTCTGCGATCGCGCCACTATTATGCGCGACGGCCGCCAGGTCGGGGTGGTGAATATCTGTGACGAAAACGAAGAGAGCATCGTCGCCCGCATGGTCGGGCGCAAAATCGAGAAGCTTGCCCACAACGCCTGGGTGACCGATCGGGAGGTGCTGAGGGTAGAGAATCTGGCGCGCGGCAGTGAGATCTCCCCCGCCAGCTTCAGCGTGCGGGCCGGCGAAGTGTTAGGCATCGCCGGGCTGGTCGGCGCGGGACGCACCGAGCTGCTGAAGCTGATTGCCGGGCTGGACAAGCGCAGCGGCGGCAGCGTGTGGGTTAACGGGCAGCCGGTGCGCAACCACGACGTCAGCGCGGCGATCCGCGCCGGCATCGGCCTGGTGCCGGAGGACCGCAAAAAAGAGGGCATTATCAAAGCGCGCGCGGTGAAGATGAATATGGCGCTGCCTTCTCTGCGCCAGTTCACCCGCGCAGGCCTCGTCAGCACAGAGAAGCTGAACCGCGCGGCGCAGGAGGTGATGAGCGATTTGAAACTGCGTCCGCTCGATATTGAGAAAACCATTGGCACCCTGAGCGGCGGCAATCAGCAGAAAGTGATTATCGGACGCTGGGTCGCGGCGGACGCCAATGTCTTTTTATTTGATGAGCCGACGCGCGGCATCGATATCGGCGCCAAGTCGGAAATCTATAACCTGATTGAAAAGCTGGCGCAGGCCGGAAAAGCGATCGTCGTGGTGTCGTCGGAGATGACCGAAATTATCCGCATCTCCGACCGCGTGCTGGTGATGCGCGAAGGCAAAATCACCCGGGAATTAACCGGTGACGCCATTACCGAAGAGAACATCGCCCGCTACGCGATTAACGATCTGGAATCTGCTTAACGTTTCTCCCTGCTGAGTTTAAAAAAGGCCCTGACTATGATGACGCAACTTCCCCATCGCGCGACGACGCCGGTTTCGTCGCTGTTAAAGTTTAATCTGCGCGACGCAGGCACCTTAATCGGACTGCTGATAATTATTATTACCTTCTCATTTCTTTCGCCGGTCTTTTTTTCCGTGCCGAACCTGCTGAATATTTTGCAGCAGTCGTCGATTAACGCCTTAATTGCGCTGGGCATGACGCTGGTGATTATTTCCGGCGGCATCGACCTCTCCGTTGGGCCGACGGCGGCGCTCTCGGCGGTGCTGGGCGCCACCCTGATGATCTCGGGCGTGCCGGTACCGCTGGCGATCTTCGCGACGCTGGGCATCGGCGCGCTGTGCGGCGTTTTCAGCGGTTCGCTGATCGCCTATGCGGGTCTTCAGCCCTTTATCGTTACGCTCGGCGGCCTGTCGCTGTTCCGCGCCATTGCGCTGATCTACACCGGCGGCAACCCGGTATTTGGCATTCCGCTGTCGTTTCGCAGCCTGATTAACAGCACGCTGTTCGGCATTCCGGGGCCGATTCTTATCGTCGCGGTTATCTCGCTGCTGCTGTGGGTGGTAATGAATAAAACGCCGCTGGGGGAATATATCCTCGCTATCGGCGGCAATGAAGAGGCGGCGCGCGTCGCGGGCGTGCCGGTCAAGCGCACCAAGGTCACTGTTTACGTGGTCTCCGGCGCGCTGGCGTCGCTGGCCGCGCTGATCCTGATTGGCCGTCTGGGCGCGGCCGAGCCGACCATCGGCAACCTCTGGGAGCTGGACGCTATCGCGGCGGCGGCGATCGGCGGCGCCTCGCTGATGGGCGGTAAAGGGAGCATCTTCGGCACCCTGATCGGCGTCATTATTCTCGGCGCGCTGCGTAACGGTCTGACGCTGCTTAATATTCAGGCTTTTTATCAATTGCTTGCCACCGGCCTGATTATTATCATAGCGATGTTGATCGACAGAGCGACCCGAGGCAATTAATGAAGCTAGATCCGCGAGCCATTGGCGCTCAAATCCGGATGCGCATTCCACAGCTGACGCCGCTTGAGCGGCGCGTGGTAGAAGCGATCCTTGCACGCACGGACATTAGCGAGCGCACCTCATTAAAAGAGATCGCGCAGGAAAATAATGTTTCCGAGGCGATGGTAGTCAAGATCGCTAAAAAGCTTAACTTCTCCGGATTCCGGGATTTCAGAAGCGGTTTAATTTATTACAACGAATCTGAAGTGGCCGGTCTGCACGCGGAAATTGAACCAGACGACTCGTCCGAACAATTACTGGCGAAGGTATTCAGAACCTCTATTCAGGCGATAGAAGAGACGATGTCGATTCTCGATATCTCTGAGTTTAATCGCGCGGCGGATATTATTTTTAAGGCGCGTCATATCGATCTCTATGCGGTCGGCGGATCGGCGACGGTGGCGCGCGATCTCTCGCACAAGATGCTGAAGATCGGCATCAAGTCCACCGCCTACGACGACGCCCATATTATGCTGATGTCCGCAGCAGTATTGTCTGACGACGACGTTGTTATCGCTATCAGCCATACCGGCTCCACGCGCGCCGTAAACGACCCGGTAAAACTGGCGGCGCGCAACGGCGCTAAGGTCATTGCTATCACCAACTACGCCGAGTCGCCCGTGGCGCGCAACGCGCATGTGGTGCTTAATTCAACCTCTCAGGGATCGCATCTGCTCGGGGAAAACGCCGCTTCGCGTATTGCGCAGCTAAATATTCTTGATGCCTTATTTGTGGCGATCGCCAAAAAAGACCTCAAGCGCGCGGAGCGGAATTTAATGAAAACTCAGCATGCGGTTCAGGATCTTCGGGAATTCTAACCATGAGTAAAATTGTCGTCGTCGGTAGCCTGCATTACGACATTATGCTGGACGCGCCCCATCGCCCGGAAAAAGGCGAGACGGTGATGGGCACCGCCTGCCGCTATAAATTTGGCGGTAAAGGCGGCAATCAGGCGCTGGCGGCCGCGCGTGCTGGCGCAGAGGTATATTTTATCGGCGCGGTGGGAGCGGACGAGCCGGGCCGGTTTCTGCTCTCCGCCCTGCAGGCGGGCGGCGTCAACATTGACGGCGTGCAGGTGGTGGACGGCATCGCGTCGGGCATGAGCGTGGCGATCAGCGACGCGGAAGGCGACTACGGCGCGGTGGTGGTATCGGGGGCTAACCAGCATATCGCGCCAGACGCGCTGCGCGGCGAACCGCTGTGGCGCGACGCCGCGATGCTAATCCTGCAGAATGAAATCGCCGCCGAAACCACTCTTCTGGCGGCGACGGCGGCGCAGGCGCGCGGCATTCCCGTCTGCATCAATGCGGCACCCGCGCGGGAGCTGGAGCCGGCGCTGATTGCCTGTATCGATCTGCTGGTGGTTAACGCCGTAGAGGCGCGCGATATGTGCGGCGTCACGGTCGAGGATCTCGCCTCGGCCAGGGTCGCCGCCGAGACGCTCGCCCAGCGCTTTCGTCAGGTGGTGATAACCGCTGGCGAGCACGGCGTTGCCTTCTGCCAGCAGGGCGCGGCGGCCCTGAGCCAACCCGCAGAAAAAATCCGGCTGGTCAGCACCCACGGCGCGGGCGACTGCTTTACCGGCGTGCTCTGTCACGCGCTGGCGGCACAGCAGAGTCTCGCCAGCGCTGTTCGCCTGGCCAACGCGGCGGCGGCGAAGCACGTCTCCGGCGGGTAAGCCCGCCCGGCGCGCAGAGCAAACCTGCCTGCGCGCCCTTCTCTGTTAACCCTGCGGATCGTTGCTAAACCGTCCCACCAGCGAGGCGGCGCCCAGCGCGTGGCCCTTCAGCTCCTTCACCAGCTCTTCATGGGTCAGGCCTGGCTTTAGCTGTTCAGGCGGTAAATCGGTAGCGATCACCACAAAGTTATAGTGATGTATACCGCTGCCGACCGGCGGGCACGGCCCATACCAGGCGGTGGTACCTGGGGAATTTTTGCCGCCGGTGTAGCCTTTGCCCTGGGTGAGATCGCCCTGGGCAAAAGCGGTGGTAGTGGCGGGAATGTTGTAGGCCACCATATGGGTTACGCCGAGGCCTTTGCCGCCGACAGGATCGGTAACCAGCAGCGCGAAGCTCCTGGTGCCCTGCGGCGCGTCAGACCAGCTCAGCGCGGGCGAGACGTTGTCGCCGGTACAGGCGGGGCTGTTTTTGTTATTGCCGGCGAATGACTTCGATAAAAAGGCGTTATCCGTAAAATCCTGCGATTGCAGCGTAAAGAGCGGCGCGGCAGCGAAACTCGCCGCAGGCAGTGCCGCCAGCAGAAAGGCGCTTGCTAATCTCATAACCTCTGTCTCCGTTCAGGTGGCTGGAACCTAAGTATGGAAGGCGCAGCGGGAATCAGCACGGGAAAGTGATCCATCTCTGCGGCCAGGGGGTTAATCGCTGTAAGTCTGCCCTTTTTCACCACGCAGCGCTTAGCGTCAGGGTCTACGCTTAGGCATTCCCTGCTAATACGGTGATTTCACTCTTTTATGTCCGCTAAGGCTGCTGCGCTCTCACGCTTCTCTCCTGCCACGCAACGCTGGTTCCAGCTCACCTTCGCCGCGCCCACGCCGGTGCAGTCGGCGGCCTGGGATGCCATCGCCAGCGGCAACCCTGCGCTGGTCATCGCCCCGACCGGATCGGGCAAAACCCTCGCGGCGTTTCTGCACGCTATCGATGCGCTGTTCCGCGAGCGCGAGGCGCAGGAGATACCGGATAAAGCCACGCGCACGCGCATTCTCTATATCTCGCCGGTAAAAGCGCTGGCGGCGGACGTGCAGCGCAATCTGCAGCTGCCGCTGGAGGGGGTTTACCAGCAGCGTCAGGCGCGCGGCGAAAAGGCGATTACGCTAACGGTCGGCATGCGTTCAGGCGATACCCCCGGCAACGAACGAGCAAGGCTTCAGCGCACGCCGCCCGATATCCTGATCACCACGCCGGAGTCGCTGTTTCTGATGCTGACGTCGCGCGCCCGCGAGGCGCTGCGCGGCGTGACGACGCTGATTCTGGATGAGGTACACGCGGTGGCGGGCAGCAAACGCGGCGCCCAGCTGGCGCTGAGCCTGGAGCGGCTGGATGCGCTGCTGCCGCAGCCGGCGCAGCGCATCGGCCTCTCGGCTACGGTAAGGCCAGTCGAGCGCGTCGCGCAGTTTCTCGGCGGCACGCAGGAGACCCTTATCGTTAACCCGCCCACCTCGCGCGCGCTGGAGATGCGCATCGCCGTGCCGGTGGAGGATATGACCGATATCCCTGGCGGCACGGACGCCAGCGGTGCGCCCGACGCCGGCAGCGCGGCAGGCTCGCTCTGGCCCCATATCGAACAGCGCATTCTTGAGCTGGTACTGGCGCGCCGGGCCACCATCGTCTTTGCCAATTCTCGCGGGCTGGCGGAGAAGCTGACGGCGCGGCTTAACGAACGCTACGCCGCCCGCGTTGGCACTGAAGACGCGCTGGCGCAGCCCGCTCACGCCTGGGACTCTTTTAACGGCGGCACGGAGAAACGCAGCGACGGCGCAACGGCCTCCATCGCCCGTTCGCATCACGGCTCGGTCTCAAAAGAGCAGCGACGTGAAATCGAAGACGCCCTTAAGGCGGGCGAACTGCGCTGCGTCGTCGCCACCTCCAGCCTGGAGCTGGGCATCGATATGGGAACGGTCGATCTGGTGATCCAGGTCGGCGCGCCGCCCTCGGTCGCCAGCGCCCTGCAGCGCGTCGGCCGCGCCAGCCATCAGGTTGGCGGCGTCTCCAGCGGCATCGTCTTTCCGCGCACCCGGCGCGATCTGCTCGATGCCGCCGTGATTGTGCAGTGCATGCTAAGCGGCGAGCTGGAGCCGGTTACGCCGCCGCAGAATCCGCTCGACGTGCTGGCGCAGCAGACGGTGGCCGCCGTGGCGATGGATACCCTTTCGGTGGATGCGTGGTTCACCCTGGTGCGCCGCGCCGATCCCTTTCGCCACCTGCCGCGCAGCCTGTTTGACGCCACGCTGGATATGCTGGCAGGCAAATACCCCTCTGACGAGTTTGCTCAGTTTCGCCCGCGCCTGATATGGGATCGGGAAGCAAATCTGCTCTCTCCCCGCCCTGGCGCGCAGCATCTCGCCGTGACCAGCGGCGGCACCATTCCCGATCGCGGCGCCTTCAGCGTGATGCTGCCGGAGGGCGAAGAGCAGGCGGGATCGCGCCGGGTGGGCGAGCTGGATGAAGAGATGGTCTATGAATCGCGGGTAAACGACATTATCACGCTCGGCGCCACCTCCTGGCGCATCCAGCAGATCACCCACGATCAGGTCGTGGTGGTGCCCGCCCCTGGCCGCTCAGCGCGCCTTCCCTTCTGGCGCGGCGACGGGCTGGGGCGATCGGCGCTGCTGGGCGAAAGCATCGGCCGCTTTCTGCGCACGCTGGAGGCAGAGCAAACAGCCGGCGAGGTTTGTCAAATAGCGGGGCTCGACGCCAGCGCGCAGCACAATCTTCAGGCGCTTGTTGCGGAGCAGCGCGAGGCGACCGGGCTGCTGCCAACCGACACCACCCTGCTGATTGAGCGCTGCCGCGATGAAACCGGCGACTGGCGCGTGATCCTCCATTCGCCGTGGGGCCAGCGCGTACATGCGCCCTGGGCGCTGGCGGTCGCGGAGCGCATACGCCGCAGGATGGGGCTGGATCCCGCTATCGTGGCGAGCGATGACGGCATCGTCGCGCGCTTTCCCGATATGGAGGGACGCGTGCCGGGTGCCGAGCTGTTTCAGTTCGATGCCGATGCCCTGCAGCGCGTGGTCGCCGAAGCCATCGGGCATTCAGCGCTGTTTGCCGCGCGCTTTCGCGAATGCGCGGCGCGCGCCCTGCTGCTGCCGCGCCGCAATCCCGGCAAGCGATCGCCGCTGTGGCAGCAGCGGCTGCGCGCCGGAGAGCTGCTGGCGGTGGCGCGCGACTATGCCGACTTCCCCGTATTGATTGAGACGGCGCGCGAGTGCCTGCAGGATGTGTACGATCTGCCTGCGCTGCATCAGCTGATGATGCGCATTCAGAACGGCAGCGTGCAGTTTGCCGAGGTGACCACCGAGGCGCCGTCGCCTTTCGCCGCCCCGCTGCTGTTCGGTTACGTAGCGGAATTTATCTACGCCACCGATGCGCCGCTGGCGGAACGGCGCGCCTCGCTGCTGGCGCTCGACAGCGGTCTGCTGAGCGAACTGCTCGGCCAGGTCGATATGCGCGAGCTGCTGGACGCCGGGGTGACGGCGCAGGTAGCGCAAGAGCTGCAGCGCCTCGCCGCGCGCTATAAAGCCAGCGACAAAGAGGGCGTCGCCGATCTGCTGCGCGAGCTGGGGCCGCTGAGCGCAGCGGCGCTGGCCGCGCGCGTAGAGGGCGACGGGTCCGGGCGGGCGATCGCTGAGCTGGCGGAGGCGCACCGCGCTATCGGCGTGACCATTGCCGGGGAACCGCGCTGGGCGGCGATTGAAGATGCCGCGCGTCTGCGTGACGCGCTGGGGGTCACGCTGCCGCCAGATATTCCCGCCGTTTTTTTACAGCCGGTGGCCGATCCGCTGCGCGATCTGATCGGCCGCTACGCCCGTACCCATACCCCCTTTACTACCGGTGAGCTGGCCCGTCATTTCGGGCTCGGCCCGGCGGTGGTCAGCGACACGCTGGAGCGCATGCGGGCGCAGGGCAAACTGCTTAAGGGCGATTTTGGCCTGCACGTTGAGCAGGAGACCGCCGGCTGGGGCGATCAGTGGGTGGCCGAAGAGGTTTTTAAACGCCTGCGCATTCGCTCTCTGCAGGCGGCGCGCGAGGCGACGCGTCCCGTGCCGCCGGAAGCATGGGTATCGCTGCTGCTGGAACGGCAGGGGTTAACCGGCGAAACGCCGCAGTCGCCTGTTGCGCAGGGGCGTTACGAAGGGGTGAACGGCGTCGCGCGCGTGGTGGAGCAGCTGGCCGGACTGGCGCTGCCCGCTTCAGTCTGGCAGTCGCAGATCCTGCCGCCGCGCGTGCGCGACTATCAGCCCGCGATGCTGGACGAGCTGCTTTCAGCCGGCGAGGTGATCTGGGTGGGCGAACGTTCGCTCGGCCATAACGACGGCCTGGTCTCGCTGCACCTGCGCGAGTTCGCGGCGGAAACTCTGCTGCCGCTGCCACAGAGTAACGACGCGCTGCGCCTGACACCGCTGCATGAGGCTATTCTGGCGCGGCTGGATGAGGGCGGCGCATGGTTCGCGCACCAGATTGCCGCCGCGGTCGCCGTCGGGCAGCCGGTCGATGAGGCGCAGATCCAGAGCGCGCTGTGGGAGCTGGCGTGGGCCGGCTATGTCACCTCCGATACCTGGGCGGCGCTGCGCCAGCTCACCGGCATGGCGAACAGCGCGCGGGCAAAACCGACCCGTTCGCTGCGCACGCGGCGCGGCCGCATTAGCCTGCCGCCAGGCCGCCCCGCTACGCCTGCCCTGCCTGGACGCTGGTCGCGCCTTTCGCGTGCCGCCGCGCCGCCGGCTCAGCTCGCGCTGGCGATTGCCGAGAATATGCTCGACCGCTGGGGAGTAGTAACGCGCGGCGCGGCAATGGCGGAGCAGGTGCCGGGCGGTTTTCCGGCGCTGCAGCCGGTGATGCGCGGACTGGAGGATGCCGGACGGGTGCTGCGCGGCCGCTTTGTCGCCGGGCTGGGCGGCGCGCAGTTTGCAGAGAACGCCACGATTGAACGGCTGCGCATTATCGCCGAGCGCAGCGCACGCGAGCCGCTGGCGGTGGCAATCTCCGCCGTCGATCCCGCCTCTCCCTTTGGCGTTACGCTGCGCTGGCCAGCGCATAGCGCCGCCACCCGTCCGGTTCGGCGCAGCGGTGCGCTGGTGGTGATCTGTCACGGGCAGCTGGCGCTTTATCTGGCACAGGGCGGTAAAGAGCTGCTGAGCTATGGCGAGCCAGGCTGGCACGCGGCGGCGGTTGCCGCCATGGCGGTTGCGCTACGTCGGGAGAGAGCCTCTGGCTTTACGCTGGAGGTCATTGACGGCAAGCCCGCAGGCCAGTCGCCGCTGATCGACGCCCTGCGCCGCGCCGGTTTTTCACGCGAGCCAAAAGGGTATGGCTGGTATGGATAAGGGAAGAATAGCGGCGCCATGCCAGGCTTAACTGCCGATCCCGGTCTACACTCCCCTTTTGTCTTGTTGTAAGACCCAAGGGAGAAAGCATGTCAAAGAGAGCACTTATCGCCGGGATCAGCGGCGTAATCGGCACTGCGACGGCGGAGCGTCTGCTGGCGGACGGCTGGGAAGTCTATGGACTGTCGCGCGGACGCACGCCGGTGCCGGAGGGCTGCCATGCCCTTACCGCCGATTTGACCTCGCCGGAGTCGGTCAAAGAGGCGCTGAAAGATCTCCAGCCTGACGCGCTTTTCTTCAGCGTCTGGGCGCGCCAGGAAACGGAAAAAGAGAATATTCGCGTCAACGGCGGAATGGTGCGCAACGTGATAGAGGCGCTGGGTGAGCGTCTTAACGGCAGCCATGTTGCGCTGGTAACCGGCCTGAAACACTATCTCGGTCCGTTTGACGCCTACGGCAAAGGCGCGGTGCCGATGACGCCGTTCCGTGAAGAGCAGGGTCGTCAGCCGGTCGATAACTTCTACTACGCGCAGGAAGATGAACTCTTTGCCGGCGCGGAAAAATATGGCTATCGCTGGAGCGTCCATCGCCCGCACACCATTATCGGTTTTGCGCTGGGCAACGCGATGAATATGGGACAGACGCTGGCGGTCTACGCCTCCCTGTGCAAGTTCCACAATCTGCCGTTTATCTTCCCCGGCTCGGCCGCGCAGTGGCACGGCGTGACTGACATGAGCAGCGCATCGCTGGTGGCGGAGCAGCTGGAGTGGGCCACCAGCGCCCCTGGCGCGCAGAATGAAGACTTCAACACCGTCAACGGCGACGTATTCCGCTGGAAGTGGATGTGGGGCGAGATTGCCAGCTACTTTGGCATAGAGGCGCAGCCGATGCCGGATGAAACGCAGCCGCTGGAGACGCGCATGGATGATGCGGAAGCGCAGTGGAAAGCGGTGGCGCAGCACTATCAGCTGCGCGAGGCGGATATTAACCGCCTGGTCTCCTGGTGGCATACCGACGCCGATCTGGGCCGCCCGATGGAGGTCTTTACCGATATGAGCAAAAGTCGCAAGGCGGGCTTTACCGGCTATCACAGCACGCGCGACGATCTCTTCGCGCTGTTCGATCGTCTGAAGCAGGAAAAGCTGATCCCGGCATAAAAAAAGGGTCCCGCCTGCGGGCGGGACCAGAATTCTTACTCTTCGTCCTGCGCCACGCGCACCACGGTTTTGCCGAAGTTTTTCCCCTCCAGCATGTCAAAAAACGCCGCCGGCGCATTCTGTAATCCGTCAATGATATGCTCGCGATAGCGGATTTCACCCTTCTCAACCCAGGGCTCCATCGCCTCAAGGAATTCGCCGTAGCGATGGCCATAATCATCGAAAATGATAAAGCCCTGCACGCGCAGGCGCTTCTTCAGAATATCGCCCATCAGCAGCGACAGGCGATCCGGGCCGTCCGGCAGATCGGTTGCGCTGTAGCCGGAAACCAGTCCGCATACCGGAATACGCGCTTTGGTATTCAGCAGCGGCAGCACCGCATCGAACACCTTACCGCCGACGTTTTCATAATAAATATCAATGCCGTCCGGGCAGGCCTGTTCCAGCTGCGCCGCCAGGTCATCCTGATGGTGATCCAGACAGAGGTCGAACCCCAGCACCTCAACGGCATGGCGGCATTTCTCTTCGCCGCCCGCGATACCGACCACGCGGCAGCCTTTCTTCTTGCCGATCTGCCCCACCGTCGCGCCCACCGGCCCGGTCGCCGCCGCCACCACCAGGGTTTCGCCAGGCTGCGGCTCGCCGATATCCAGCAGACCCATATAGGCGGTAAAGCCCGGCATGCCCAGCACGCCCAGCGCCCAGGAGGGGTTAGCCAGATCGTTGCCCAGCTTCCTCACCTCGGATGCGGGCGCGACCGAATAGGCCTGCCAGCCGCCGCCTGACAGCACCCAGTCGCCGGCCTGGAAATCGGCATGGCGCGACTCGACGACGCGGCTGACGGTGCCACCCACCATGACGTCGCCCAGCTTCACCGGTTCAGCATAGGATTTCGCGTCGCTCATCCGGCCGCGCATATAGGGATCGAGCGACAGGTAGATGGTACGCAGCAGCAGATCGCCCTCTTCGAGCGCAGGCAGGGGGATTTCGCCGAACTCGAAGTTCTCCTGTACCGGTTTACCGTGCGGGCGCGAGGCCAGTTTCCAGCCGTGATTTTGCGGTTTCGCCATCATTTCCTCCGTTGGTTAAAACCTTAATACTCCCATTGAGGCTAACAGAGGATGAGAAAGTTGCCTGGCAGGAATGGCTTTACCCGCCTCTGGAAAAAAGGCGTCGACGGCAGACAACATCTAATCTATTGATTTTTATCAATTGTGCTCCGTCAGGAATGTGACGATTTCAACAGATCCCCTGGGCGGTTAAGCAGGAAGGTAGAGGGAATGTTGTTAAACAAGGATGAGAAAATGACCCAGCGTATGATTTTGAATGAGACTGCTTTTTTTGGTGCAGGCGCGATCCGCAACTTGCCTGATGAGGTCAGGCGACGCGGCCTGGCGAAGGCGCTGATCGTGAGCGATAAAGCGCTGGTCGCCGCTGGCGCGGTGAAGCGCGTAACCGATCTGATGGATGCGCATCAGCTCCACTGGGCGCTCTATGACGAGGTGGTGCCGAATCCCACCATCGCCGTGGTGCAGCGCGGCGTCGAGATCTTTAAGCGGGCGGAGGCGGACTATCTTATTGCCATCGGCGGCGGCTCACCGCAGGATACCAGCAAAGCGATCGGCATTATTATCAACAACCCCGAGTTCGCGGACGTGCGCAGCCTTGAGGGCTTTGCCCCAACGCCTAATCCCTGCGTCACGTTGATCGCGATACCCACCACCGCCGGCACCGCGGCGGAAGTCACCATTAGCTACGTTATTACCGATGAAGAGAAACGCCGTAAATTCGTCTGCATCGATCCGCATGATATTCCCAGGGTGGCGATCGTTGATGCAGAGATGATGGCCAGCATGCCGCCGTCGCTGAAAGCCGCGACCGGTATCGACGCGCTGACGCACGCCATTGAGGGTTATGTAACGCGTGGCGCATGGAAACTGACCGATATGCTGCATCTTAACGCTATTGAGATTATCAGCCAGTCACTGCGCGATGCGGTAGAGGGCGATATGCAGGCGCTGGAACAGATGGCGCTGGGTCAGTACGTCGCGGGCATGGGATTTTCCAATGTCGGGCTGGGCCTGGTACACGGCATGGCGCATCCGTTAGGGGCCTTTTATAACGTGCCGCACGGCGTTGCCAATGCGATCCTGCTGCCCAGAGTCATGGCGTGGAATGCAGACTACACCGGTGAGAAATATCGCGCTATCGCGCGCGCGATGGGAGTAAAAACCGACACCCTGTCACTGGCAGAGGCGCGCCAGGCGGCAGTCGAGGCGGTAAAACAGCTCTGCCGCGACGTCGGCATTCCGCCCTCGCTGCGTGACGTCGGTCTGAACCCCGATGATATTCCGGCGCTGGCCCAGGCGGCGCTGGAGGATGTCTGCACCGGCGGCAACCCGCGCGAAGCGACGCTGGAGGATATCAAGGCGCTCTATCGGCAAGGTTAAGCCGCATGCCGCCTTTTGGGCGGCATTCTCCCCTCTTTTTTCCTCTTCTGGCGCACCTCACAGACATTGTCGAATTTACCCGCTTCAATTGCTGTTTTACTGGCCTGTTTGTCTGGCGTTTATCTTAGACTACAAGCGGAGCCGCGCGGCTGATATCCTAGCCCGTCTGGCATCAAGATTAACCAGGGGAAACCATGAAACGTATCGCCATTGAGATGGATGAAGTCATTATCGACTTGAACCACAAATTAAGCCCTGACGCTGCCTCACCTGAGGCGCAGACAGGTCCACTGGATGCAGCAAAACCACAGCAGTCGCGCCCGGCGCTGTTTCAGGAGATTGAAGAGCTGATCGGCGAAGAGAGTTTTTACGTCGGCCTGCCTCCATTGCCTGACGCGCAGCGCGTGATTGAACGTCTTTCACAGGAGTATGAAATTTTTATCACCACCGCGGCGGTGGAGTTCCCACGCTCGCTTGCGGCAAAACTCGAATGGCTGAAAGCCAGTTTTCCGTTTATCAGCCCGATGAATATCATTTGCTGCAGCAGCAAAGGCATTCTCAACGCGGACTATTTGATCGATACCCGTCCGCAAAACCTCGCCCAGTTCACAGGGGAAGGCGTCCTGTTCAGCACGGCGCAAAACCAGCAGGAAACCGGCTACGCCCGCGTCGACAGCTGGCGCGATATTGAACAGCGCTTTCTCTGACTAAACTGACTTCGCCACGCGCTTCTGCGCGTGCAGCCCCCGCGCCAGAAGGATTCGGCGCGTTTTCTCAGCTCAATTTCAGCCTGAAATCGCTGGCATCCACTGCTTCTCCGAAGCCAAATCAATTTCTTTAATTTCCGATAAGGCTTTTTACTTGATCTGGATCACTATTTTCCGCATAGTGCGCAGCAAAACCACTATAACGATGCGGAGTAATGATGAGCCTCTATCAACATATGCTGGTGTTCTATGCGGTTATGGCTTCGATCGCCACGCTTATCACCTTTTTTATCGCAAAGGATAAGCTGTCGATTCGGGCGTTAAGCGCCTTTCTGGTCGGCTCTACCTGGCCGATGAGCTTTCCCGTCGCCCTGATGTTCGCCCTGTTCTGATCCCGTAAGCCGCCCTGCGGCTTCATGCTGATTTTTCGACCTTTTCCTGCCGCCAGCTACACTTATCACTACGCCTCTGGTCACGCTGATGACCAACGACGTTTGTTTGCTTACTTTTTATCATCACAAGGAGCGGATATGCGTTTTGTTGCCTTTGCCCTGTTTATCACTCTGCTTAGCGCCTGTCGGTCAGGTCCCATGGCGCCGGAAAAACCGGTACCTTCCGCGGAAACGCGGCAGCAGACCTGTCAGCCTGGCACCACCGCCAGTCAGAACGACTGCGGCCATTTTCCTGAACCGGAATTTCACTAATCAGTCAGCGCGCAGCCCGCGTTAAGCCAGTGCGGTCGCATTTAGGAGAGGGGGATATCGCGTCAGTCAGCAGTTTGACTGACGCGAGAGGCGGTTACGAGCGGGGTTTATCCGAGATCTGATTGGCTTCGCCCAGCGTCGAGCCAAGTTCAGCACCCGTGGTAGGGTTCAGGCTGGGATCGGAGGCGGTGCGGCTGGCCATATTAGCCAGGTCGGTCGCCTGATCGGACGGCAGGGTCACTGACGCGCTGCCGTCGCCGCCGTCAACGGCCGGCGCCGGATCGGCCACAAACTCAAAGTTCTCGTCAGAGTTCCAGCTGCCGCGCATATCACCTTCGCCTGACGACATGTTGTAGTAGACGTTGGAATATTGCTCAATCGGCGGCAGTTTACCCGGCGGGAAGTTATTGCGAATCGAGTAAAGCGCTTTTTCAAACGAGATCTGGTGCGCCACTTCACGCGTCATCAAAAAGCCCAGCGCATCTTTAACGCCGACGTCGTCGGTCATATTGATCAGACGCTCATAGAGGATTTTCGCGCGTGCCTCGGCGGCAATATTCGAACGCAGGTCGGCGGTGACTTCGCCGATGGTATCGACATAGGCCGCAGTCCAGGGTACGCCAGCTGAGTTGGTGAGCGGCGGCCCACCGCCGTAAAGCAGCGAGGTCAAATGGCTGTCGTTGCCGGCACCGGTTATGTTGCGATAAATCTCGCCCTCTTCCTCTGTGCCTTCAGCCAGCTGACCTTTCGCGCCTTTGTTCAGCATCCCTACCAGCGAACCGATAATTTCCAGGTGGCTCAGCTCTTCCGTGGCGATATCCATCAGCATATCTTTACGGCCCGGATCGTCATCGCCCAGTCCCTGGGTAAAGTAGCGACATGCCGCGGCGAGTTCGCCCTGAGGACCGCCAAACTGCTCCAGCAGCAGATTAGCCAGTCCAGGATTGGGCTTTTCAACACGGACCGTATACTGCAGTTTCTTTACGTGTCTGAACATTGCTCATTCCTTTCAAGTTGGATTTAAGCTCTCTTTGCAGAGAGCCTGGCCGTGGCGTTATTATTTTTTCGCTTCAACGCCTTCAGCCGCATCGCGCGTCATAAACTGCTGCGTTACGTCCGGCAGATGCGTCAGGCACCACTCCGCCATCGCAATCTCCTGCTCACGAATCTGTTCGAAGATACGCACGCCTTCGTGGTCGCCCACCAGTTCCGCCGCAGCGATTAACGAGGTGTAGTTGGCGATCTCAAACTGCTCAAAGACATAGCCGCTGATTGCACCCTTCACCACTTCGTCGTCGGCAAACATGCCGCCCATCGCCTGACCCATCGCGGAGAGTTTGCCCAGCGCATCTTTAAAGGCTGAGTTGGAGGTATCATTACGATCGATCACCGACTGTAATAAGCTCTGCTGCTGACGCGTTTCTTCAATATGTTGCTGAATGCGCGCTTTTAAATCAGGATAATGTTCGAGACGAGCGGCCATTTTTTCCAGCATGCTTTCCGCCTGCTTTTCCATAGCGTGCGCATCTTTCAGCCAGGCCAGATAATTCTCTTGATGTGACATAATTCACCTCTTTAAAAACGTTAGCGCTGCGAAAATAAATCGTCTACCAGGGGGTAATTAACTGGTTTTCTCAGCAATTACATTCAGCTTTTCATCTGTGGCTTTTTCTTCCTGCAGCGTTTCGGCCAGTAATTTTGCCGCTTCGTCAAAGCCTAATCTTTTTGCCATTGCAGTGAGCGTGCCGTAGGTAGCAATTTCGTAGTGTTCAACTTTCTGGGCGGCGCCAATTAAGCCAGCGTCGCGCACCGGACCGGCTTCAACGGAGTCGATAATCTCCTGAGCCTCTTCTACCAGGCCCTCCAGCGCATGACATTTCATACGGCGGATGCGCAGTTCTTCAGTCTTTTCAACAATTTGGTCCAGACGTTCAATTTGTCCGCGCGTCTCTTCAAGGTGGGCTTCAAACGCTGCTTTCAGCGAGGCGTCAGTGGCTGCGCGTGCCATTTTTGGCAGCGCACGCGTAATCTGTTTTTCTGCGCTGTAAACATCAGAAAGGTCATGAATAAAAAGATCCACCAGTGTTTTAATCGCCATTACAAGTTCCTCTTATCAAATCAGGTGATTGCTTTCCTGGCCAGGACGCTACAGAAATTAATAATAGTTGCTAAGCACAATTGCGCAAATTTAATAAAAGCGAAGCGTGGGGTAAAAATGGGTTGATTACTAAGGAATATTCTTATTTTTGTCTGAGATGCCGCTTCAGTTAAATAGCGAACAGGTGGCGCCCGCTATTTGAAAAACACCTTTTGATTATCGCTCCGCTTATTTAGCACGGGTAGCATCTGACAACCCAGAATAAGCCAGCGCTTTTATTATCATTTTGTCTGGTATTGCTTAGCAAAATATATGCGGGGCGGCGGCGGGTCAGCTTTACAGCAACGGCGGCAGCCTTTAAAGTAGCGCCCAGACATCGGGACCAGCGCCTGATGCGTAAGCGTTAACGTCAACCAACGCACCACAGCGGCTCTGCCGTGCTTTGTGATGCGGATTTCATGACTCCTCTACGGGCTTCCCGTCTTACCCAACCTGGTTTTTTCCTGCTGGTGTTACTGCTGACCGCGGCTAACCTGCGCGCGCCCATAACCGCTGTCGGCCCGGTGCTGGAAAACATTCGCCACGCCTTCGGCCTGAGCGCCGCCGCCGCGGGCTTTTTCAACTTTATTCCGCTGATGATGTTCGCCGCGCTGGCGCCGTTCGCCGCCATGCTGGGCAACCGCTTTGGTCTGGAGCGCAGCCTCTGGGCGGCGCTGCTGCTGATTACGCTGGGTTCAATCCTGCGCTGGCTGCCGGCCGAGGCTGCCCTCTGGAGCGGCACGGCGCTGCTCAGCGCGGGGATCGCCGCCGCCAACGTGCTGCTGCCGCCGCTTATTAAACGCGACTTTACCCAGCATACCGCGAAATATATCGGGCTCTATGCCGCGACCATGTCGCTGACCGCCAGTCTGGCGTCGGGGATCGCCGTGCCGCTTGCTGCCCTGTCCGAGGCGGACTGGCGGCTGTCGCTCGGCGTCTGGGCGCTGCCGGGGGTTGTCGCGCTGCTCGCCTGGCTGCCGCTGCTGCGGATGCCGCGCGCAGCAGGCCCGTCAGGTGCGCCCTCTTCCCTCTCCGCGAGCGTCACGCCCTGGCGATCGATCATCGGCTGGCAGGTTTCGCTGTTTATGGCGCTGCAGTCGCTGGCGTTTTACACCCTGATCGACTGGTTTACGCCCTACGCGCAGAGCACTGGCTACACTCAGGCGGAAGCAGGCTGGCTGCTGTTTCTCTACCAGGCGGTGGCCATTGTTGCCAACCTCGGCTGTATGGTGGCGCTCAAACGGCTGCGCGACGCGCGCCTGACCGCCCTGGTCTCTTCCGCCGCTATTTTCTGCGGCATGCTCGGTCTGCTGCTGCTGCCGCAGCTGGCGGCGCTGTGGCTCGTTATCGCCGGGTCGGGCGCGGGCGCCTCGCTGGTGCTCTGTCTGTCGCTGTTCAACCTGCGCGCCCGCGATCACCGTCAGGCGTCGCAGCTTTCCGGGATGGCGCAGTGTGTAGGCTATGCGCTGGCGGCGCTCGGCCCGCTCGCTTTCGGCGTTTTGCACCAGCAGAGCGGCGGCTGGACGCTGCCGCTCACCCTGCTGGCGGTGCTGAGCTTTGCGCAGATGCTGCTGGCACCGCTGGCCGGCAGCAGCAGACAGATATGAGCTAAGCCATCAATCCTTTTTCTCTGGCGGCAGCGCGTAATGGACCGCCAGCCAGATCGTCGGTTCATCGCGGCTGGTCCAGTTCACGCGATGGCGCGTCTGCGCGGGCAGATTGATGAAATCGCCCGCGCGCAGCACCCGCTCCTCGGCTTCATGCTCCAGCTGCACGCCCGCCGCGCCCTGCACCACCAGCACCCATTCGCCCTGCGGCTGGCAATACCAGAAGCCGGGCGGGCTCGCCTGACCGGTCGAGATAATCCGTTCGATGCAAAGATCGGGTCGGCGCAGCAGCGCCTCAAAGGTCTCTTGTTCGCCGCGCTCGGCGGCCTGCGGAAAAGCGTCAAACAGACTGGTTAACATAGCGGCCTCGGGGTCGCGGTGAGAGTTCACATATTTTACACGCGCTGCATTGATTCAGCGGCGACTCGCGTTCATTATCCGGCGCCAGACGCCTCAGAAAAGGAGATTCACTCGTGACCGAACTCAGCAACGCGCTACTGGAAGAGATTCTGGAGCAGGTGCGCCCGCTTACCGCGCGCGGCAGCGTCGCCAGCTATATTCCCGCGCTGGCCGAAGCGCCCGCGCATGCGCTCGGCATCGCCGTGGCGACGCCGGACGGTCAGTACTGGCAGGCAGGCGACGCGCAGGAGCGCTTCTCTATCCAGTCCATCTCTAAAGTGCTGTCGCTAAGCGTAGCGCTCACCCGCTACTCCGATGATGAAATCTGGCAGCGCGTCGGTAAAGAGCCCTCTGGCCAGCCGTTTAACTCGCTGGTACAGCTGGAGCTGGAGCACGGCAAGCCGCGCAATCCCTTTATCAACGCCGGGGCGCTGGTGATATGCGATATGCTGGAAACGCGCCTGACCGCGCCGCGCCAGCGCATGCTGGAGATTGTGCGTCAGCTGAGCGGCCAGCCCGATATTCATTACGATCGCCACGTCGCCCGCTCCGAGTATGAGCACTCGGCGCGCAACGCCGCTATCGCCTGGCTGATGAAGTCGTTCGGCAATTTTCATAACGACGTCAGCAAGGTGATGCAGACCTACTTCCACTACTGCTCGCTGTCGATGAACTGCGTCGAGCTGGCGCGCAGCTTTGTCTATCTGGCAAACCAGGGCAAAACGGCCGACGGCGCGCAGATTATCACCCCGCGTCAGGCGAGACAGATTAACGCGCTGATGATCACCAGCGGCATGTATGACGGCGCGGGCGAGTTCGCCTGGCGCGTCGGCATGCCGGCGAAGTCGGGCGTCGGCGGCGGCATCATCGCCATTATTCCCAGTAAAATGAGCATTGCGGTCTGGTCGCCGGGCCTGGACGCCATCGGCAATTCGCTGGCGGGCACCGCTGCGCTGGAGCTGCTCAGCGAGCGTCTCGGCAGCTCTGTTTTCTAGCGGGTACGGCGTGGTGCTCAGACGATACAGGCAAAGCCTAAGAATTTTTACGGAATTAGCCCCGTTTATCGCCGTAACGCGGTAAAATAGCGCCTGACGTTTACCAGCCAGTGATGTTTTAATGACCTTTTTCACCCCGTTGCAACAGCGACTCAGCGCCTGCCTGGCTATCCTGGCGGTGCTTCTGCTGTTTGTCGCGCCCGTGGTGTCGAAGGATCTGATGGCGCGCCATGCTGGCGCAATGGCCGCTCCGATGATGTCGATGCCGCACGGCGCCGAAGCCATGCCGATGATGCATCATATGGACGACGCCATGATGTCCCCCGGTCATATGATGGCGGGGGAAGAGGGTATCGCCTGCGGCTACTGCGAGCTGCTGGTGCATGTGCCGCTGATGATCTGGGCTGCGGTTCCCCTTCTCTGGCTGATGATGCTGATCTCCCGCGCGCCGCCGCCGACGCAGCGCGCGGACCCGCCGCCGTGCCGACGCCAACGCCGCGTCTACCGGCCTCGCGCCCCGCCTTCCCGCTGCGCTTTTTAATCAGAATACCTGCCTTTCCGCCCTGTAAAGCGACGGAAACGGGTTCGTCTTTAACTGAATAAAAATGGATGTGCTATGTCATCACTTCGGGAAACGGCGCCGCCGCGCGGCGCGTTATTCAATTTTTTACGCCGCCTGCACTTTTACATCGGGCTGTTTATCGCTCCCTTTATCTTTATTGCTGCGCTGACCGGCACCCTCTACGTGCTGACGCCGCAGATTGAGAATGTGCTTTACGCTTCAGCGCTCACCACCGAGCCGCAGGGAACGGCGCAGCCGCTTTCGGCCCAGGTCGCCGCGGCGCGGCGTCATATCGGCGAGGCGGCGCGGGTTTATGCGGTGCGGCCGGCCCCTGGCGCGCAGGATACGACCCGCGTGCAGTTCAGCCAGAGCGATCTCGGTCCGTCTGAGTCGCGCTCGGTGTTTATCGATCCCTATACCCTGCAGGTTAAGGGCGATATGACGGTTTACGGCACCAGCGGCGTGCTGCCGCTGCGCATGTGGCTGGATCAGCTGCATCGCGGTCTGCTGCTGGGCGACGCTGGCCGCCTCTACAGCGAACTGGCTGCCTCCTGGCTTTGGGTCGCCGCCCTCGGCGGTCTGGTGCTGTGGCTCGGCACGCGTCCGCGCAGAAAGGTGAAAAAGCCCACGTCGGGCTTCGCCTTCGCCCGCCACTGGCATATTACCCTTGGCCTGGCGCTGTCGCTCGGCCTGCTGTTCTTTTCGGTCACCGGCCTGACCTGGTCGCAGTGGGCAGGCGGCAACATTGATAAAATGCGCAGCGAGCTGGGCTGGATGACGCCGCAGGTGCGCACCGCACTGGACGCCAGCGCGCCCGCCGCCAGCGCCGATCCCCATGCCGACCATCACGCAATGCCGCAGATGGACGGCATGGATATGAGCGGTATGGCGATGCCAGCCAAACCGGCTCACGCCGTGAATGTCCGGGACGCTGACTGGGACAGCGTGCTTAACGCCGCACGCCGCGCCGATATTCACGCCGCAAAACTGGAGCTGCGCCAGCCGAAAGCGGACGGCCAGGCCTGGACGGTCAGCGAGATCGATCGCAGCTGGCCGAGTCAGGTTGATGCCGTTTCGGTGGATCCGGCGACGTTTGCTATCGTCGACCGCGTTGAGTTCGCGCACTTTCCGCTGGTGGCGAAGCTGACCCGCTGGGGCGTTGACGCCCATATGGGCGTGCTGTTTGGCTGGCCCAATCAGCTGCTGCTGGCCTTTTTTGGCTTTGGCCTGTGCGCCACCATCGCGTTCGGCTACCGCATGTGGTGGATCCGTCGTCCGGCGCTGCCGGTGCAGAACCCGGCGCAAACGCTGGTTATCGCCTGGCTGGCGATGCCGCGCTACGCGCAGGCCGTCTCACTGATGGTCGCGCTGGCGCTGGGCTGGGCGCTGCCGGTAATGGGCGCCAGCCTGCTGGCGTTTGTCGCGCTCGATCTGCTGCGCTGGCGCAGGGCGCAGCGCGCCGCCATGCCGCAGCCGGAAGCGCCGCTGGATCAGCAGTCGCCGTTGGGCATCGTGCGCGGACGCTTCGCTGAAAAGCGGAAAGAGATGCGTTATTTCCTGCGCAGCGTGGTGATTTTGTGGCTGATTGTCGGCACGGTAATGGGCAAGGCCATTATCAGCGGCGTGATAGATCAGTATCAGATCGCCTTTAGCGACTGGTCGCTGCTGATGTATGTCACCCAGGGGTTGATGGTGATCCTCTATACCTCGGTCTTTACCGGCCTGATGTCGATTCCGCTGTGGTATTTCTTCCTCGGCGAGAGCAGTGATAGCGGGGATTAAAACCCGTTAATCAAGGATGATTTCTGATTAAAAAAGTCGCTGCGTATAAAGCAACAAGTCTGGTCGCCCTTTCAGACCACAAAAACCGCGCCGAAAGCCCATTTTGCTTCCGTGCGCGGTCTCCTTTTACCCCTGCCTGCCATTAACAGATACAGATGTCCGGGGATATTCCCTCTGCACCAGCACAATCTGGTACCGGGAGTCCTCCCCAGGAATCCAGCAGGCGGCGCCAGCCTTTTACTCCATCAGTTTTGCCAAAACAGGCCTGACAGATCGCATCCGGTCGATCGCTATCTCAGGTTGTCTGTTTCGCCATCAGTTAAATAGCCGGTATGACCGAACTCAATGAAAGGTGCCTGACGGAATGCCATAAAGCCGGAAAAAAAGGACACCCAGATGAAATATGCTTTGCTCTCACTTTTTCTTATATTGGCTTCCACAAAGGTACAGGCTCTCTCCCTCGATAATTCCGATATCAGACTGCTTTGTCCCGTGCGTGGACAGATTGAAGTCATCCTCCATCGTTATGAGCACACACAGGAATCATGGGGCACGGATCACTTTGAAACGGGTGGCGGGCACGCGCGAAAAGGGTCTCTTTTGCTATTTCAGTTCGCAAATATGGATGAAATGATTTTCAATCATAAAACTGGAAATTTTTATTACTGGTATGAAGACCATCAGCGGCTGGTCAGTTGTCGGTTATTAAGTTTAAAAAATCTCTATCCCGTCGATATTCCCTATTATCGTGAATAGACGGCATATCACAGGCGTTACCGCCTGAAAAACTTTCCTCACTGCCCGGCAGGCTTTATGCCTGGCAACATGGAAAGCGCTTTGCTAAAAGGGCACACGTCACCCTCCATAACAAATAAGTACACAGCGGGCAGAGGTAAAGAGTGGTTTGATGCTTAGCGCGAATGCAGAATAACGTTGCTGTACCACCGTTAAGCCTCTGAATTTTGATTGATTAAATAGCTGGTGACTTACCCGGCGAGAGCGACGAACAGGGTAAGTAAAGGCGCAGGCTGCCCGCCCGCCGTGGCGGGCGGCTTGTTCAAAAAAACTGAACTCTCTCAGCAATTCCCCCTCCTTCTCTTCTTTTCCAGCAGGTTTATTATCCCTCTGTAAGCTCATAACAGGAGAAGATGATGAACATTGTGCGTGCCCATCGCGGCCAGCTGTTTGAATATGGTCCCTTTACCATTCGCCGTCTTCGCCCCGGCGAACGCTTTGGGCCGCTGGCGATTGTCGATATGACAACGCTCAAGCTCGGCGCGCGCATTCCGATGCATGAGCATGTGAACGATGACATCCTCAGCTACGTCTGGCGCGGCTCGGTGCAGCATACCGACCCGCAGGGCGAGCGCACGCCGCTGTCGGCTAAACGGGTAATGGTGGTAAATGCGGGTGATGGTCTGCGGCATGAAGAGTCCGCACCGCTGATTGAAGCTGAACTGTTGCAGGCGTTTATCCGCCCGGCGCGCGCCGGAGGCGAAGCGAAAACCCAGCTGCTGGAGCGCGCTGACGGCGTCGCCCATAACGCCTGGACATGGCTGGCGGGGCCGGAAGGCAGTGCCGCGCCGCTGACGCTGCGTCAGGCGGTGCATATCTACGACGTACGGCTGGAGCGCGGCAAAACGCTGGCGGTGCCCGCGCTGCCCGGCTTCGCGCCCTGGCTGGCGGTGCTGGACGGCGTGGTGAATCTGGAGGGACAGCGTCTGCATAAAGGGGACGTGGCCGGTGACGCCGACGCATTGCCAGAGGTAACCGCCGAGCGCGACGCCACGCTGATCTGTTTTCTGGTGGATGCGGAAGCGACCGGCGTAATGAGCGGAACCGTTAGCGGCAGTTGATAATAAGGGAAGGTGAACACCTTCCCTTTTTTATCAGGCGTGGTGACGGGCGCGCTGTAGTCGGTGCCGGAACTGACGTACCTCTTCGCGCGACCAGCAGCGTTCTCTGAACGCTACGTTTTGCAGCGGCGCCGGCAGTGGTACCCCATCCAGCGATCCGCGATTGCAGTAGGCACGCACCAGCCTCAGCGGAGAGACCCCCAGGTAGCGCGCAACATCAGACAGCGTCATCAATTCACTTTTCATACCCATCTCCTTTTGCGAGCGATTCACTGCATCTTCGATTCCTTTCACCGCGCGTTGTTTGATCTGGCGCATTGAACCAGTGATTAAATTTTGAGCAAGGCGTAAAAATTCATCATTTCTTAACTGGCGAAGCGGCAGATTTTCACCCAGGCTTGAGGCTCTTTCCTTCTGCGTGCGAGGATGCGTGAAACTTTACCCACTGCTGCTTATCAGCCTGCTGTTTCCTCTCCTTGCCGCTGCACACAGCGTTGAAACGGGAAAACCTCTTCCGCCGGTCTTTATCGCCAACGAGGGCGAGCTGGTGATGCAGCATGAGATGCTGGGCTATCAGCGCTGGAGCAGCCAGTCGCTGACCGGCAAAGTCCGCATGGTGATCCACGTCGCCGGGCGGCTGTCGGCCAAAGAGCAAAACGCGCCGCTGATCGCCGCCGTCCAGCAGGCAAACTTTCCGCGCAGCCGCTTTCAGACCACCACTATCGTCAATACCGACGACGCCATTCCAGGCAGCGCCATTTTTGTCGAGCGCAGCATTAAATCGAGCAAGCGCGACGCGCCCTGGCAGCATTTCGTGATCGACAGCAGCGGTGTGGCGCGCAACAGCTGGCAGCTGACGCCGCACGGCTCCGCCGTGATGCTGCTGGACGCACAGGGGGTGGTGCGCTTCGCCAGAGATGGCGCGCTGACGCCGCAGGAGGTCAGGCAGGCTATTGCTTTGCTTAACCAGCTGCTTTCCACTGCCGCGGCGCCATCCGACCCGGCACTTAGTTCGTGAATAAAATTATTATTTTATTATCACTTATCTCCGTTTTGCCCGTCAGCAGGCGAATTCTCGACTACGCTTTATTTCACCGTCTCGCCAAAACCAAACAACAATGCTGATCTGCGACGACGCTAAAAATAACAGGTTCGACGTTAATTATTAGATGGCTCTTTCTGCGCCACTTTGTTCATTTGCAATTACGACAGGCCGACGCTCACCTGCAAGTAAGGACTGCCATTATGACCATTTTTGCTGAAAGAGACTCTACTCTCATCTACAGCGATCCCCTGATGTTACTGGCGATTATTGAACAGCGTCTTGACCGACTGCTGCCGGTAGAAAGCGAACGCGACTGCGTGGGGCTCGCCATGCGCGAAGGCGCGCTGGCGCCGGGCAAACGCATCCGGCCGGTACTGCTGATGCTGGCCGCTCACGACCTTGGCTACCGCGACGAACTCAGCGGGCTGCTCGACTTCGCCTGCGCCGTCGAGATGGTGCATGCCGCCTCGCTGATACTCGACGATATTCCCTGCATGGACGATGCCGAACTGCGGCGCGGCCGGCCGACAATCCATCGCCAGTTCGGCGAGCCGGTGGCGATTCTCGCCGCCGTCGCCCTGCTGAGCCGCGCCTTCGGCGTAATTGCGCTGGCGGACGGCATTAGCAGCCAGGCGAAGACCCAGGCCGTGGCGGAGCTTTCCCATTCAGTCGGCATTCAGGGGCTGGTGCAGGGACAGTTTCTCGATCTGACCGAAGGCGGCCAGCCGCGCAGCGCCGACGCCATTCAGCTGACCAACCACTTTAAAACCAGCGCGCTGTTCAGCGCGGCGATGCAGATGGCCGCGATTATCGCCGGCGCGCCGCTGGCGTCGCGTGAAAAGCTGCACCGCTTCGCGCGGGATCTCGGCCAGGCCTTTCAGCTGCTGGACGACCTGACCGACGGCCAGAGCGACACGGGAAAAGATGCCCATCAGGACGTGGGGAAATCGACGCTGGTGAACATGCTGGGCAGCAAAGCGGTAGAGAAGCGCCTGCGCGACCATCTGCGACGCGCCGATCGCCACCTCGCTTCGGCCTGCGACAGCGGCTACGCCACCCGGCACTTCGTGCAGGCCTGGTTCGATAAAAAACTCGCTATGGTCGGCTGACCGCGCGTTTCCTGTCTGAGTATATGGAGCAGCAATGAAGGACACGGACCTGACGAAACGCAAAAACGATCATCTGGACATTGTTCTGCGTAATACCGCGCCGGCGTCGGGCAGCTTCGCCCGCTGGCACTTTACCCACTGCGCCCTGCCGGAGCTGCACCTGGATCAGATCGATCTGCGCACGCGGCTGTTCAATCGCCCCATGCAGGCGCCCTTTCTTATTAGCTCAATGACCGGCGGCGCGGCGCGCGCCCTCTCGATTAATCATCATCTTGCCGAAGCGGCGCAGACGCTGGGTCTTGCGCTGGGGGTCGGTTCGCAGCGCGTGGCGCTGGAAAGCGACAACGATTCTGGCCTGACGCGCGATTTACGCCGTATCGCCCCGGATATTCCGCTGCTGGCGAACCTCGGCGCGGCGCAGATTCTGGGCGAACAGGGCCGCAGGCTGGCGCGGAATGCGGTAAGCATGATCGAGGCGGATGCGCTGATCGTCCATCTTAATCCGCTGCAGGAAGCGCTGCAGCGCGGCGGCGATCGCGACTGGCGCGGCGTGCTGCAGGCGATTGCGCAGCTGGTGAAGTCGCTGGAGGTGCCGGTGGTGGTGAAAGAGGTTGGCGCGGGTATCTCGGCCGAGGTTGCGCAGCGGCTCGCCGAGGCGGGCGTAAGCATGATCGATATCGCAGGTGCGGGCGGCACCAGCTGGGCGGCGGTAGAGGGCGAACGCGCCAGCACCCCGCAGCAGCGCGCGGTGGCGATGGCCTTTGCCAGCTGGGGTATTCCCACAGATGAAGCCTTACGCGCGGTGCGCGACAGACTGCCTGCCATACCGCTTATCGCCTCAGGCGGCATCCGCGACGGCATCGACGCGGCGAAGGCGCTGCGGCTCGGTGCGGATATCGTTGGCCAGGCGGCGGCGGTGCTCAGCAGCGCCCTGCACTCTACGGATGCGGTAGTCGCGCACTTTAACACGCTGATTGAACAGCTGCGCGTCGCCTGTTTCTGCACCGGCAGCGCTAATCTGCGCCAGCTGCGCCTTGCGCCGCTGCATCGCGCCGGAGAAACGCTATGAGCCATTTCGCCGCGATCGCCCCTCCCTTTTACAGCCACGTGCGCGCGCTTCAGGCGCTGGCGCAGAGCCTGATAGCGCGCGGCCATCGGGTGACCTTTATTCAGCAGGCGGAGGTTGCCACCCTGCTCAGCGACGCCGCTATCGGCTTTCACGCCATCGGCCTGGAAACGCATCCTGTCGGCACGCTCGACCGTACGCTGGCGCTGGCGGCCCATCCCGGCGGCCTGGGCATTCTGCGCCTGATCCGCGATATGGCCAGCAGCACCGATATGCTGTGCCGCGAGCTGCCGGAGGCGCTGCGGGCGCTGGCGGTAGATGGCGTGATCGTCGATCAGATGGCGCCAGCGGGCGGGCTGGTGGCGGAGGCGCTGCGGCTGCCCTTCGTTTCGGTCGCCTGCGCCCTGCCGGTCAATCGTGAAGCCCATTTTCCATTGCCGGTCATGCCTTTTTTGTGGGGCACCAGCAGCGCCGCGCGCGAGCGGTTCGCCTCCAGCGAAAAAATTTATGACTGGCTGATGCGCAGCCACGATCGCGTGCTGGCGCGCCATGCCGACGCCTTTGGCCTTGCCGACCGCCGTCAGCCGCACCAGTGCCTGTCGCCGCTGGCGCAAATCAGCCAGCTGCCGCACGCCCTCGACTTTCCGCGCCGCGAGCTGCCGGCCCATTTCCACGCCACCGGCCCGCTGCGCGAACCGCCCGCCGCTGCCGCAGCGCCGCTGTTCAGTAACCGCGGCCAGCCGCGCGTTTTCGCCTCGCTCGGCACGCTGCAGGGCGGCCGTTACGGGCTGTTTAAAACGCTGGCGAAAGCCTGCCGCGAACTGGAGGCGGAGCTGCTGATCGCCCACTGCGGCGGCCTGAGCGATTTTCAGGCGCGTAAACTGCTGCGCGCCGGGGCGGCGCAGGTAGCCGCCTTTGTCGATCAGCGCGCCGCGCTGGCGCAGGCGGACGTGGCCATTACCCACGGCGGCTTAAATACGGTGCTCGACGCCGTAACCTATGGCACGCCGCTGCTGGCGATTCCGCTGGCATTCGATCAGCCCGGCATTGCCGCGCGGCTGGCGCACCATGGCCTGGGGATGCGCGCGTCGCGCTTCTCCACCAGCCATCAGATTGCGCGTCGCCTGCGTCGCCTGCTGGACGATGGTGCGGTTAAGCAGCGCATGACGCGCCTGCAGCCGCAGCTGGCCGCCTGCGGCGGCGTCGAGCGCGCGGCTGAGATTACCGAGCGCGCGCTGCTGACGCGCCAGCCGGTGCGCGCGGAGAAGTACTATGACATCGCAGTATGATCTGCTGTTGCTCGGCGCCGGTCTGGCGAACGGGCTGCTGGCGCTGCGGCTGAAAGCGCTCCAGCCGCAGCTGCGCGTGCTGGTGCTTGATGCCCACGCCCACGCCGGTGGCAATCACACCTGGTGCTTTCACGAAGAGGATCTCAGCGCCGCGCAGCATCAGTGGATTGCGCCGCTGGTGGCGCACCGCTGGCCGCACTACGAGGTACGCTTTCCCGCGCTGACGCGCCAGCTTAACAGCGGCTATTTTTGCGTCACTTCCGCGCGCTTTGACGAGGTGCTGCGCGCGACGCTCGGCGACGCGCTGCGGCTTAACCACACCGTCGCCAGCAGCGGCCCCGATCACGTGCAGCTCGCCAGCGGCGAAGTGCTGCGCGCGCGCGCCGTCATTGACGGCCGCGGCTATCAGCCCGACGCCGCCCTGCAGATTGGCTTTCAGTCCTTTGTCGGTCAGGAGTGGCGCCTGAGCCAGCCGCATCAGCTGGAGGGGCCGATTCTGATGGACGCGGCCGTGGATCAGCAGGGGGGCTATCGCTTCGTCTATACCCTGCCGCTCTCGCCGACGCGTCTGCTGATTGAAGATACCCACTATATTAACAACGCCTCGCTGGCGACGGCGCAGGCGCGGCAGAATATCTGCGACTACGCCACCCGCCAGGGCTGGCAGCTGGAGACGCTGCTGCGCGAAGAGCGCGGCGCGCTGCCGATTACGCTGGCGGGCGATTTCGACCGCTTTTGGCATCATCGCGCCCCCTGCGTCGGCCTGCGCGCCGGGCTTTTTCACCCCACGACCGGCTACTCCCTGCCGCTGGCGGCGACGCTGGCGGACGCGCTCGCCGCAGAGGCGGACTTCTCCCCTGAGGCGCTCGCGCCGCGTATTCACCGCTTTGCGCAGGCGGCGTGGCGTAAACAGGGCTTTTTCCGCATGCTTAACCGCATGCTGTTCCTGGCGGCCGAGGGCGATCGGCGCTGGCGCGTAATGCAGCGCTTTTACGGCCTGCCCGAGGGGCTGATCGCCCGGTTTTACGCCGGACGGCTGACGCTGGCCGACCGCGCGCGCATTCTTAGCGGCAAGCCGCCGGTCCCGGTGCTGGCGGCGCTGCAGGCTATTCTCACCCACCCTTCTGGACGAAGAGCATCACGATGAAGCACACCACGGTAATTGGCGCAGGATTTGGCGGGCTGGCACTGGCAATTCGCCTCCAGGCAGCAGGCGTTCCAACGCGGCTGCTGGAGCAGCGCGACAAGCCGGGCGGCCGCGCCTATGTTTATCAGGATCAGGGCTTTACCTTTGACGCGGGCCCGACGGTGATCACCGATCCGTCCGCTATTGAAGAGCTGTTCGCCCTGGCGGGAAAATCGATGCGCGACTATGTCGAGCTGCTGCCGGTGACCCCTTTTTACCGGCTCTGCTGGGAGACGGGCGAGGTGTTTAACTACGATAACGATCAGGCTCGGCTGGAAGCGGAGATCCGCAAATTTAATCCAGCCGACGTGGCGGGCTATCAGCGCTTCCTCGACTATTCGCGCGCCGTGTTCGCCGAAGGCTACCTGAAGCTCGGCACCGTGCCCTTTTTGTCGTTCCGCGATATGCTGCGCGCCGCACCGCAGCTGGCGCGCCTGCAGGCGTGGCGCAGCGTTTACAGCAAGGTGGCGAGCTTTATCGAGGATGATAAGCTGCGGCAGGCCTTTTCGTTTCACTCGCTGCTGGTCGGCGGCAACCCCTTCGCCACCTCGTCGATCTATACGCTGATCCACGCGCTGGAGCGCGAATGGGGCGTCTGGTTTCCGCGTGGCGGCACCGGCGCGCTGGTGCAGGGCATGCTGAAGCTGTTCCAGGATTTAGGCGGCGCGCTGGAGCTTAACGCGCGCGTCAGCCATATCGAGGCGAAAGAGGCCGCGATTTCCGCCGTGCATCTGGAGGATGGTCGGGTATTTGAAACCCGCGCAGTCGCCTCTAACGCCGATGTGGTGCATACCTATGGCGATCTGCTCGGCAGGCACCCCGCCGCCGCCGCACAGGCCAAAAAGCTGAAAGGCAAGCGCATGAGCAACTCGCTGTTTGTGCTCTATTTTGGCCTGAACCATCATCACGATCAGCTGGCGCACCACACCGTCTGCTTCGGGCCGCGCTACCGTGAGCTGATTGACGAGATCTTTAACCGCGACGGGCTGGCGGAAGATTTCTCGCTTTATCTCCATGCGCCCTGCGTGACCGATCCCTCGCTGGCGCCGCCGGGCTGCGGCAGCTACTACGTGCTGGCACCGGTTCCCCATCTTGGCACCGCCGATCTCGACTGGAACGTTGAGGGGCCGCGCCTGCGCGATCGCATTTTCGCCTATCTCGAAGAGCACTATATGCCCGGCCTGCGCAGCCAGCTGGTCACTCACCGCATCTTCACGCCGTTCGATTTCCGCGACCAGCTTAATGCCTATCAGGGCTCTGCGTTTTCCGTTGAGCCGATTTTGCGCCAGAGCGCCTGGTTCCGGCCCCATAACCGCGACAGCCATATCCGCAATCTCTATCTGGTCGGCGCGGGTACGCACCCAGGCGCGGGCATCCCCGGCGTGATCGGTTCCGCCAAAGCCACCGCAAGCCTGATGCTGGAGGATCTGCATGCATAATCCGACGCTGCTGCACCATGCCGTAGAGACGATGGAAGTCGGTTCGAAGAGTTTCGCCACCGCCTCAAAGCTGTTCGACGCGAAAACGCGCCGCAGCGTGCTGATGCTCTACGCCTGGTGCCGCCACTGTGATGATGTGATCGATGACCAGCAGCTTGGCTTTCCAGGCGAGGTTCCTTCGGCGCAGACCCCGCAGCAGCGTCTGGCAAATCTGGAGCGCAAAACCCGCCAGGCCTACGCGGGCGCGCAAATGCATGAACCCGCCTTCGCCGCCTTTCAGGAGGTGGCGATCGCCCACGATATCTCTCCCGCTTACGCTTTCGACCATCTGGAAGGGTTTGCAATGGACGTCCGCGGCGCGCGTTATGAAACCTTTCAGGATACGCTGCGCTACTGCTACCACGTGGCGGGCGTGGTGGGATTAATGATGGCGCAAATTATGGGGGTGCGCGACGAGGCGGTGCTGGATCGCGCCTGCGATCTCGGCCTCGCCTTTCAGCTGACCAATATTGCGCGCGATATCGTTGAAGATGCGCGAGTCGGCCGCTGCTATTTGCCGGAAAGCTGGCTGGAGGAGGCCGGGCTGGATCGTCTTCACTTTGCCGATCGCGCTCATCGCCCGGCGCTGGCGAATCTGGCGCGGCGGCTGGTGAGCGAGGCGGAGCCCTACTACGCCTCTGCGTCGGCCGGGCTGGCCGGGCTGCCGCTGCGCTCTGCGTGGGCGATCGCCACGGCGAAAGAGGTTTATCGCCGCATTGGGGTTAAGGTCTACGGCGCGGGGGAAACGGCCTGGGATCGCCGCCAGTCCACCAGCAAACAGGAGAAGCTTCTGCTGCTGGCGGCGGGGGCGGCGCAGGCGATCAGGTCTCGGGCGGCTGCTTCTCCGCCGCGTCCTGCCGAGCTCTGGCAGCGTCCGCGTTAGGCCGACGTCCGTGACGCTGACGCAGCGTCGCCTGTAATTTCTCCAGCGGCGGCGCATAGAGGAAGCCGAAGGAGACGCAGTCTTCCCGGCCGCGCACCGCATGGTGCAGCCGGTGCGCCATGTAGAGTCGTTTAAAGTAGCCGCGACGCGGTATGTACTTAAAAGGCCAGCGCTGGTGTACCAGCCCGTCATGCACAATAAAATAGAGCAGGCCGTAAAGCGTCATGCCTGCGCCTATCCACTGTAGCGGCCAGACGCCGCGGCTGCCCAGGTAGATCAACAGAATCGCCAGCCCGGCGAACACCACAGCATAGAGATCGTTCACTTCAAACCAGCCGCTGTGCGGTTCATGATGCGACCGGTGCCAGCCCCATCCCCAGCCGTGCATAATATATTTATGCGACAGCGCGGCGGTAATCTCCATCGCTACGACGGTCAGTAATACGATCCCAGCATTCCACAACCACAGCATATCTTCTCCCGTCAGTGCATCCTGCCAGCCAGCGCAGGCTGGCCATCATCAGCTGCGGCACGCCGCAGGCGAACCTTAAGTCTAGGCTATAGCCTGTAATTCGCCGCAGCGTTTAAACGGAAGATCGGGCAAGTTCCAGCCGCTGACTGACCTGAAGGCCACTGAATAATGTTGCGCCTTCCAGCCGTTAGCACAAAAGGCAATGGCGCAAGCCGCCCGCGCTGCCGTAGACTGCGGCGGCACAAAGCAAAAACAGGGATTACAACCACATGAAGCTGTTCTACAAAGCGGGCGCCTGCTCGCTGACTACCCACATTATTCTGCATGAAACCGGTTTGCCGCATACCTCCGTCGCGGTGGATTTAAAAACCAAACGTACCGCGGAAGGCGACGATTTTCTGGCGATCAACAGCAAAGGCTATGTGCCAGCGCTGCAGCTGGATAATGGCCATGTGCTGACCGAGGGCGCGGTTATCGCTCAGTATCTGGCGGATTTAAAGCCGGAGAGTCATTTGCTGCCGGCAAGCGGCGAAGCACGCTATGCGGTGCTGGAGTGGATGAACTTTATTTCAACTGAACTGCATAAGGGCATCGGTGCCTTTTTCAACCCGGCCATTACGCCGGAGTGGAAGGCGGCAGCAACCGCAACCCTGACTAAACGCCTTGACTGGCTGGCGGAAGCGCTGGGCGAAAACCGCTATCTGCACGCTGACCACTTCACCATTGCCGATGCCTATCTGTTCAACGTGCTGAGCTGGTTCCGCGTGGTTGATTTCAGCCTGGATCGCTGGCCGGCACTGCAGCGCTTTGCGGCGACGCATGCGCAGCGTCCGTCGGTGATCGCCGCGATGAAATCGGAAGGCCTGATGTAATAAAACAGCGCGCCCGAGGGCGCGCTGTTCGATCAGAAGTCCGCCTTCAGCACGATGCGATAGTGCGCCTTACCGGCGCGCAGGTGATCGAGCGCGTCATTGATTTTTGACATCGGGAAATATTCCACGGTCGGCGCGACATCTGCGCGCGACGCCAGGCGAAGCAGCGAGCGCAGCTGGCCAGGCGAGCCGGTAGAAGAGCCGGTAACGCCGCGATCGCCAAGGATCAGGCTAAACGCCGGTACTTCAAACGGCTTCATTACCGCCCCAACGGTGTGGAAACGCCCCTTCGCCGCCAGCGCCTGGAAATAGGGCTGCCAGTCGAGATCGACCGCGACGGTGCTGATAATCAGATCAAACTGGCCGGCCAGCTTGTTCAGCGCCTCTGGATCGCGGCTGTTAACCACATGATCGGCGCCCATCTGTTTAATGGTTTCAGTTTTGGAAGGCGACGAACTAAACGCCGTGACTTCCGCGCCCAGCGCGCGCAGCAGTTTAATCGCCATATGGCCAAGACCGCCGATACCAATCACCCCTACCCGGCTGGTGGCGGTAATGTTATGCATCAGCAGCGGTTTGAAGACGGTGATGCCGCCGCACAGCAGCGGGCCAGCAGTAGCCGCGTCGAGATTTTCCGGCAGCGGAATAACCCATTGCCAGTTGGCGCGCAGGTGGCTGGCGAAGCCGCCGTGATTGCTGATGGTGGGAACGTTATTGTTGACGCAGTTAACCTGCTCGCCGTTAATACAGGCGTCGCAGTAGTGACAGCTTTTCGCCGTCCAGCCGATGCCGACGCGCTGGCCCATGCTCAAACCTTTGTTTTTGGCGCTGTCGCCCAGCGCGACCACGCGACCAATCACTTCGTGACCGGCGATAAGCGGATAGGCCGAAATGCCCCACTCATTGTCGATCATCGAGAGATCGGAGTGGCACACGCCGCAATAATCCACTTCTACTTCAACATCCTCCGCAGCCAGCGGGCCGGGATCGTACTCATAGGGTTGAAGCGCTTCTCCGGCCGTCATGGCCGCGTAACTTTTGAATTTCATGCTTTTCCTCGCTGAGGTTATAAATGCGCTAAAGCATTTTGGCGCTGAAGCTGTTCGCAACCGTCACGAACTGCCCGCCGCCAAGATGATGCAACGTGTGAAGCGCGCGGTTTTCGTCGCTGAAATGCCAGCGACCGTCATAAAACACCCGGCTGTCAGCCGCCGCCGCCACGACTTCACCAAACAGGGTGTCGTAATTTTGCTGCGCTTCTGTTGCCGGCAGCAGCCGGCACTCCAGCCAGGCGACGCAGCTCTCTTCCAGCAGCGGCACGCCCAGCTCCGGCCCTTTAATCGCCTGAATATTATAGTCGGCGAATTTATCCCTCTCGCGTCCTGACGTATTGCCGACGGCATAGGTCAGATCGGCGAAGGCGGCAGCCGGTACGCAGACGCCAAAGGTGCCGCTCGATTCAATCAGCTCGCGCGACCATGTGGCTTTATCGACCACGATCGCCACGCGCGGCGGGGTAAACTCTACCGGGGTCGACCAGGCGGCGGCCATGACGTTGCGGCGCTGAGTTTGCGGATGCTGGCTGGTAATCAAAATGGTAGGACCGTGGTTAAGCAGACGGCTGGCATGTTGCAGCGCTACCGGGCGGAAATGCGACATAGAGCGGTTCCTTACGGAAATCGACGCACGCTATTTTGCGCGTCATAAATTGCTGTAAACGTTTTACTTTACGCGTTTTCGTCCACAGCCATTTGCAGCTGCGTGCCGAGCCGCTTTTATAATAGTTCGTGATTGAGCGGCGTGCGAAAAGCATGGCGCGCAGCGCTCATTAGCTGCTCCGCCGTAACAGTGGGCGGTAGCCTGGTCAGCACTTTGCTCGCCTGCCAGTAGCACAACACCATCACCTCATCGGTTTCGCTTTCCGCCAGCTCTTTTAGCCGCGCCCGCAGCGTCGGCACATTCAGCGTTTGCTGCTCGTCGAGCATCTCTTCGATGGTTTTGATGATGACGTCATGGATCGTTTTCCAGGAAAGATTAGTAAGCAAAATCAACCTCTTCTAGCGCTTTCCGGCTCCGGAACTGTTATAACTTTTCCCACGCAGGCGAAACCTGCGCGGGTGAGATAATATTAACATGGCATTAACTATAGCTGGACTGACGGGCTTTCGGCGACTTTTACATAGCGGAATTATTTCTGTGGAAGCGTTTTCAAAAAAGCCGTTAATGTGGGGTAAAAGCGTACCTGTCAGGGTTTTACCAGCCTTCGGTAAGGGACTGAGACAGGCCGCTTTTTTTAATATCAGACGTGCAGGATAAAACAGGAGAGCATCTGTGCAGAAAGAAGGTATAACGGCTGATGCGCTGGTCTGGGGTGAGGGGCCGCGCGTTTTCGAAATTTTTCTGGAACCCACCTGCCCTTTTTCCGTGCGCGCTTTTAATAAGCTCGACGCGCTGCTGGACTATGTGGGCGAAAAAGAGATGACGCTTAAAATTCGTTTGCAGTCGCAGCCGTGGCATCTCTATTCAGGGCTGATTGTGCGCTATATCCTTGCCGCCTCAACCTTACCTGAGGGCAAGCACGCCGCCAGAGCGGTGCTGAAAGCGGTGGCCGATCATCGCGAAGAGTTCGAATTTACCGATCACTGCCGCGGGCCGAATATGCAGACGACGCCGGAAGAGATCCTGGCACGCCTGCAGCGCTATAGCGGTGTTGACGCCCGCGCCGCTTTCGACCGGGCAGAGCTGCAAAATGAAATAAAGTGGCACTGCAAGTATGCGCGCCAGAATGGCGTACACGTTTCGCCAACCTTTATGATCAACGGCCTGATTCAAGCCGATATGGGCAGTGGTGATGAGATAACAGCATGGGCGAAGCGCCTGATGGCCTGATATAAATTCGCCTGCTAAGGAAGCAGGCGAGGTGAATTACTGGTCGGTCTCGTCATCTTCGTAAGCAGGTATTTCTGCATCATCCGGCAGCGGTTCGGTATCGGGGCGTTCTGACATCATAAAGCTCCTGTGGAGGGCGATGAAAAACATAGCATATCGCTACATCGGCGCGGCTTTCAGACGCCTTTAAGCCAAAAAAGGAGCAACCCTGTCTGTTTGCCGGTTACCTGTTGCGCTTATCTGCGTCAACGGCTGGTCAATCATAGGGTTAGCAATATTGGGCATCAGGCGAAGCGCGCTGCAACTTTTCGGTAACATCTGGCAATATATTAAACTACTGAAAACTGGGGCGATGCCGATAAATTGATGCGTGCAGTCGGGGAGGTTGGCCGCGAGCCAACACCAGGGCAACCGCGTCAACTTCCCCGCTGCAGCAGTTCTCCTGCAAGCCCGGCGAGTCTGCGCCAGGCTGAGGGAACCTTATGGACGCTTCAGCAGAGGATCGACTTTATCCTTATCCTCAACGCCTGAAACGCCGCTTCGCTCAACGATATCATCGTCTACGCCGGTTGTGGTTCCGGCGGTATTAAACGCGCCTGCCGGTTTGGCCGTGGCGCTGCCGGTGCCGCTCAGCGGGGTATCTGCGGCAAGATGGCTATCTGCGTGATCGATATCCACTTCCTGACGACGCACCGAGTCGGTGATATTTTCTACCCGCTCGCTCTGATCTGTGCGCACCACCACTTCTTCTTTGATATGTGCGGTTTTGTTGATCACCGGCTGCTCATGGGTTTCTGCCACTTCGATGGTTTTATCTTCCCAGTCAACGTTATCCGTCGCAGCGAGATCGTTAGTGGAGCGGCGGAAAATATCCGCATGCTGTTCCTGCAGGGAAATGTCTTCGGACACCTGATCGGTCACGGTGTAACGGCGGACGCGCGTTGTGCCTTCGCTCACCAGACGTTTACCCACTTCCAGACGCTCTTCGGCAAGGCGCAGCACTTCCTCTTCGCTTTCGTCGCCGGTCAGCGAGGTGCGAACCGGCTGCGTCAGGCCGCTGTCGGCGACGCTGTTTACGCCGGTGGTGCTTTGCGCGGTAGAGACGGTATAGCCGTCATCCTGCGACAGGGTATTGCCAGCCGGCAGTTCGCCGGTGTCATGCGCATCCAGAATGCTGTAAGCGCGCGGCAGCTTATCCTCTTCAGCGCGCAGGGTTAACACCACGCTGCCTGAGTTAATCGCATCTTCATAGACGCCGCTTTGCTCTTCGTCCAGCGTACTGCCGAACAGGCGCTGCCAGAAGCTGGGATGACGAGCCTCATGTCCTTCAGATTTCAAACGTTCGCCAGAAATCACATCAATATCATGCTCGGCGAAACCCGCCTTGATCAGGCTACGCTTAGCCCCTTCTGCCTGAGCCAGGGTACTGAACATCGTTACGATCTTTTCGTGTGCCATGATTTCCTCCTGCGTGATGATGGCTTAGGTGTCATCTTTTTTCCGGTTAATCTCGACATGCTGTTTGCGTAATGAAACGGTCTCTTCCCAGGGAACCTCTTCATGCGTTCGCCGGATATGCAACTCCTCTTTCAAAACCAGCCTGCGAATGACCTCAACCTCTTCTTCTACGACCGGAACGATAAGGACGCCCTCTTCTTCCCTGATATCCGGCATAGACGCAATGCGCTCATTTTTCGGCACATGCGTTACCTCGACGTTTTCACGGCGCAACAGTAGACTTACTGGCTCGCTGTGAGTTGAAGTCTGGCGTTTTACGGTGACATAACCATCCAGTACTTCTTCCCGCGATACGGTCAGCTTTTCTTCAGCCAGATGCAGTATTTCCTCTTCTGCATTTGGATGTTCGTCATTGTTTGAAGAAGAAGCCATATTTCACCCTTAATGAAATGCCCGGTTGAAATAAACACCCTGATATAATCAAATCAAAAGCATTTACAACTAATGAAATTTAATTGTGAATCAAAACACAGCCGTTGCAAGCCAAGCGGTGAAAAAAAATAAAATTAAACATGCGAAAAGCGCGCGGTTATAAATTCACCGCTTTACACAAATAGAATTTATCCTGCACAGCCAGTCACTTATTGAAGGATTTGCTGTTAATCGCGCGCACTGTTAATTCAGGACGATTCCTGGCGGCAAAAAAATTAAATTTAACTATGCAGCAGGGATTATTATCTTTAACGCGCTGATATGCATTGGTTTCATATTTATATGAAAAAAAGTGCGCGGGTAAATATGTAAAACTATGTCAGCACATCACCCGTCGAGGCGCGGGTTTAAATAAGGCGTCTGGGACCAGCCGCGTAAAGAGGCGGCTAATTTTATGCCAGTGAAAACCAGAGGCTGAGCCTTTGCGGTGCTATCGCAGGCCAGCAGCGGGTGCAGGGGGAGCGGAGGTGAAAGAGAGCCTGGCTCAGGGACAGAGGCTAAAGGCGATCTGCCGCGACGCATCGCGGCAGATCGACGTACTATTTCCCTTCAAAGAAATTTTCAGGCAGCTGGCCTGGCGCGCAGTTGATAATGCTGTCGTTATCCGGCCCTTCATTTTTCATATAGGTGACTTCGGCGAACTCGGGAATGATGACATAGGGATAGGCCGGGCCTTCATCTCTGAAGCGATGCATATCGTCGATAAACTCATTCTGGTAGCAGATGGTTTTTTCTGGATGCTGGCCTTCGCCGGCGATCCACTGCGGAAAGAAGATGGTGCCGTGCAGCAGTTTGCGGTTCAAATCAAACAGCAGGCTAACGCAGGTGCCGGTCGGCTCATGCCAGTCCACCGGCTTTGTTGAATAAATCAGCTTCAGGACGAGTGACTCTGTAGCTGACCGGGTTTTCAGGCAATACGCACGCTTTCTGGCATACCAGCCTTCGTTATTTTATTCAGCGCACGCACCAT
>NZ_JAKRNN010000029.1:0-42491 GCF_022346785.1 Pantoea sp. ACRSC
GCTTCGCCGCCTCTGCCATCACGGCGGCCTCCATCTCCAGCGCGGAGGTGACGTCGATACGCCTGGCCGCCGTGATGGCAGAGGCGGCGAAGCAGCATATTTTTATCGCCAGCGCCGCCGTGGCGGACTATCGCGCCGCCACCGTCGCGGCGGAAAAGATGAAAAAACAGGGCAGCGGAGATGATGCCGTCACTATCCAGCTGATAAAAAACCCCGATATCGTGGCGGGCGTCGCCGCGATGCAGCAGAACCGCCCTTACGTGGTTGGATTTGCCGCTGAAACCCAGAATGTGGAAGAATACGCACGACAAAAACGGGTAAGAAAAAATCTGGACCTGATCTGCGCCAACGACGTGGCGAAAGCCGGACAGGGATTTAATAGCGATACCAACGCGCTTCACCTTTTTTGGCAGGAAGGAGAAAAACGCTTACCGCTCAGCGATAAGACGCTCCTTGGCCAACATTTATTAGACGAGATTGTCCGCCTTTATGATGAAAAAAATCGACGTAAAGATTCTTGATGCGCGCGTGGGCGCGGAGTTTCCGCTGCCTGCCTACGCGACCTCTGGTTCCGCCGGGCTCGATCTACGCGCCTGCCTGGATAGCGCGCTGGAGATCGCACCAGGCATGACCACGCTGGTGCCAACTGGCCTGGCGATTCACATTGGCGATCCCGGCCTGGCGGCGGTTATCCTGCCGCGCTCCGGCCTGGGTCATAAGCACGGCATCGTGCTGGGCAACCTGGTGGGTCTGATCGACTCCGATTATCAGGGCCAGCTAATGGTATCGGTCTGGAACCGCGGTCAGCAGAGCTTCACGCTGCAGCCTGGGGATCGTCTTGCCCAGCTGGTTTTTGTACCGGTCGTTCAGGCAGAGTTCAACTTGGTGGAAGATTTCGACGCCAGTGCCCGTGGAGAAGGCGGTTTCGGCCATTCAGGCCGCCAGTAACGCCCATTTTTGCTTAACCATCTGTTTATTTCTTATCAGCCTTAAGCGCGCGCTTAGGGCTGACAGGAAGATGTGCCTGTTTAAGGTGAATTTCAGGGGTTTTTAAGGTCATGGCAGAAAAAAAACTCGCCAAACGGAACCGTCGCGAAGAAATTTTGCAGGCGTTGGCACAAATGCTGGAGTCGAGTGACGGAAGCCAGCGTATTACCACCGCCAAGCTGGCGGCAAACGTCGGCGTTTCTGAAGCGGCGCTCTATCGCCACTTTCCCAGCAAAACGCGCATGTTCGACAGCCTGATTGAGTTTATTGAAGACAGTCTGATTACCCGCATCAATCTGATCCTGAAAGATGAAAAAGAGACGATGGCGCGCCTGCGTCTTATCGTGCAGCTGATTCTGGGCTTTGGTGAGCGTAATCCCGGGCTGACCCGTATTCTGACCGGCCACGCGCTGATGTTTGAGCAGGATCGCCTGCAGGGACGTATCAATCAGCTGTTTGAACGTATTGAAGTACAGCTGCGTCAGGTGATGCGCGAACGCAGAATGCGTGAAGGTGAAGGCTTTGAGACAGATGAGGCGCTGCTGGCAAGCCAGCTGCTGGCCTTTTGCGAGGGCATTCTGTCGCGCTACGTGCGCTCGGAATTCCGTTTTCGGCCGACCGCCGACTTCGATATCCGCTGGCCGCTGCTGGCCGCGCAGCTGGTGTAGGCTGCGTACCGGGCTGGCTTCCCTTTCCCGAGCGGGAAAGGGAAGCTATCGGCGTTAAATACCGTACTCTTTCTGATAGGCGCGTACTTTCGCCAGATGGTCCGCCATTTCCGGCTTCTCTTCCAGGTAGCTAATCAGATCCTTCAGGGTAATGATGGCGGTCACCTGACATTTATAGTCACGCTCCACCTCCTGAATCGCTGAAATATCGCCGCGTCCGCGCTCCTGCCGATCGAGTGAAATCAGCACGCCCGCCAGCGTGGCGTTATGCGCATTGATAATATCCATCGACTCGCGGATCGCCGTGCCGGCGGTGATCACATCATCCACCAGCATTACGCGTCCCGCCAGCGGGCTGCCCACCAGCAGACCCCCTTCGCCATGGTCCTTCGCCTCTTTGCGGTTAAAGCAGTAAGGCACGTCGCGGTCATGGTGATCGGCCAGCGCCACGGCGGTGGTGGTGGCGATAGGAATGCCTTTATAGGCAGGCCCAAACAGCAGATCGAAATCCACGCCGCCGTCGACTAACGCCTGCGCATAGAAACGGCCCAGCAGTGCCAGATCGCGACCGCTGTTAAACAGGCCGGCATTGAAAAAATAGGGGCTTTTACGGCCAGACTTCAGGGTAAATTCGCCGAACTTCAGCACCTGCTTGTTAAGGGCGAATTCAATAAACTGACGCTGCCAGGCTTTCATTTCTCACTCCTCTCGCAAAAAAAAGGCGACTCTCTGGTCGCCTGGTAAATCAGTTGTTCAGCGCCGCTTTCTGCGCCTGAATCAGTTCTTCAATGCCGCCGCGCGCCAGTGCGAGCAGCGACAGCAACTCCTCATGGCTGAACGGCTCGCCTTCCGCCGTGCCCTGCACTTCGATCATGCGGCCATCTTCCAGCATAACCACATTCATGTCGGTTTCAGCGGCGGAGTCTTCCACATATTCCAGATCGCAGCGCGCTTCGCCATCGACGATGCCAACGGAGATCGCCGCCACCATGCCTTTCATCGGGTTAGCTTTCAGCTTGCCGTCCGCCACCAGCTTGTTCAGCGCATCGGCCAGCGCCACGCAGGCACCGGTAATCGACGCGGTACGCGTGCCGCCGTCAGCCTGAATCACATCGCAGTCCAGCGTGATGGTGAATTCGCCCAGCGCTTTGAGATCGACCGCCGCGCGCAGCGAACGGGCAATCAGACGCTGAATTTCCAGCGTGCGTCCGCCCTGTTTGCCTTTGGCCGCTTCGCGCGCCATGCGGCTATGGGTAGAGCGCGGCAGCATGCCATATTCGGCGGTTACCCATCCTTGTCCCTGGCCTTTCAGGAAACGCGGGACACTCTCTTCCACGGTAGCCGTGCAGAGCACTTTGGTTTCGCCGAACTCCACCAATACTGAGCCCTCGGCATGTTTGGTGTAGTTTCGGGTCAGGGTGACGGGACGCACCTGCTGTGCGCTTCGGCCTGCTGGACGCATGGTAATCTCCGGCTGAAATGAATTGGCTGCGCATTATACGGACTTCCTCGTCCCCTGTCTTGCTGACGGGATGACGCAGCGGCAGATGAATTTCCGCGCGGTCTGTGGCTAAATGCGCCTTCCTCACTCACTGAAAAATAAAAAGTATGACCTCAATTCTTCATTTCATGCTGGCGCTGGCGGTGATTTTTGCCCTTGCGCTGCTGGTCAGTCATGACCGCAAACAGATACGCCTGCGTTATATCGTGCAGCTGATGGTAGTAGAAGCCGCGCTGGGCTGGTTTTTCCTGCACTCCGTCAGCGGACAGGCGGCGGTCGGCGCCTTTAGCGGCTTTTTTGAGAAGCTGCTAACCTTCGCCGCACAGGGCACCGACTTCGTCTTTGGCAATATGAGCAAGCAAGGACTGGCCTTTATCTTTCTCGGCGTGCTCTGCCCCATCGTGTTTATCTCGGCGCTTATCGGCATTCTGCAGCACTGGCGCATCCTGCCGCTGCTGATTCGGCTGGTGGGCACGCTGCTCTCGAAAGTGAACGGCATGGGCAAGCTCGAGTCGTTCAACGCCGTCAGCACGCTGATCCTCGGCCAGTCCGAGAACTTTATCGCCTATAAAGGCATCCTCGGCGATATCCCGCCGATGCGCCTCTACACCATGGCCGCGACGGCGATGTCCACCGTGTCGCTCTCTATCGTCGGCGCCTATATGACGATGATCGAGCCGAAATATGTGGTCGCGGCGCTGCTGCTCAATATGTTCAGCACCTTTATTATTCTTTCGATTATCAATCCCGGCAAAGCGCAGGATGAACAGGCCATCCAGCTCGACAAGCTGCACGAAGAGCAGAGCTTTTTCGAGATGCTCGGCGAGTACATTCTGGCGGGCTTTAAGGTCGCGATGATTATCCTGGCGATGCTGATCGGCTTTATCGCGTTGATTGCTGCAGTGAATGCGCTGTTCAGCGCGCTGTTCGGCTACAGCTTTCAGCAGATCCTCGGCTATCTCTTTTATCCCTTCGCCTGGCTGATTGGTATTCCCGCCGCCGATGCGCTGCAGGCCGCCAGCATTATGGCGACCAAGCTGGTGGCGAATGAGTTCGTGGCGATGATTGAGCTGCAGAAGGTGGCGGCCGGCATGACGCCGCGCGGGCTGGGCATTCTTTCGGTATTTCTGGTGTCGTTCGCCAACGTCGCCTCAATTGGCATCGTTGCTGGCGCAATCAAGGGACTGAACGAGCAGCAGGGCAACGTGGTTTCGCGGTTCGGCTGGAAGCTGGTCTACGGCTCCACGCTGGTGAGCCTGTTGTCGGCAGCTTTCGCCGGCCTCTTTATTTAAGGGTTGTACGGCGGCCTTCCAGCCGCCGTTTTACTCAGAAGCCCACACACACCGGCGCGTCGACGCGCATCACCGACTCCTGGCCAAAGCGCTGCTTATAAAGGGTGCGCAGCGCTTCGATATCGTCGTTTACGCCATTCTCCACGCCGTGAATAAGCATCAGCGCCTTGCTCGGCTCGCGCGCCAGCTTACCGCTTTTCTCCAGCCACTGCCCGCTGGCGTCGTAAACGCTGAGTCCCGCCTTGAAGCGCGGCGTGACCTCTTTATCGAGGAACTGCTGCCAGTCGTAGCGGCTCACCATTCCGCCCTGCGGTTTGCTGAGGCCGAACCACAGCGTGGTCTGCATCATCATTTCGCCGCCAGCGCACACGGCAATCGGTTTGGTCGGCGGCGCGGGCGAGCGCGGTGCCTGGCAACCAGCCAGCAGCGCGGCCAGCGCCACGGAAAGGGCTACAGAGCGGAACATCGGCAGAATCCTTATTAAAACGGTCAGCGGCCACTATAAGTGTCTGTCCGCAAAAGCGGAAATGTTTCGTTATTCGCACCCACCTGCGCTTATGCCTGTTAGCGCGCGGCGGGTGTCGCTATACTTGCTGCATAATTTCTGACAAAGAGTAGCCGATTATGATCCGCAGTATGACCGCTTACGCCCGCCGCGAAGCCAAAGGCACCTGGGGCAGCGCCGCCTGGGAACTCCGCTCCGTTAACCAGCGTTATCTTGAAACCTATATCCGTCTGCCGGAGCAGTTTCGCAGCCTGGAGCCGGTTATCCGCGAACGCATTCGTCAGCGTCTGACGCGCGGCAAAATTGAGTGCAACCTGCGTTTCGACGCCGATCCGGGCGCGCAGGGCGAACTGATGCTGAACGAAACCCTGGCGAAGCAGCTGGTGCAGGCCGCCAACTGGGTGAAGATGCAGAGCGACGAAGGCGCCATTAATCCAATGGATATTCTGCGCTGGCCTGGCGTGATGTCGGCGCAGGAACAGGATCTCGACGCGATTAACGCCCAGCTGCTGAGCGCGCTGGACGGCGCGCTGGATGACTTTATCGTGGCGCGCGAAAGCGAAGGCGCCGCGCTGAAAGGGATGATTGAACAGCGTCTTGAGGGCGTGAAGCAGGAAGTGGCGAAAGTACGCGCCCAGATGCCTGAGATTTTGAAATGGCAGCGCGAGCGTCTGGTGGCGAAGCTGGAAGAGGCGGAAGTGCAGCTGGAAAACAACCGTCTCGAACAGGAACTGGTGATGATGGCGCAGCGCATCGACGTTGCGGAAGAGCTGGATCGTCTCGAAGCGCATGTTAAAGAGACCTATAACATTCTGGGCAAAAAAGAGGCCGTCGGCCGCCGCCTCGACTTTATGATGCAGGAGTTCAACCGCGAGTCGAATACGCTGGGGTCGAAGTCAATCAACGCAGACGTCACCGCATCGGCGATTGAACTGAAGGTGTTGATCGAGCAGATGCGCGAGCAGATTCAGAATATCGAATAACCTGCGACGCCTGCTGTAACAAGCGCTCGCCTACGGGCGAGCTTTTAGCCAGGTTTCCCGCTCCCCTGCGTAAATTCTGCGTAAATAAACATAAACTTTCATTTCCAGACCACTCTGAATGTGAATATGCCCTTTCTGGTCTACCGCTTTTCCTCTATCCCAACCTTTTGTTTGCTCTATCGATTTTATCCAGCCGGTTACTGCTCTCCACGATAATCACCCGCTCAATGAAACATTTATCTCTATATGATTCCGCAGTTTCACTTTCTTTCGCGGCACTTTTTGCTAATGTGCCGGTCCGAATGACTACAAGCTGTAGCGCCTGGGGAACTTATGGAAGTGCTTCTTTATGCGATACATACACTCATCACATAAAGGTGCGCTATGAAAAAGACCGGAGCTTTCTGCCGTTCAATGCTGCATCCGCGTTACTGGTTAACCTGGTTTGGTCTGGGCATCCTGTGGCTGCTGGTTCAGCTCCCTTATCCTCTTCTGATGCGTCTCGGCGCCAATGCCGGCACGCTTTCTCGCCATTTCCTCAAGCGGCGGGAACGCATTACCCGACGCAATATTGAGCTTTGCTTTCCCGGCATTGCTGAACATGACCTGGAACGCATGATCGCCGGCAACTTCGCTTCGCTGGGTATGGCGCTGCTGGAAACCGGCATCGCATGGTTCTGGTCCGATCGCGCGGTAAGAAAACTGTTCGACGTGACGGGTCTGCACCATCTGCACTCTGCCATGGAGCAGAAGCGCGGCGTAATGGTTATCGGCGTACACTTTATGTCGCTGGAGTTGGGCGGCCGCATCAGCGGTTTGTGTCAGCCGATGATGGCGATGTATCGCCCGCACAACAACCGGGCGATGGAGTGGGCGCAGACCAAAGGCCGTATGCGCTCCAACAAAGCGATGATCGATCGGCGCGATCTGCGCGGTATGGTTCACGCGCTGAAGAAAGGTGAATCGGTGTGGTTTGCGCCGGATCAGGATTACGGCCCGAAAGGCAGCGTCTTTGCGCCGCTGTTCGCGGTTGAGAAAGCCGCGACCACCAACGGCACCTTCGTTCTGTCGCGCCTGGCAAATCCGGCAATGCTGACCATCTCGCTGATCCGCAACCCCGATAACTACGGTTATCAGCTGATTATCGATCCCGAGCTGGAAAACTACCCGCACACCGATGAAGCTGCCGCCGCCGCCTATATGAATAAGGTCATCGAAAGCCAGATTCTGCGTGCCCCGGAGCAGTATCTGTGGCTGCATCGCCGCTTCAAAACCCGCCCGCCAGGTGAAGCCTCGCTCTACGTTTAACTGACTCCGCATCATGACAACCCTCATGATGCGGTTTTCGCTATCTGCGGCTGGCATCCCGCCGCAGATTGCTGAATGATGGGGTTCTGTCTGTTTGTGCAGGAACCTCGTATGGATATGAATCAACGCTGGCAACGTCCTCTGCCTGACGATCGCCTGACGCCCTATATTGAAATTGACGCCCAAAGGCTGGAAACCAATCTGCAGTCGATGCAGGAGAAGGCCAGCCGCGCGGGCGTTACGCTGCGTCCCCATATCAAAACCCATAAAAGCCTCTATATCGCCCGCCGCCAGCGTTCGCTGGGCGCATGCGGCATCACCGTTTCCAAACCGAGCGAAGGCGAAGTCTTTATTCGCGGCGGCGAGCGCGACATCCTGCTGGCTTACCCGGTGATTCGCGCTGAAAGCATCGCGCCGCTGCTGAGGCTGGCGGCGCAGCATCAGGCGAAGGTTACGCTGATTGCCGATGCGCCGCACGGCGTAGCCGCTATTGCCGAAGCGCTGCGCCAGCAGCCTGATGCCGATGCTGGCGTCGCGATCAAGGTTGATGTCGGGCTGCATCGCATTGGCGTCGATCCGCAGCGCGACGACGCGCTAAGGGTGGCACAGGCTATCCAGGCGGCGCGACTGCGCTTCGCTGGTCTGGTGTCGCACGCCGGGCACGCCTACGGCGCGGGGGATCGTGACGCCATTGCGGAGATCGCTCTGCAGGAGGCGCGGCTGATGCAGCATGTGCAAGAGCAGCTGCGCGCTGCTGGTTTTGCCAACTGCCCTGTCTCCGTCGGCGCGACGCCCACCGCGCTCGCCGCGCCGGTGGCCGAGGGGACCGATGAGATCCGGCCGGGGAATTATGCCCTGCTCGATCTGACCGCCTGCCGTCTCGGCCTGAGCCGCGTTGACGAGCTGGCACTGAGCGTGATCGTCCGCGTGGTGGCGGTAAATCGCCATTTCGCCATTATCGATGCCGGATCCAAAATGCTGAGCTCGGACAAGGGACCGCACGGCACCAATGCCAGCGGCTTCGGCGTTGCCGTCGATGAAAACGGCGTCTGCTATGAGGTCAGCAAGCTATCGGAAGAGCATGGGTTTATCGTCTGGCAGGATAGCGCGCCCCGCGTCGGCGCCCTGCTGCGTATTTATCCCAATCACAGCTGCGCGGTTATGGCGCAGTCAGACAGCTATGTGCTGCGTCACGCCGATGGCCGCGCAGAGATCCAGCCGATTGAGGCGCGCGGCCGTTTTCTCTGACGACTCCCGGCAGCCCAGCCGGATGAAATCCCGTCTGCGCCACACTTCTGGCTGCGCGTGATTCTCCCGCTGCATCCGACATGCTTTAATGCCTTTTTCACCCGGTTCCGGAGGTAGCATGCTGTTGTCTCAGATTGTCAGTCAGACCATTGCGCGTAACTGGTTAGATTTATATGAAACCATCTGGAAGCCGGAATATTTCGCCAGATGGGCCTCCGGGCTGAGCAGCAGCACGCTGGAGCAGGAGAACGGTTACTGGCGCGCCCGCGGGCCTGAAGGTTCAGTAAAGCTCCGCTTTACGCCGCATAATCCGTTCGGCGTGATGGATCACTGGATTGACAGCGGCTTTGGTAAAGAGATTTATATGCCGATGCGCGTGGTGGCGAATGAACAGGGCGCTGAAGTTGTCATGGTGGTTTATCGCCAGCCGCTTATGTCTGACGAAAAATTTTCTCAGGATATTGAATGGGTAAGAAGCGATCTTGCCCGCCTTAATAACCTGCTTACCCGGTAAAAACGGCGAAGAAGCCGCCGATCTTTAGTCATGGCTGGGCCTTTCGGCTCAGAAAAGTGAAAAAAGTTTGATAAAAACGCATAAGCGCTTTTCCGTTTTTCATAAGCAACTTTCCTCATTCACAACAGATTCGTTAAAGCCCGTTATCCGGGAAAATTCCTGGACAGCGGGCGCTACCGCTTCGCTGTAACGCCTGAAATACATGCATTCTCAGCGCCTGCGCATTTTTTATCCCCACGGTTTGCGCTTTTTACTGCACAACGATTAATAAACCTTTAGAACGGAAGTTAAAAAAATTTCATGCAAAGAGTGAAACCATTTATTTCTGCAGCGGCGTTATCGGAGTTTTCTTATGGTGTGAATTTAAAAAAAACGAGGTATAAATTAGCCACACACACAGCAACACTTAAAATAACAACACCAGGAAATAAAAAATGGACTGCTCAACTATGGCTCTGCTGTCAGAAGATGAACTTGTTGAGATCGCCGGCAGGATGCTGGCTGGAGAATATAAAAATATAAAAGGATTTGCCCAGGACCTGGCCGCTTTTCTGTTAACCACAGAAAAGACGGCCCTGTCCCGGGATAATAATAATAACGGGGAAATTATTTACGTTTCAGAAATCCATCGCATTGAATCAATAATAACAGGTGAGGCCTGGCGTACTGCGTCTGGACTTCGCGCAGGCGAATGGCATTAATTACTGGTGTGAAATAGCCTGCTATTTCATGCGTCACACTTTACTCGGTACCTGTACCTAACGAGCATATCATGGCGATACGTGAACGAAGCTTTTCTGGCGCAAAGTGGTCGATTCTTTCATCAATTAAAATCATCGGCATAGGGGTACTTCAGCTCTCTTTACTGGCGCAAATTCTGCAGGCTAACGAGCTAAACCTGCTGGCAATCGCCATTATCGGGCTGCTGGTCATCGATACGCTGGCTGACCGCAGCTTTTCAAATGCGCTGATCCGCAGTGGCACCCTGTCAGTGCGCGAGCAGTCGATGCTTTACTGGGGAAATATGCTGCTGAGCCTGGTTATTTTCGCCGTGCTCTTTACCGGCAGCGACTTAATTGGCAACTATCTGCAGCAGCCTGAACTGGCTATTATGCTGGAAATGGCCTCTGTTGTTTTTATTATTATTCCGCAGGGACAGCATTATCGCGCCATTTTACAGCGCGAAAAACAATATACCCGCATCGCCTTTACTGAAACGCTGTCGGTGCTTTTTGGACTTGGCGTGACCTTATTTACCGTCTGGCTGACGCCGTCGGTGCTGTGTGCCATCTGGGGTTATCTGGCAATGGCCTCCGTACGTATGCTGATCTACTGCTATTACGGCCGCGCGAGCTTTCAGCCGGAATATCGTTTTAATCTCAAAGATTACAGCCGCATTCGCGCAAGAATCGCATAATAAAAATAAGTCTGTATGGTGGGCTCTGGGCATCTGATAAGATGCGTTCGCGTGCTGGCGACAGCACGCTTTTTTCTTTTTTATCCAGCCGACTTATCTGGGCTAATTTTTTATTTCTGCCGCAAACAGGCCTGACCAGCTAAACCGCGCCTTTTATCCTCTCCCTTCTGGCTTTACATCACTCTTGCTTTCATCACCTGCTGTTATAGCAATTCGCTTTTCTTATCATTTTGCCGCAGCGGTGCGTTCCCTTTGCTGCTACATCAGCGTTTTTCCGCAGGCCGCCATAAGTTAAACTGATGTGGAGCGATCGCCTGAGCCATTTCGGTTGCTGACATTAAACTCACCCCGTAGCCTTGCCGCCCACCCTCTGGAGCCCGCTATGTTATTAACCGTCCTCTATATTATCGGCATTACGGCGGAAGCCATGACCGGCGCGCTGGCCGCCGGACGACGCAAAATGGATCTGTTCGGCGTCATTATCATCGCTTCGGTAACGGCGATTGGCGGCGGATCGGTGCGGGATATTTTACTGGGTCACTACCCGCTCGGCTGGGTGAAGCATCCGGAATACATCATGATTGTTGCCGCCGCCGCCGTGCTTACTACCTGGCTTGCGCCACTAATGAACCACCTGCGCAAAGTTTTTCTGGTGCTGGATGCGCTGGGCCTGGTGGTCTTCTCAATTATCGGCGCGCAGGTGGCGCTGGACAGCGGCCATGCGATGATTATTGCCGCTATCGCCGCGGTGATCACCGGCGTATTTGGCGGCGTGCTGCGCGATATGTTCTGTAACCGTATTCCGCTGGTGTTTCAGAAAGAGCTCTATGCCGGCATCGCCTTCGCCTCCGGCTGGATCTATATCCTGCTGCTGAAAACCTCGCTGGCGCATGAGGCGGTGGTGATTATTACCCTGCTGTTCGGTTTTCTGGCGCGCCTGCTGGCGCTGCGCTTTCGGCTCGGCCTGCCCGTTTTCAACTATCCCCACCCGGAACACTGACCTCGTCCGGGATACCCTGCTGTCGCAGAAAGGCGATCAGCTTTTGCACGCGCGCGTCCTGCAGCATCGCGTGAATGCGCTGCGCCAGGATCGCGCCGACGCCCGGCAGCGCCTGCCACTGCTGCACGTCGCGCTGCTGCACCTCATCCCATGTCATATCCGGCAAAGCGTTTAGCGCGCGCCGGGGAAGCGGAATGCCTAGCGCGCCGATCCAGCGCCGCAGCGGCTGCTGGCGCGTCAGGTTGAACCGGTGCCAGAGCTGCTGTGCGCGCGTCGGGCTGATGCCTGAGCTCTGGGCGATTTGCTCTGGCGTCAGCGTCAGCCAGGAGAAGAGATGCGACATGGCGCGGTTCTCCAGCAACCGCAGCCAGGTGCTGTGCTGCACGCCGGCAATATTCAGCACCGATTTCTGACTCAGCCAGCTCAGACGCGCCAGCAGCTGCTGGCGGCAGCGGGGCGTAACGCTCAGGCAGCTGAGTGGCGTAAAGCTTTCCGCATCCGGCGGCTGCGGGTAGTCGCGTCTGGCGACTCGCCATATCACTCTTTCAAGACGCGGGATGCCCTGGCCCGCCAGGCTAATGGCCACCTGATCGCCTGCGATAACGTCCCATGAGCGCCAGCGCCGCAGCGAGCCGATGTTTACCCGACGGACGATTTTGTCGTCGAGAGCCACCGGCTGAAGAGTGAGTACCACGGTGATATTGCCGGTGCGGCCGATTGTAAAGTCCACTGACCGCACTTCGCTGGTAACGTCCGGCGGCTGAAATTTCCACGCGACCGCCCAGTCGCCTTCCCCTGGCATCCAGCTTTTTCCGGCGGGACGCATCCCCTGATGCACCACCACGCCGTCAGTTGCGAAGGGAAGCGGCGCGTTGAACCAGCGATCGCGCCAGCCCGCGACCTCCTCCTCGTCGCGTACGGGCTGGCTCCACGTTTGCGCCAGCGTTAGTCCCCAGGCGGCAAGCTGTCGCAAACGCTCCGTCATTGTGGCCGGCCCATCCGGCCACGCCCAGATAAACAGACCGATATCGGTCAGCAGCGGGCCTGGCGTCTGACTCATCAGCGCGCCCGCCACCCGCGCCCGGGCGTTTTTGCCGCCGTCGCGTGACTGCTGATGATCGGTCATCTTCAGAAAGAGTTCACCCTGCAACACCACCCGCGGCGCATCGCTCTCAATCTTCAGCGGAATAGCGGGAATCCAGGCCGCTTTCGAGAGCCAGGACTCGCCGTGCAGGCCATCACCGCGGCTCGTGAGCGCCGCCAGCTTTCCCGCCTCGTAAACCAGCGTTACCGCGACGCCGTCGATTTTCGGCTGCACCCATAAATCCCGCCGATCCTGCATCCAGTAAGCCAGCGCCAGCTTATCGCGTAATTTTTTGACGCCGGTATGCGCGACCGGATGCGCGGCTTTTCCGCTGGCAGGCAGCTGAGACGCATAAACGGGCCGGGCGGGCGCAAAGCAGCGCTGCCAGCTTTTCAACCGCTGCAGCAGCGTGTCGTAGTCCGCATCGCTGACCAGGCTTTTGCCGTCGCGATAGTAGGCGTCGTCCCAGCGCTGCAGCTGATGCTGCAGGCGGTCGATTTCATCTCCGGCGCGCGCAGGCGTCCATGCCGGGCAAAGCGCCTGCGTCGAACCGGCAGCCAGTAGCAGCAGGCACAGCAGCTGGCGTAACCTCGTTTTCATCATATGCCTCCTCAAGGTTTCGCCTATTGAAGCGGCACGGCAGCTGCAGAGCGAGAGTCAAAGAGAGAGAACGGAACGGCGCAGGCAGAAAAAGGCGCCTTTTGCAGGCTGATAAGCGCGGTTTTACGCGCCGCGCCGCAAAAGATTTAGCGCAGCGTCATGCGCAAACGCTGCGTGACGGCCTTAAGCCGTGTATACTGTGCAGGAAATCGACTCCGCTCTTTACTCAATTCAAGAAGACCATGGCTCAAGGCACGCTTTTTATTGTTTCCGCCCCCAGCGGCGCGGGTAAATCCAGCCTGATTCAGGCGTTACTGAAGACACAACCGCTGTACGATACGCAGGTGTCTGTTTCTCATACCACCCGCGGCATGCGTCCTGGCGAAGTCCATGGCGAACACTATTACTTCGTCTCGAAAGATGAATTTGAAGCGATGATCGCGGAAGACGCCTTCCTCGAGCATGCAAAGGTCTTCGACAACTACTACGGTACGTCGCGTAAGGCGATTGAGCAGGTGCTCTCGACCGGCGTCGATGTGTTCCTCGATATCGACTGGCAGGGCGCGCAGCAGATCCGTGCGAAAATGCCCGCCGCGCGCAGCATCTTTGTGCTGCCGCCTTCGCAGGATGAGCTGGATCGCCGCCTGCGCGGTCGCGGCCAGGACAGCGAAGAGGTGATTGCCCGCCGCATGGCGCAGGCGGTCTCCGAGATGAGCCACTACGCCGAATACGACTATTTAATTATCAATGATGATTTCGATCTGGCGCTGTCAGATCTGAAGACCATCATCCGCGCTGAACGCCTGCGCATGGGGCGCCAGAAGGCGCGCCACGATGCTTTAATCAGCAAACTATTGGCAGTCTGAAGTCAGTTTCAGTATTATGCCCAGTCATTTCTTCATCTGTGGAGTAGCACACCTATGGCACGCGTAACCGTTCAGGACGCAGTAGAAAAAATTGGTAACCGTTTTGACCTGGTGTTGGTCGCTGCACGTCGTGCACGTCAGATGCAGGTAGGCGGCAAAGATCCGCTGGTTCCGGAAGAGAACGATAAAGCCACCGTTATCGCCCTGCGCGAAATCGAAGAAGGCCTGATCACTAACCAGATCCTTGACGTGCGCGATCGTCAGGAACAGCAAGAGCAGGAAGCCGCTGAATTACAGGCCGTTACCGCTATCGCTGAAGGTCGTCGTTAACAGCAACCTGCAGGCCAACCTTGTATCTGTTTGAAAGCCTCAATCAGCTGATTGAAAAATACCTGCCGGAGGAGCAAATCAAGCGCCTCCAGCAAGCGTATCTTGTCGCACGTGATGCTCACGAGGGACAGACACGCTCCAGCGGCGAGCCCTACATTACCCATCCTGTTGCCGTCGCCTGCATCCTGGCGGAGATGAAGCTCGACCATGAAACGCTGATGGCCGCGCTGCTGCACGACGTGATTGAAGACACGCCGGCCACCTATCAGGATATGGAGCAGCTGTTCGGCAAAAGCGTGGCTGAGCTGGTGGAAGGGGTATCGAAGCTGGATAAGCTCACCTTCCGCGACAAGAAAGAGGCGCAGGCAGAGAACTTCCGCAAGATGATCATGGCGATGGTGCAGGATATCCGCGTCATCCTCATCAAGCTGGCCGACCGCACGCACAATATGCGCACGCTGGGCGCGCTGCGTCCGGACAAGCGACGCCGCATCGCGCTGGAAACCCTGGAGATCTACAGTCCGCTGGCGCATCGCCTGGGTATCCATCACCTGAAAACCGAGCTGGAAGAGCTGGGCTTTGAGGCGCTCTACCCGAATCGCTATCGCGTGATTAAAGAGGTGGTGAAAGCGGCGCGCGGCAACCGCAAAGAGATGATTCAGAAGATCCTGTCCGAAATCGACGGGCGTCTGCAGGAAGCGGGTATTCCCTGTCGCGTCAGCGGCCGTGAAAAACATCTCTACTCTATCTACCGCAAAATGACGCTGAAAGAGCAGCGCTTTCACTCCATCATGGATATCTACGCTTTCCGCGTGATCGTGAAGGATGTGGACACCTGCTATCGCGTGCTCGGTCAGATGCACAGCCTGTACAAACCGCGTCCAGGCCGTATGAAAGATTATATCGCTATCCCCAAAGCCAACGGCTATCAGTCGCTGCACACCTCCATGATCGGACCGCACGGCGTGCCGGTTGAGGTGCAGATCCGTACCGAAGATATGGATCAGATGGCAGAGATGGGGGTCGCCGCGCACTGGGCTTATAAACAGGCGGGCGAAAGCGGCACGACCGCGCAGATCCGCGCCCAGCGCTGGCTGCAAAGCCTGCTGGAGCTGCAGCAGAGCGCGGGCAGCTCTTTTGAATTTATTGAGAGCGTAAAATCCGATCTCTTCCCTGATGAGATCTATGTCTTTACGCCGGAAGGCCGCATCGTTGAACTGCCGGCTGGCGCAACGCCGGTGGACTTCGCCTATGCGGTACATACGGATATTGGTCACGCCTGCGTCGGCGCGCGCGTCGATCGCCAGCCCTATCCGCTGTCGCAGCCGCTCACCAGCGGGCAGACCGTAGAAATTATCACGGCGCCGGGCGCACGTCCCAACGCCGCCTGGCTCAACTTTGTCGTCAGCTCCAAAGCGCGCGCCAAAATTCGTCAGCTGCTGAAAAACCTCAAGCGCGAAGACTCCGTTAATCTCGGCCGTCGTCTGCTGAGCCACGCGCTCGGCGGCAGCCGCAAGCTGGCGGAGATCCCGCCCGAGAATATCAAGCAAGAGCTGGATCGCATGAAGCTGACGTCGCTGGACGACCTGCTGGCGGAGATTGGCCTCGGCAACGCCATGAGCGTAGTGGTGGCGAAGAACCTGCTGCAGTCAACCAGCGCCACGCCGCCGAGCAGCAGCAAACGCGGCAAGCTGCCGATCAAAGGCGCGGACGGCGTCCTTATCACCTTCGCCAAGTGCTGCCGCCCCATTCCCGGCGATCCTGTCGTGGCCCATGTCAGCCCTGGCAAGGGGCTGGTGGTGCATCACGAATCCTGTCGCAATATTCGCGGCTACCAGAAAGAGCCGGAAAAATTCATGCCGGTGGAGTGGGATAAGGTCACCGATCAGGAGTTCGTGGCGGAAATAAAGGTCGACATGTTTAACCATCAGGGCGCGCTGGCGAACCTGACGGCGGCGATCAATACCGCAGGCTCGAATATCCAGAGTCTCAATACCGAAGAGCGCGACGGCCGCGTTTACAGCGCCTTTATCCGCCTGACCGCGCGCGATCGCGTCCATCTGGCGAACATTATGCGCAAAATCCGCGTAATGCCGGACGTGATCAAAGTCCACCGTAACCGTAATTAGCGCATGAATGCCCAACGCTTTGCTCGTATTCAGGAGATGCTGGCGCTGCGCCAGCACGACCTCACCGTCTGTATGGAACAGGTACACAAGCCGCACAACGTATCGGCGGTGATCCGCACGGCGGATGCGGTGGGCATTCATGAAGTACATGCCGTCTGGCCCAGCGAGCGGATGCGCACTATGGTCTCCGCTTCCGCCGGCAGCAACAGCTGGGTAAAGGTCAAAACGCATCGCAATATCGCCCAGGCGGTTACCCACCTGAAAGATCGCGGCATGCAGGTGCTGGCGACCAACCTGTCGGCCAGAGCGGTCGATTTCCGCGAAATAGACTACACGCGCCCGACCTGCATTCTGATGGGCCAGGAAAAAACCGGCATCACCGCCGAAGCGCTGGCGCTGGCCGACCGCGATATTATTATCCCGATGGTCGGTATGGTGCAGTCGCTCAACGTTTCCGTGGCCTCCGCGCTGATCCTGTATGAAGCGCAGCGCCAGCGGCAGAATGCGGGAATGTACCAGCGTCAGCACAGCCTGCTGGATGAAGAGGAGCAGCAGCGACTGCTGTTCGAAGGCGGCTATCCGGTACTGGCGCGCGTGGCAAAGCAGAAAGGCCTGCCCTATCCGCATATCAACGCCCTGGGCGAAGTGGAAGCTGACGCCGACTGGTGGGCCAGTATGCAGGCCGCGGGGAAAAAGAAATGAAAGGCCGCCTGCTGGATGCCATTCCGCTCAGTACCCTGACCGGCGTCGGCGCCAGTCAGGCGGCGAAGCTGGCTAAGCTCGGCCTGCATACCATTCAGGATCTGCTGCTCCACCTCCCGCTACGCTACGAAGACCGCACCCAGCTCTACGCTATCAACGATCTGCTGCCCGGCATCTGGGCGACGGTAGAGGGCGAAGTCTTGCAGTCCGACATCTCCTTTGGCAGACGCCGCATGCTGGTGTGTCAGATCAGCGACGGCAGCGGCGTGCTGACCATGCGTTTCTTCAACTTCAATGCCGGAATGAAGAACAGCCTGGCGCCAGGCCGTCGCGTGACCGCCTACGGCGAGATCAAGCGCGGCCAGCGCGGCGCGGAAATTATTCATCCTGAATATCGCGTTCAGGGCGAGCAGAGCCCGGTCACGCTGGAAGAGACCCTGACGCCGGTCTATCCCACCACCGAAGGCATTCGTCAGGCCACGCTGCGCAGCCTTACCGATCAGGCGCTGACGCTGCTGGAGAGCGTGCCGATCGCGGAGCTGCTGCCGCAGGAGCTGGCGCAGGGGCTGATTAGCCTGCCGGAAGCGCTGCGCACGCTACATCGCCCGCCGCCGGACCTGCGCCTGAGCGAGCTGGAGCACGGCCGTCATCCGGCGCAGCGTCGCCTGATCCTCGAAGAGCTGCTGGCGCACAACCTCAGCATGCTGGCGGTGCGCGCCGGGGCGCAGCGCTATTACGCGCTGCCGATGACGCCGCGCCACACCCTGAGCGACAAACTGCTGGCGGCGCTGCCCTTCTCCCCGACTAACGCGCAAAAACGCGTGGTACAGGAGATTGAGCGCGATCTGGCCAACGATTTTCCGATGATGCGCCTGGTGCAGGGCGACGTCGGCTCCGGTAAAACCCTGGTTGCGGCGCTGGCGGCGCTTGACGTTATTGCGCACGGCAAGCAGGTAGCGCTGATGGCGCCCACCGAACTGCTGGCAGAGCAGCACGCGAATAACTTCCGCAGCTGGTTCGCGCCGCTCGGCATCGAGGTCGGCTGGCTGGCTGGCAAGCAGAAAGGCAAAGCGCGTCAGGCGCAGCAGGAGGCGATTGCCAGCGGCCAGGTGGCGATGGTGGTCGGCACCCATGCGCTGTTCCAGGAGCAGGTGCAGTTCAACGGCCTGGCGCTGGTGATTATTGATGAGCAGCATCGTTTCGGCGTGCATCAGCGGCTGGCGCTGTGGGAGAAAGGCGAAGAGCAGGGCTTTCATCCGCATCAGCTGATTATGACCGCCACGCCGATTCCACGTACCCTGGCGATGACCGCCTACGCCGATCTCGACACCTCGACCATCGACGAACTGCCGCCAGGCCGTACGCCGGTTACCACCGTTGCAATCCCCGACAGCCGCCGCGACGACATTATCGCGCGCGTGCGTCACGCCTGCCAGGAAGGTCGCCAGGCTTACTGGGTCTGTACGCTGATCGAAGAGTCCGATCTGCTGGAGGCGCAGGCTGCGGAAGCGAGCTGGGAAGCGCTGAAAGTCGCGCTGCCCGACCTGAATATCGGTCTGGTACACGGCCGCATGAAGCCTGCGGAAAAACAGGCGGTGATGGCGGCCTTTAAGGCCAATGAGATGCAGCTGCTGGTGGCGACCACGGTGATTGAAGTCGGCGTCGACGTGCCTAACGCCAGCCTGATGATTATTGAAAACCCGGAACGCCTGGGCCTGGCGCAGCTGCATCAGCTGCGCGGGCGCGTCGGGCGCGGCGCGGTGGCATCGCACTGCGTGCTGCTCTATAAAGCGCCGCTGAGCAAAACCGCGCAGCGTCGTTTGCAGGTGCTGCGCGACAGCAACGACGGCTTCGTCATCGCCCAGCACGATCTGGAGATCCGCGGTCCTGGCGAACTGCTCGGCACGCGCCAGACCGGCAACGCTGAATTCAAGGTCGCGGATCTGCTGCGCGATCAGGCGATGGTGCCGGAAGTGCAGCGCGTGGCGCGCCATATCCACCATCACTACCCTGAACAGGCACAGGCGCTGATTGAGCGCTGGCTGCCGGAAACCGCGCGCTATACCAACGTTTAATCCTCCTCTGTTTGCCCCGGCAGCGCTTTTGCCTGCGCACGCGCAACAAAAGGCTGGCAAACGATTGCTTTCAGCCCGCAGCGGTTTAAAATCCCCCTCTTCGCAGATTGGGAAGCCACTTTATGTCCGTTAATCAACCAGACGCCACACTTCATCAACCGACAACGCCGCGCCAGAGCGAGCTGATTTACCGCCTTGACGATCGCCCGCCGCTGCCGCAAACGCTGTTTGCTGCCGGTCAGCATCTGCTGGCGATGTTCGTGGCGGTGATCACGCCCGCGCTGCTGATTTGTCAGGCGCTGGGCCTGCCTGCGCAGGATACGCAGCACATTATCAGCATGTCGCTGTTCGCCTCCGGCGTCGCCTCCGTGCTGCAAATCAAAACCTGGGGTCCGGTTGGCTCAGGCCTGCTGTCGATTCAGGGCACCAGCTTCAACTTCGTTACCCCCCTGATTATGGGCGGCATGGCGCTGAAAAACGGCGGCGCCGACGTGCCAACCATGATGGCGGCGCTGTTCGGCACCCTGATGGTCGCCTCCTGTACCGAGATGCTGCTGTCGCGCGTGCTTCACCTGGCGCGCCGCATTATTACGCCGCTGGTCTCTGGCATCGTGGTGATGATTATCGGCCTGTCGCTGATTCAGGTCGGGCTGACCTCCATTGGCGGCGGCTTCGCGGCGATGAACGATCACAGCTTCGGCGCGCCGAAGAACCTGCTGCTGGCGGGCCTGGTGCTGGCGGTGATTATTGTGCTCAACCGCCAGCGCAACCCCTGGCTGCGCGTCGCGTCGCTGGTTATCGCCATGGCGATCGGCTATCTCGCCGCCTGGCTGATGGATATGCTGCCGCAAACCGTCGCGTCGACCAGCCAGCCGCTGATGGCGGTGCCGACGCCGCTCTACTACGGCCTGGGCTTTGACTGGAACCTGCTGCTTCCGCTGATGCTGGTGTTTATGGTCACGTCACTGGAGACGATCGGCGATATTACCGCCACCTCGGACGTGTCAGAGCAGCCGGTCAGCGGCCCGCTCTATATGCAGCGCCTGAAAGGCGGCGTGCTGGCGAACGGGCTGAACTCCTTTGTCTCCGCGCTGTTCAATACCTTTCCCAACTCCTGCTTCGGCCAGAACAACGGCGTGATCCAGCTGACCGGCGTTGCCAGCCGCTACGTCGGCTTTGTGGTGGCGCTGATGCTGATCGTGCTGGGTCTGTTTCCGGCGGTAAGCGGTTTCGTGCAGCATATTCCGGAACCGGTGCTGGGCGGCGCGACCATCGTGATGTTCGGCACCATTGCCGCGTCCGGCGTGCGCATCGTGTCGCGCGAGCCGCTGAACCGCCGCGCGATTATGATTATCGCCCTGTCGCTGGCGGTCGGGCTGGGCGTATCGCAGCAGCCGCTGATCCTGCAGTTCGCGCCTGACTGGCTGAAGACCCTGCTCTCTTCCGGCATTGCCGCTGGCGGCATCACCGCCATCGTGCTCAACCTGATCTTCCCTCAGGAAAAGTAACCTCTCCGGCGGGCTGCGGCCCGCCTCTGCTATTTATTCGTATTTACATCCAGGCTGTTGAGCTACAACGGTAATTCAGGCATAACAAGCACTGACCGGAAAGATGGCGGGATGGATACAATGAAATTTCTTGGAAAATTTTTTCTTACGGTACTGTTGCTGCTGGTGCTGAGCCTGGTGGTGATCTACGTTCTGTTGCAGACGCAATGGGGCGCAGGCTGGTTCAGCCGCTACGTTAGCGATAAAACCGCCTGGCATCTCTCCCTCAGCAAGATAGAGCATAACTTCTCCTCGCCTTCGCACATCATTCTCGACAACTTCAGCTTTGGCCACGACGGCCAGCCGGCCGCGGTGGTGGCGAAGCGCGTCGATCTCGGGCTCGCCCTGCTGCAGTTCAGCGACCCGCTGAATTTCAGCAGCATCGAGCTGCGCGACGGCGTGGTGAACCTGGCGAACCTGACGCCTGGCAACGCCCTGCCTTTCCAGGCGCGACGCCTGCAGCTGAACAATATGCGCATCGACAGTCCAGAGACGCCGCTGCCGCTGGCGGCCCAGCAGGTAAACGGCGGCATTATGCCGTGGATCCCTACGGCGAAGAGCATGCTCGGCAGCGACGCGCAGTTTCAGATGAGCGCCGGCACTATGACGCTCAACAAGGTGTCAGGCGCTAACGTGCTGATTCAGGGCAGCGTCACGAAGGGCCGTATGCTGTTCAGCAACGTCGGTGCCGATCTGGCGCGCGGTTCAATGACCGGCAGCGCCGAGCGCGACGCCCAGGGCAACTGGCTGATCCGCCAGCTTCGCCTCAACGATATTCGCCTGCAAACCGCCCAGAGCCTGGCGGATTTTCTGCGCCCGATTCAGGCGCTGCCTTCCGTCACCATTAACCGCCTCGATATGACCGACGCGCGCCTTCAGGGTCCAGACTGGGCGGTCACCGATCTCGATCTGACGCTGAAAAACCTTACGTGGCAGGGGGACGACTGGCGCAGCGACGACGGTTCCCTGTCGCTGAACGCCAGCAACTTTATCAACGGCCGCTTCGAGCTTAACGATCCGATCCTCAATCTCGATCTGTCGCCGCAGGGCATCGCGCTTACCCAGTTCAGCTCACGCTGGGTCAACGGCGTGATCCGCGCTGACGGCAGCTGGAGCCGCAGCGACAAGCGTCTGACGCTGAACAATCTGGCGGTCGCCGGACTGGAATATACCCTGCCGGAGAGCTGGCGCGATCGCTGGCAGGCGGCGCTGCCGGGCTGGCTCGACTCGCTGGAAGTGCGCCGCTTCACCTCCAGCCGCAACCTGATTATCGATATCAATCCGGCGTTTCCGTTTCAGATGACCTCGCTGGAGGGCAGCGGCGAAAATCTGCTGCTGGCGCGTCAGCATCAGTGGGGGATCTGGTCAGGCAAGCTGAGCCTTAATGCCGCCGAAGCAACCTTTAACCGCGCCGACCTGCGTCACCCGTCGCTGTCGCTTATCGCCGACGATCGGCAGATTCAGATCACGGAGATGAGCGCCTTTAGCGGCAACGGGCTTCTGGAGGGATCGGCCAGCGTCGGCCAGCAGCCGGATCGCCCGGTGGCGCTGACGCTGAAAGGCCAGGCGGTGCCTGCCAGCGTGCTGCAAAACTGGGGCTGGCCTGCGCTGCCGGCGAGCGGTCCCAGCAATTTCCAGCTTCAGCTCAACGCTTCGCTGAAGGCGGGCACGCCGCTGAGCGCCTCGGCGAACGGCTCGCTCTCGCTGCGCACCGATACGCAGCAGGTTCAGCAGCAGATGCAGGCGGGCGAAGTGAAATAAAGAACCTCTCAGGGCCGATGATTCGGCCCTGAGGGTTTAGTTGATGCGCGCGCCGGAACCGCCCTCTTCCAGCGGTTCGTCGGGATCGGCAGGCAGTACGATATAGACCCCTTCAAACACCGCCCCCGGCTCTTCATTCCCAAACAGCTCGACCTCAAGACGCACGCGCGCTTTTCGGCCACGCGCCAGCCGATCCAGATCGCCGCTCATCGAGCCGATATCGGCAATTGCACCCGGACGTCCGGCGATCGGTTTGCTGTAGCGAATATGGGCGTCCGCGAGAATGATGGTGCCGCCAAGGTGGCGCTCGCGCAGCAGCAGCCAGATCAATCCCCAGCCGGTGAGCGTCGCCAGCGAGAAGAGGCTGCCAGCGAACAGCGTGTGGTGCGGGTTCTGGTTGCCGGTTTCCGGCATGGTGGTGATAAATTTCTGCCCGGTAAACTGCAAAATGCGCACGCCCATCTTCTCGCTGAGCGGGATATTGTCATACCAGGCCTGCTGCAGCTGCCCGCACCAGTCGGCGCGGTGCAGAATATCGTCCAGCGTGACCACCGGCTTAATCATCAGGAAGTGGCGCACCGGCGTAGTCTGCGGCGCGGTGATCTCTCCCTGATTGAGATAGCCCAGCTTGGCGAAGAACTCGACCGCGTCTTCGCGCGCGGCGCAGGTCACGCGCTTCACGCCCTCCTGCCGCGCCACCGATTCCAGCGTCATCGCCACCAGCGTGCCCAGCCCTTTGCCCTGAACCGACGGATGGACGGCGAGGAAGCGAATCGACGCTTCATTGTCGGCGTTGATATAGAGACGTCCGGCGGCCACCGGCTGGCCATGCTCGTCCACCACCATCTGATGATGCGCCAGCGCGTCCCAGCCGTCCCGCTCCGAGCCCTGCGGCTGGCGCAGCGGCTTGCGTAGCATTTCCCAGCGGAACTGGTAGTACATATCCAGCTCTTCCGCAGTTTGCGGTACCCGAAGATGATACATAAAGTGGTTCTCTCGTTCAGAGCTTGCGTGGCCGATCCCGTGCCGCTCGGCTGCCAGACTCACACCTGCAACCAGAAGGTCACAGGACCATCGTTGACCAGCGCGACCTGCATATCGGCGGCGAAGCGTCCGTTGGCGGTGGTTACGCCCTGGCGACGGCAGCAGTCGCTGAAATATTCATACAGGCGGTTCGCCTCGGCGGGCGCCGCGCCGCCGGAAAAAGAGGGCCGCATCCCTTTTTGCGTATCCGCCGCCAGCGTAAACTGCGACACCACCAGCACGCTGCCGCCCGCCTGCTGGACGTTCAGGTTCATTTTTCCCTGCTCGTCGCTGAAAATACGGTAGCCCAGCACCTTCTCCGCCAGGCGCTCGGCGCGCTTTTCGTCATCCCCTTTTTCTACTCCCAGCAGAACCAGCAAGCCAGAGCCAATTTCACCCACCACCGCGCGATCCACGCTGACGCTGGCATTAAGCACTCGTTGAATCAACGCAATCATGCAACCTCTCGTTCTTTTTCGCTTTCCTGCTGTTTTAAGTGGCGATAGTCGCCCAGCGTCGCGGTGATTTCCGCGCCTAACAACACAATACACCAGGTCCAGTAGACCCAGAGAAACAGGATAGGAATAACCGCCAGCACGCCATAAATCAGCTGGTATGAAGGAAACATCGTAACATAGAGAGCAAAGCCTTTTTTACCCAGCTCGAACAGCGCGCCCGCCACCAGCGCGCCGATCAGGGCGTCGCGCGACGGCACGCTGCGCGTCGGCACTATGCTGTAAAGGAGCCAGAACGCGAACCAGGAGAGCAGCAGCGGAAAGACGCGCAGCACCTGATCGATAATGCCGTAAACGCCGCTGGCGCTTATCCAGCGCAGCGACAGCAGATAAGAGCTGATCGCCAGGCTGGCACCGGCCAGCAGCGGCCCCAGCGTCAGGATCATCCAGTAGACGGCGAAAGAGTAAACCAGCGGCCGCTTTTTATGGCTGCGCCAGATGGTGTTGAGCGCGGTATCAACCGAATGCATCAACAGCAGCGCGGTAACGATCAGTCCTATCGCCCCCAGCGCCGTCATGCGGTGCACGTTGGCGACGAACTGATCCAGATAGCGCTCCACGACGTTGCCGGTCGCTGGCACGAAATTGGTAAAGATAAAGTTTTTCAGCTGAACGCTGACTTCTGAAAAGACCGGAAACGCAGAGAACAGCGCGAACACCACGGCGATCAGCGGCACCAGCGCCAGCAACGAAACAAAGGCCAGGTTACCGGCCTGCGTCGTCATATTGTCGTCGTCGATGCGTTTCCACAGCAGCCTGATCCACAGCCAGAGCGCGTGGCAGGTCGAAATAACAGGGCGCGACCTCATCATTCAGCGGTGGCTTGCCAGCCAGGTCGGCACGGTTTTGCTGTCGGTCACCAGTACGCTTCTGATGCCCAGCGCCTCAGCACCGGCAATATTATCGGCGTTGTCGTCAAAGAAAACCGCCTGGTCGGCGCGGTAGCCCTCTTGCTGCAGCACATGCTCAAAGATGCGCGGCTCAGGCTTGCGCATGCCCAGCTCTTGCGAGAGATAGATGGCGTCTGCCGCGGCGCGCACTTCCGGATACTGCGTCGGCCAGAACTCCGTATGCAGCTTATTGGTGTTGGAGAGGATTACCACGCGATGCCCGTCGGCGCGCAGCTGGTTCATCAGCGCCAGCGTATCGGCGCGTGCGCCCATAAATACCGCCTGCCAGCCCGCCACAAACTGTTCGTAGCTCAGCGCGATGTCGAGTCGCTCGCACAGCTCCGCAGCGAAATGTTCGTCGCTGATTTCGCCGCGCTCGTGCTGCTCAAACGCCTCGTCCATCTGAAAGCGACTCTGCAACATCGCCAGCGGTACGCGGCCGAGGTCACTCCAGACGCCCAGCACGCGGTTAAAATCGATATCAACAATCACATTGCCTAAATCAAAAATGTACAACATGTCGTTACTCCTCTGATTCCCTGGATCATTCACTCTAGCGGCAAAACCAGGGGCTGAACAGGTAACAGGCAGGAGAAAAATCCGTTATGGAAGATGACGCATAGGGGTTTAGCGCGCGCAGGCGGCAGGCTGGGCTGTTACGGCGGGATAGCGCGAATCAGAATGGCGGCAGAAATAAAAAAGCCCCGCTGAACGGGGCTTTTTATCAGAGCAAAACGTCTTACTCTTTCGGACCACGCGACGCGCGTTTGCGGTCGTTTTCGGTCAGGTGACGCTTACGGATACGGACCGACTGCGGCGTAACTTCAACCAGCTCGTCGTCATCGATGAATTCGATGGCCTGCTCAAGGGTCATCTTCACCGGCGGCACCAGCGTCGTCGCTTCATCCGTACCGGAAGCACGCATGTTGGTCAGCTTCTTACCGGTCAGGCAGTTAACGGTCAGGTCGTTGGAGCGGCTGTGAATACCGATGATCTGGCCTTCATAGACTTCCGCACCGTGGCCCAGGAAGAGCTTGCCGCGATCCTGCAGACCGAACAGGGCGAAGGCAACCGCTTTACCCTGGCCGTTAGAGATCAGCACGCCGTTCTGACGCTGGCCCACTTCGCCCGGACGGATGTCGTCGTAGTGGCTGAAGGTGGAATAGAGCAGACCGGTACCTGAAGTCATGGTCATGAATTCGTTACGGAAGCCGATCAGACCACGGCTCGGGATAACGTAGTCAAGACGTACGCGGCCTTTGCCATCTGGATCCATGTTTTTCAGATCGCCTTTACGCTCGCCCATGGCTTGCATAACCGCGCCCTGGTTGTTCTCTTCGATATCCAGCGTAACGTTCTCGAACGGCTCTTGTTTACGGCCGTCGATTTCACGGAAGATAACTTTCGGACGAGATACCGCCAGCTCGAAGCCTTCGCGACGCATGTTTTCGATCAGCACCGACAGGTGCAGTTCGCCACGGCCCGATACGCGGAACGCGTCTGCGTCTTCGGTTTCTTCAACGCGCAGCGCAACGTTGTGCACCAGCTCTTTGTTCAGGCGCTCAAGGATCTGACGTGAGGTCACATACTTGCCTTCCTGACCGCAGAACGGCGAGGTGTTAACGTTGAAGAACATGGTCACGGTCGGTTCGTCGACGCTCAGCGCCGGCAGCGCCTCTACGTTCTGCGGGTCGCAGATGGTATCGGAGATGTTCAGCTCGCCCAGACCGGTGATCGCAACGATGTCGCCCGCTTCCGCCAGGTCGGTATCGATACGCTCCAGGCCCAGGTGGCCCAGCACTTTACCGACTTTACCGTTGCGCGTTTTGCCTTCGCTGTCGATAACGGTAACCTGCTGGTTCGGCTTGATTTTGCCGCGCTTGATGCGGCCGATGCCGATCACGCCCAGATAGTTGTTGTAGTCCAGCTGCGAAATCTGCATCTGCAGCGGCGCGTCAACTTCAACCTGCGGCGGAGAAACGTGCTCAACGATCGCCTGGTACAGCGGGGTCATATCTTCAGCCATGTCGGTGTGATCCAGACCGGCGATGCCCTGCAGCGCAGACGCGTAAATAATTGGGAAATCAAGCTGCTCGTCGGTAGCATCCAGGTTGACGAACAGGTCGAACACCTGGTCTACAACCCAGTCAGGACGCGCGCCCGGACGGTCAATCTTGTTGATAACAACAATCGGCTTCAAACCATGGGCAAAGGCTTTTTTGGTCACGAAGCGAGTTTGCGGCATAGGGCCATCCATCGCATCGACAACCAGCAGCACCGAATCAACCATGGACATGACGCGCTCTACCTCGCCACCAAAGTCGGCGTGTCCCGGGGTATCAACGATGTTGATACGGTAGTCATTCCATTTGATAGCGGTGTTTTTAGCGAGGATGGTAATTCCACGCTCTTTCTCCAAATCGTTGGAGTCCATCACACGCTCAGTCGCTTCGGTACGCGCGTCAAAGGTACCGGACTGTTGCAGCAGCTTATCAACCAGGGTGGTCTTACCATGGTCTACGTGCGCGATGATGGCGATGTTACGCAAATTTTCGATCACAACTTTGCCTCAGGCATTAGAAATAGCGCGCTATTGTACACGGATTAAGCGGGATACTGAACACGATCACACTTTTCACCTGAAGTTTATTGCAATGGCGGAAATTTGCGCTGGATGCGGTGCAGTTAATGCACTAAGTTGGGGGTTTGCACTCTTTTGGTGCTTATAAAATGCACTGAAGCACGGTTTTGGTGCAAAGTTGCCAGCCTGGTGCAGCCCGCTGGCAACAAAAGGGTGCGCGCAGGCGGGATTTAGCCTTGTTAAAGAAAGTTGGCACAGAATTCGCTTTATCTCTTTCAAGCGAAAACAGCAGTTGCACGACAGTTGCAGAGCTTGCCGAGATCGGTTGGTTGGGAATGGCGGTCAGACACAGTAGATTCAGACGACGCAGCCACTCGCCACGATGATAATGACCCTTTCCAGGAGAGTTGAGTATGTCCGCTGAACACGTTCTCTCGATGATGAACGAGCATGAAGTTAAGTTTGTTGACCTGCGTTTTACCGATACCAAAGGTAAAGAACAGCACGTTACTATCCCTGCTCACCAGGTTAACGCTGACTTCTTCGAAGAAGGCAAAATGTTTGACGGCTCCTCTATCGGCGGCTGGAAAGGCATTAACGAATCAGACATGGTGCTGATGCCGGACGCGACGACCGCCGTTCTGGATCCGTTCTTCGAAGACCCGACGCTGATCATCCGTTGTGACATCCTCGAGCCGGGCACCATGCAGGGCTACGATCGCGACCCGCGCTCCATCGCCAAACGCGCTGAAGAGTATCTGCGCGCGTCCGGCATCGCCGACACCGTGCTGTTTGGGCCAGAGCCGGAATTCTTCCTGTTCGACGACATTCGTTTCGGTTCCTCTACCTCCGGCTCGCACGTTGCTATCGACGATATCGAAGCGGCCTGGAACACCGGTAAAGAGTACGAAGGCGGCAACAAAGGCCACCGTCCGGGCCTGAAAGGCGGCTATTTCCCGGTTCCGCCGGTAGACTCCTCGCAGGACATCCGTTCTGCTATGTGTCTGACCATGGAGCAGATGGGCCTGGTGGTTGAAGCACATCACCACGAAGTCGCAACCGCTGGTCAGAACGAAGTGGCAACCCGCTTCAACACCATGACCAAGAAAGCAGACGAAATTCAGATCTACAAATATGTGGTGCACAACGTCGCGCACGCCTACGGCAAAACGGCGACCTTTATGCCGAAGCCGATGTTCGGCGATAACGGCTCTGGTATGCACTGCCACATGTCGCTCTCTAAAGGCGGCGTGAACCTGTTCGCAGGCGACAAATACGGCGGCCTGTCTGAAACCGCGCTGTTCTACATCGGCGGCATCATCAAGCACGCAAAAGCGATCAACGCCCTGGCGAACCCGACCACCAACTCCTACAAGCGTCTGGTGCCGGGCTACGAAGCGCCGGTTATGCTGGCCTACTCTGCCCGTAACCGTTCTGCCTCTATCCGTATCCCGGTTGTTGCCAGCCCGAAAGCACGTCGTATCGAAGCGCGCTTCCCGGATCCGGCCGCTAACCCGTACCTGGCGTTCACCGCTCTGCTGATGGCTGGCCTGGACGGCGTGATCAATAAGATCCACCCGGGCGATGCAATGGACAAAAACCTGTACGATCTGCCGCCGGAAGAAGAAGCGGAGATTCCAAAAGTTGCCGGTTCTCTGGAAGAGGCGCTGAACGCCCTGAACGAAGACCGCGAGTTCCTGACCCGCGGCGGCGTGTTCACCGACGACGCCATCGATGCCTACATCGAACTGCGTAAAGTTGAAAACGACCGCGTTCGCATGACGCCGCATCCGGTTGAGTTCGAACTCTACTACAGCGTTTAATCTTTAATTCTGCACCGGTCGCGTTGCCGTCTCTGGCGGCAACAGGATAGATCCCGAGGCTGCTAACGCAGCGGCGACGCGCAAGGCGCAGAAGATTTTTGTTGCCGTGGAAACTTTAGCCCATCTCCGGATGGGCTTTTTTCGCCGCGAAATCATCGTTCAGCCGTCTGGAAACGGGCGCGGAAGAGTATAATGCACTAAATTAGTGCAGAGGAACGCTGTATGGCAACTGGCTCCTTGCCCGACGCAGGGCAAATTCTCAACTCCCTGATAAACAGTATTCTGCTGGTAGATGACGATCTGGTCATCCACTACGCCAATCCGGCGGCGCAGCAGTTACTGGCGCAAAGCTCACGCAAACTGTTCGGCACGCCGCTGCCCGATCTGACCGGCTATTTTTCGCTGAATATCGAGGTGATGCGCGAGAGTCTGAGTGCTGGCCAGGGTTTTACCGACAGCGAAGTGACGCTGGTGGTTGACGGCCGCGCGCATGTGATGGCGCTGACGGCGCAACGGCTGCCGGACGGGTTTATTCTGCTGGAGATGGCGCCGATGGATAACCAGCGCCGCCTTAGCCAGGAGCAGCTTCAGCATGCGCAGCAGGTCGCAGCGCGCGATCTGGTGCGGGGGCTCGCTCACGAAATTAAAAATCCGCTGGGTGGACTTCGCGGCGCGGCGCAGCTGCTGTCGCGCGCCCTGCCCGATCCGTCGCTGAACGAATATACCAAAGTGATTATCGAGCAGGCTGACCGCCTGCGTAATCTGGTGGACCGCCTGCTCGGCCCGCAACAGCCAGGCATGCATATCACGCAGAGCATTCACCAGGTGGCGGAGCGAGTAGTCAATCTGGTGTCGATGGAGCTGCCGGAGAATGTCGCGCTGGTGCGTGATTACGATCCCAGCCTGCCGGAGCTGCCGCACGATCCCGATCAGATTGAGCAGGTATTGCTGAACGTGGTACGCAACGCGCTGCAGGCGCTGGGCGACGAGGGCGGCACCATTATTTTACGCACTCGCACCGCCTTCCAGCTTACGTTGCACGGCACGCGCTATCGGCTGGTGGCGCGTATCGACGTTGAGGATGACGGCCCCGGTATCCCGGCTCAGCTGCAGGATACGCTGTTCTATCCGATGGTGAGCGGGCGCGAAGGCGGCACCGGCCTGGGTCTCTCTATCGCCCGTAGCCTGATTGATCAGCATTCAGGAAAAATTGAATTTAATAGTTGGCCTGGACACACCGAATTTTCGGTTTATCTGCCTATTCGCCAGTGAGGTTTCTATGCAACGAGGGATAGTCTGGATCGTCGATGACGATAGCTCCATCCGCTGGGTGCTTGAACGCGCGCTTACTGGAGCCGGGTTAAGCTGCGCCACTTTCGACAGCGGCAATGAGGTGCTGGACGCGCTCTCGAGCAAAACCCCAGACGTTTTACTGTCAGATATTCGCATGCCGGGCATGGATGGGCTGGCGCTGCTGAAACAGATTAAACAGCGTCATCCGATGCTTCCGGTCATCATTATGACGGCGCATTCCGACCTGGACGCGGCCGTCAGCGCTTATCAGCAAGGGGCGTTCGACTATCTGCCCAAGCCTTTCGATATTGATGAAGCGGTAGCGCTGGTCGAGCGCGCCATCAGCCACTATCAGGAGCAGCAGCAGCCGCGTAATCAGCCGGTCAGCGGCCCAACCACCGATATCATCGGCGAAGCGCCGGCAATGCAGGATGTGTTCCGCATTATTGGCCGTTTGTCGCGCTCGTCGATCAGCGTGCTGATCAACGGCGAATCGGGCACCGGGAAAGAGCTGGTCGCGCACGCGCTGCATCGTCACAGCCCGCGCGCCAAAGCGCCTTTTATCGCGCTTAATATGGCGGCCATCCCAAAAGATCTGATCGAGTCAGAGCTGTTTGGCCATGAAAAAGGGGCCTTTACCGGCGCGAATCAGATTCGTCAGGGGCGTTTCGAGCAGGCGGACGGCGGCACGCTGTTTCTGGATGAGATCGGCGATATGCCGCTCGACGTGCAGACGCGCCTGCTGCGCGTGCTGGCCGACGGACAGTTTTACCGCGTCGGCGGCTATGCGCCGGTCAAAGTCGACGTGCGCATTATTGCGGCGACGCATCAGAATCTCGAGCTGCGGGTGCAGGAAGGCAAATTCCGCGAGGATCTATTCCATCGTCTGAACGTGATCCGCGTGCATCTGCCGCCGCTGCGCGAGCGCCGTGAGGATATTCCTCGCCTGGCGCGCTACTTCCTGCAGGTGGCGGCCCGCGAGCTGGGCGTCGAGGCGAAAATCCTCCATCCGGAAACCGAAGCGGCGCTGACCCGACTGCACTGGTCCGGCAACGTGCGACAGCTGGAGAACACCTGTCGCTGGCTGACGGTGATGGCGGCCGGTCAGGAGGTGCTGATTCAGGATCTGCCGCCTGAACTCTTTGAGTCCAGCACGCCGGAAAATCCGGTGCAGTCGCTGCCGGACAGCTGGGCGACCCTGCTAGCGCAGTGGGCCGACCGCGCGCTGCGTTCCGGTCATCAAAACTTGCTCTCTGAAGCGCAGCCGGAGATGGAGCGTACGCTGCTGACTACCGCCCTGCGTCATACGCAGGGACACAAGCAGGAAGCGGCAAGGCTGCTGGGCTGGGGACGTAATACCCTCACGCGCAAGCTGAAAGAGCTGGGCATGGAGTAACAGGCGATCGGTCAGGGCGACCTTTACATGAAGCGTCGCCTTGCCCCGCTTTACATGCCGATGCCGTTCAGTATCATACGGGCGGCTATCGGGAGATGAACGATGACAGATGCCTTTCTTCACATGATTTCGCAAAATGCCGCCGCGATCGGCAGCGCCCTCGGCCACTCGCCGCAGGCTGCCTTCGCGACCGTGCTGTGCGCAATTATGGTCACCCTGTTTAACTGAACACCGCGCCAGCGCGTTTTCGCCTTAAATCACGCGTGAAAACTGCTGCTGGCGCGCCTTCTGGCGCAGATAAACGTCAAAGCACATACAGATGTTGCGGATCAGCAAACGGCCTGCGCCGGTAACCTGCAAACCGCCCGCGCGCCGCTCCACCAGCCCATCGTCGACCAGCGGCTGCAGCAGGGCTAAATCCTCCGCGAAATAGTCGCAGAAGCGAATCCCGTGCTGCGCTTCGATAGCGCTGAAATCGAGCGAGAAGTTGCAAATAAGCGTCTTGATCACGTCGCGACGCAGGCAATCGTCTGCGGTAAGCGCGACGCCGCGCCAGAGCGCCTCGCCGCGCGTCGCCACCGCGTCGTACCAGCGGTTTAGCTCTTTCTCGTTCTGCGCGTAGCTGTCGCCGATCATGCTGATGGCGGAGACGCCGAGCCCCAGCAGATCGCTGTCGCCCTGCGTGGTATAGCCCTGGAAGTTGCGATGCAGCAGCCCGGCGCGCTGCGCCTGAGCCAGTTCGTCCTGCGGCTTCGCAAAGTGATCCATGCCGATAAATTCATAGCCCTGCTGCGTCAGCGTCGCGATGGTCTGCTGCAAGATTTGCAGCTTCTGCTGCGCCGACGGCAGCTCCTGCTCTTTGATTTTACGCTGCGCCGCAAACAGCGCCGGCAGATGTGCGTAGTTGAACACGCTCATGCGGTCTGGATTAAGCGCTATCACCCGCTGCAGCGTATACGCGAAGCTCTCCGGCGTTTGCAGCGGCAATCCGTAGATAAGATCGATGCTGGTAGAGTGAAATCCCTGCTCGCGCGCCCGCGCCATCAGCGCAAAGATCGCCTCTTCATCCTGAACGCGATTCACCCGCTCCTGCACCGCTTTATTAAAGTCCTGCACGCCCATACTCAGCCGGTTAAAGCCGAGCTGACGCAGGTGCGAGATGGTATCGGGATCGATTTCGCGCGGATCGACCTCGATCGACATCTCCAGATCCTCCGCCAGGCTGAAGTGATCCCTTAGCAATGCCACCAGCCGTGAAAGCTGGTCATGGTTGAGAAACGTCGGCGTGCCGCCGCCCCAGTGCAGCTGCGTGACGCGTCGATCGCGGAACAGCGGCGCGCGCTGCCGAATCTCCTGCGCCAGCGCGTCGAGATAGCGGTCTGCTTTGTGCAGCTGACGCGTTACAATCTTATTGCAGCCGCAGAAATAGCAGAGCTTATGGCAGAACGGGATATGCACGTAGAGCGACAGCGGGCGCTCCGGATAGCGCGCCACGGCACGCTGAAAATCCGCCTCGCCGTAGCTGTCGCTGAATTCAAGCGCAGTGGGGTATGAGGTATAGCGCGGACCGGCGTAGTTGTACTTTTCAATAAGCCGCTGGTCCCAGGAGACAGGTTGCAAAGACATGCTTACTCCTTCCGGTGACGTCTGAGAGAAGGTCGCGATGCAGAAGAGAGGAAAGGTGGGCGGCACTGAACCCGACGTAAACGAGACTTCAGACGCGACAGGCGGCGTAGTTTAGCCAATAACCAGATGAGATAACATGTCAGCAGCAGCGCTAAAATTGATCCAGGCCAAAACATAACGATTTACCTGTCTGGCGCGGCATGCGCCGGAACGCATGCCGATCAAAAAACTCAGTTGCCTTTCAGCAGGCGATACATATCTTCTTCTGCCTGCTCGTCGTCCGCCTCATCATCCATGTTGATGCCGAGCTGCTCCATCAGTTCATCGATGCGGTCCAGGGTTTCATCCAGCCAGGCCTGCTCTTCCGCTGACAGCGTATCGCCGCTCTCCATGCGATCCAGCAGCGCGTCGAGACGCTCGCTGTTTTCCAGCTGTGCCAGTTCCTCTTCCGGGCTAAGGCGCACTTTTTTCGCAGCCGGCTTCGCCGCTTTTTTTACCGGCGCGCTTACCGTTGCGCCATCCGCCACCAGCGGGATCGGCTTTTTACTGCCGATGCGCGGATCTTTGGCTTTGCTGCCCTGGCCAGATTTTTCTGCGCTGGCAGCAGGATTGGCGCGGCTGCCAGATGCGTTGCCGCGATGCTTTTTGTCACGCTTGCGATCGCGTGCGGCCGCATTGAGTTCTTCGCGCGATTTGCGCTTTGTTTTGCTTGCCGGTTTAGCGTGCGCGCCGCGTACAGGTTGCTTCATGATGTTAGGTCTCACTGTTTTAATCAGTATCAGTATAACCCTCTCACTCCTGACGCTACTTTTTTGTCGGCGATGCGCACCTTAATGTACGTATCCTCTTCTCAAGCTCGTCTGACACTAGAGGGAACAGAATTGCGGCGAAATCTAGCAGAAAGCGGACAAAGAAAAAAGGCGACAGCCTAATGCTGTCGCCTTATTTCGCACCTTCCGCAGAAGGAATCATATTTTTAATCCCTTTTGGCTCGCAACGTCCCGGTCGATCCCGCGCCTGCTCAACTCCTGAGCGAATCCCTGTCCCTGTCCGGTCTGCTATCCCTGACCGTATCCTTTCCTTTGCTCGCGGTCGTCCCGACGCTCCTGAGCACATCATCCTGATGGGTGCTGCCCTGCACTGCCCAATAATGTAGACCAACCTGCGGAACCCACAACCTGACATCTGCGTTATTTGCGCATTTAAACGGCGCCACATCTTCAAGCCATTGATTATAATGATTTTAAATTTTCAAATTTTTTAATAAAAGCAGTAATCACTGGCAGCTTTTATAGCTGATATCTTACAAAAGCCAGCCGATCGATGCTGTCGGGCACTTTTGCGCCATAACGCGTATAATCAGCGCCAATGCCCGCATTCGTCTCTGGAGTTAAACTTTGTCTGCACTGAATTATCACGTTACCCACTTTATCCTCAGCGCCCCCGATATCCGTCATTTGCCAGCCGATACCGGTATTGAGGTCGCCTTCGCCGGGCGCTCTAATGCGGGTAAATCCAGCGCGCTGAACACGCTGACTAACCAAAAAAGCCTGGCGCGCACCAGTAAAACCCCAGGGCGCACCCAGCTGATCAACCTGTTTGAAGTCGCTGACGGCAAACGCCTGGTGGATTTGCCCGGCTACGGCTATGCCGAAGTACCGGAAGAGATGAAGCGCAAATGGCAGCGCGCGCTGGGTGAATATCTGCAGAAGCGCGAAGCGCTGAAAGGCCTGGTGGTACTGATGGATATCCGTCATCCGTTAAAAGATCTCGACCAGCAGATGATCCAGTGGGCGGTAGAGAGCGGCATTCCGGTGATGGTGCTACTGACGAAGGCGGATAAGCTCGCCTCCGGCGCGCGCAAGGCGCAGCTCAATATGGTGCGCGAAGCTGCATTGGCCTTTATGGGCGATGTGCAGGTGGAGATGTTCTCCTCCCTGAAAAAGATGGGCGTCGACAAGCTGCGTCAGAAACTGGATATCTGGTTTAACGAACTGGCGCCTGCGCAGGACGACTCCGCTGAGGCGTAAGGCATCGGCAGGTCTGGCAAAAGCCCAATAAAAAACGCCCCAGTCATAAATGACTGGGGCGGCTAATATTCAGCCAAATCCGATTACGTGAAGTAAAAGGTCTGAAAGATAGAACATCTTACCTCTGTACCCTACGCCTCGAACTTTACCTGATTTTTTCTGACGGACAAAGGGTTTTTTGTAGTTAGCTTTCATCAAACGACATGATTTTTCATGTGTTCGTCACAAAAATCGCTTCTGACTGTAGTTTAATTACCAAAAAAATGCTTAACCGAGAAGCAGTTAGAAACTGCGCGCTTTTCTCTCACGCTGAATCGGTTAAACAAACTTTTTTCTTATATCCAGATCGGGCTGGAGACGAAGATGAGTCGCCAGCCTGAGCGATCTCAATCAGTGCGCCTCATCCCAGTTTTCGCCGACGCCAACCTCAACCTGCAGCGGTACGTCCAGCTTCATGCTGCCTTCCATCAGCGCGCGGATCTGCTGGCTGGCGGACTCCACCGCATCGCCCTGCACTTCAAACACCAGTTCATCGTGCACCTGCATGATCATTCTGACCGCGCCGTCGTTGCTCTGCTGCAGCCAGTCGTCCACCGCAATCATTGCGCGCTTAATGATATCCGCCGCCGTGCCCTGCATTGGCGCGTTGATAGCCGCGCGTTCAGCGGCTTTACGTCGGATAGCGTTGCTGGACTTAATGTCCGGCAGCCACAGGCGCCGCCCGTCCAGCGTTTCAACATAGCCTTTGCTGGCCGCCAGCTCGCGCGTGTTTTCCATGTAGCGCAGCACGCCAGGATAGCGTTCAAAATAGAGATCCATATAGCGCTTCGCTTCGCCCGCGCCGATATTGAGCTGGCGCGACAGGCCAAAGGCGCTCATGCCGTAAATCAGGCCGAAGTTGATCGCCTTAGCGCTGCGGCGCTGTTCGCCGCTTACCTTATCCAGCGCAACGCCAAAGACTTCTGCGGCGGTCGCGCGGTGAATGTCTTCACCGTGTGCGAAGGCGTCCAGCAGCCCCTTGTCCTGCGACAGATGCGCCATGATGCGCAGCTCAATTTGCGAGTAGTCCGCCGCGACGATGCGGTTGCCTTTGCCAGCGATAAACGCCTGACGGATGCGGCGGCCCTCGTCATTGCGCACCGGAATGTTCTGTAGATTAGGATCGGTAGAGGAGAGTCGACCTGTTGCAGTGACCGCCTGGTGATAGGAGGTATGGACACGGCCGGTAAGCGGGTTGATCATCTGCGGCAGCTTATCGGTGTAGGTAGACTTGAGCTTCGACAGGCCGCGATGTTCGAGAATGACTTTCGGCAGCGGGTAATCGAGCGCCAGCTCGGCCAGCACCTCTTCGCTGGTAGAAGGCGCGCCGCCCGGCGTTTTCTTGGTCGGCTTGATGCCCTGCTTTTCAAACAGAATGGTCTGCAGCTGCTTGGTAGAGGAGAGATTAAAAGGCTCGCCCGCCAGCTCATGCGCCTTCTGCTCCAGCTCCGCCAGCCTGAGCGTCAGCTCTTTGGAGTGCTGCGCCAGGATGTTCTGATCGATAAGCACGCCGTTACGTTCGATGCGTGAGATCACCGTAACCAGCGGCATTTCGATTTCTTCAAAGACGTGCTTCGGCCCCGCCTCTTTTTCCAGCTCCGCCCACATTTTCAGGTGCAGCTGTAGCGTGACGTCGGCATCTTCCGCCGCGTAGTGCGCCGCCTGCTCCAGCGCGATTTGGTTAAACGTCAGCTGGTTTTTCCCCTTGCCGGCGATCTCTTCGAATGTCACGGTTTTATGATTCAGCCAGCGCGCCGACAGGCTGTCCATATCGTGCTTGCCCACCACGCTGTTAAGAATATAGGACTCAAGCATGGTATCGAACTTAATGCCGGCCAGCTCGATATCGTAGTTTTTCAGAACGCCGCGGTCGTACTTCAGATTTTGACCCACCTTCAGCGCGCTGCCGTCCTCAAGGATCGGCTTGAGCTGCGCCAGCACTTCGCGGCGATCGAGCTGATCTGGCGCATCAAGATAGTCATGGCCTACCGGCAGATAGGCGGCCTCGCCCGGTGCGACGGCCAGCGCGATGCCGACGATGTTGGCGCTGAGGGTATCAAGCGAGTCGGTTTCAAGATCAAAAGCAAACAGATCGCTCTGTTTGAGCTTCTCCAGCCACGCGTCGAACGTCGCCTGATCGAGAATAGTAACGTAGCCGTCAGAGGCGAGCACGCTGGTCGCCTCTGGCTTAACAGGCGCCTCATCCGGCAGCGCCTGCTGCGCTTTCAGATTGCTCTTTTTACCCTGCAGCCATTTGCCATCCTGCAGATCGGCCAGCCAGCGTTTAAATTCGTAACGGCTGAATAACGCCTGCAGAGCGGCGACGTCCGGCTCGGCAACCGTCAGCTCGCTGCAGCTAAGCTCAAGCTCGACATCGGTTTTAATGGTGGCAAGCTGATAAGAGAGGAAGGCGACCTCGCGGTTTTGCTCCAGCTTCGCCGCCATGGTTTTTGCACCGCGAAAAGAGAGCTCTGCGACCTTATCCAGATTGTCATAAATCGACTGCATGCCGCCCAGTCCCTGCAGCAGTGCCTGCGCGGTTTTCTCACCAACGCCCGGCACGCCAGGAATGTTATCCGAGCTGTCACCCATCATCGCCAGAAAGTCGATAATCAGCGCTGGCGGCACGCCATACTTCTGCTCCACCTCTTCAGGGCCGAGAATGGTGTTGGTCATGGTGTTGATCAGGGTGATATTGGGCGTTACCAGCTGCGCCATATCTTTATCGCCGGTGCTGATAAGCACGGGACGGCCCTCTTTCTCCGCCTGCAGCGCCAGCGTACCGATTACGTCGTCCGCCTCGACGCCGCTTACCGCCAGCAGCGGCAGGCCCATCGCCTTCACCATTTCGTGCAGCGGCGCAGTTTGCGAGCGCAGATCGTCCGGCATCGGCGGGCGATGCGACTTGTAATGCTCGAACAGCTCATCCCTGAAGGTTTTGCCTTTGGCATCAAAGACCACGGCAACGTGGCTTGGATTATATTGCGCCAGCAGACTCTTCAGCATGTTCAGCACGCCATACATAGCGCCGGTAGGCTCGCCCGCGCTGTTAGTAAGCGGCGGAAACGCATGGTAAGCGCGGTAAAGGTAGGATGAGCCATCAACCAGAATCAGGGGATTTTCTGCAATTTGCGCCATAAGTCTGTGTAATCTTCGTTGCCAGGGATTGGACTATAAGGATGCCACAGCTTGAGCAGAATGTTGAACGCAGGGCGTCTGTGCTGCGATTTTTTCACGCTTTTCCAGCGTGGATCGCAAGGATCTTTCTGTGGATAACTTTGTGCGCAAAAATCATAACGTATTGCTGGCCGCGCTATAAAATGCCGGCTTGATTTATAAAGTCATTTTAAATCAGTATCTTAATTTATTGCTGTGACAGGGTGTGCCTTTCTACACAGGCAGTGGCTTATGTGGATATTAAATTAGAAAGGACGCAGATGGACTATTTTGCTAAATGATTTCAACTATAAAAAAACGCCGACAGTGTCGGCGTTTTCAGGCGTAAGACGCGTTTATTATTTCTGGCTGACCAGGAATTTCACCACGTTGGCGTAGTCCGCGACAAAGTTATCTTTGGAGCTGGTGTCGAGGCCGCCGTTGTTGACCATATATTTGCCGTTGATAAACATCGCCGGCACGCCGCGCAGATCGAGGTCAGAAGCGGCTTTTTGCTGCTGCGCAACCAGCGCTTTCACAGCAAAGCTGTTCCAGGCGGCGTCATATTCCTGTGAAGAGATGCCCGCCGCGTTAATAAAGGCGGCTTTCAGGCTCGCAGCATCGGTAATGGTCTGCGTTTTTTGAATGCCGTCGAAAAGCGGCGCGGTCACTTTATCCTCGACGCCCAGCGCCATTGCGACCGCCCATGCTTGCGTCACAACCGGACCGAAATCGCCGCCTAAAAAGTCGACGTGATAGCTAACCAGTTTGGTGTCAGCAGGCAGATTCTTTTTCACAGCCTCGCCAACATGGTAAATACGCTCGAACTGATAGCAGTGCGGGCAAAAGAAGGAGAAGAACTCCAGCACCTGCGGTTCGCCAGCAACCGGTTTCGGCAGGCTGACATATTGCTGTCCATCGGTAAACTGGGCAGCAGAGGCGCTGAACGCCAACATTAAACCAACCAGCGCAAACCAAATTTTCTTCATTGTGCAAAATTCTCCTGACTTCTCTATTTAAAATTGCGGGGTCAGCTGTAGCGGTGGTTCCTGCAACAGCTTCTCCTGCTCGGTAAATTGCGAAATCTGTCTGCGCCAGAAATCCTCATCCGTCATCCATGGAAACGCTCGTGGGAAAGCGGGATCCTGCCAGCGGCGCGCAACCCAGGCCAGATAATAAACCATGCGCATGGCGCGTAAAGGCTCAATCAGTGACAATTCATTAATATCAAAATCACTGAACTCAGTATAAGCCTCCAGCAGAATATCCCACTGGATGCGCTGCTCCTGCTGATCGCCGTTGATCAGCATCCAGAGATCCTGCACCGCCGGCCCGTTACGCGCATCGTCGAGATCGACAAAGAGCGGCCCGTCGCGCCACAGAATATTGCCTGGATGGCAATCGCCATGAAGGCGCAGCGGCTGCCAGCTGTGATGCCAGCGCTGCTCAAGAGCAACGCCAAGCTTATCGATGGCCTGCAATAGCGCTGGCTTCAGGGAAGCGGGCACCAGAGCATTGCTCGCCAGTTCGGCGCGCGGCTGATGCAGATACTCCTCTAACCCCATCGTAGGGCGATGCTCAAAGCGCTGCTTGCGCCCGGTCTGGTGTATGCGCCCCAGAAAGCGGCCGACCCACTCCAGGTGCTCATCATTGTCAGTTTCATACTGACGGCCGCCAAGACTGGGAAATACGGTGAACAAGAAGCCCGCGTGGGTATGCAGCGTTTTTCCCTGCAGCAGCAAAGGAGCGGCAACCGGCACCTCATCCGTCTGCAGATCGCGCGTGAAGCGATGCTCTTCTTCAATCTGCGCCGCGCTCCAGCGCTGCGGGCGATAAAACTTCACCACGTAGCGATGCCGCTCTTCATCACTAAACTGGTAGACGCGGTTTTCATAACTGTTGAGCGCGGTTAATCCAGACTCAACCCGGAGTCCTGTTTCCCATAGCGCATCAAGAATGGCGTCAGGGTTAAGCGTCTGGAAGTTAAAAGCGGCATCCATAGGATTATCCGTTACTGTCTTTACTGGAAGCCGCCAAGCATAGCATTAGTTATCGTCCTTAATCACACCGCGCGCGCGCAGCAGCGCAGTTTTAAAATCCGTTTCATAATCTTTTTGTCGGCCGGGAATTTCCGCATACTTATCGGCATCGCGCATTTTCAGATGGTAAATCAATACGTCATCGGTTAATTCACTTAATGGGCCACTGAAACCCGACTCCTGCGCCAGCTTTTGTAAAAATTGCGTCAGGTTGAGGTCGGGATCCTGTTGCCACGCAGGGCGCAGCAGCTCGAGCAGTTCATTAAGGCGATGGTATTTCATCTGTTTTTCCTCATAACGGGTTGGTTATAAGCCTTTAAACAGGAGTATCGGCATGACAGCATTAACCGGCGTTATTCTGGCCGGCGGACAGGGGCGTCGCATGGGCGGACAGGATAAAGGGCTGGTGCTGTTTCGCGGCATCCCGCTTTATCAGCATGTTCTTCAACGGCTCAGGCCGCAAGTCGACATTGTCATGATAAGCGCTAACCGTAACCTTGATCGTTATCATTCCAGCGGGTGTCGCGTGATCTCAGATACCTTACCCGACTATCCGGGGCCGCTGGCTGGCATGCTCAGCGGCCTGCAAGCCGCGCAAACGGAATGGGTAGCCTTCTGTTCCTGCGATACGCCCTTTGTCCCGACTGATTACGTGGAGCAGCTCAGGCGGCAGAGAGCAGAGACGCTGTGCGTATGGGCGCGCTCAAGCGAGCGCGATCATCCTGCGCTGGCTTTACTACATCGCAGTCTGGCGCAGCCGCTGGCTGATTACCTGCAGCGCGGGGAGCGTCGCCTGATGCAATTTTTACGCGAGCAGGGTGGCCATGCGGTGACGTTGAATCAGGATGAAGCCGCCTTTCGCAACGTGAATACGCCTGAGGATCTTGAGGATAACGCGTTATGACGCTGCCGTTACTGGCTATCGCCGCCTGGAGCGGCACCGGAAAAACCACGCTATTGCAGCAGGTGATTCCACTGTTGAAAGCGCGAGGTATTCGGCCCGGGCTAATAAAGCATACTCATCACCAGATGGAGATCGATACGCCGGGAAAAGACAGCTATCTGCTGCGAAAAGCGGGTGCGGATCAGGTGATTGTCGCCAGTTCGCAGCGCTGGGCGCTGATGTGTGAAACGCCGGATACCCCCCTCGATCTACGCTATCTGGTGAGTCGGATGGATCCCGCTTTGCTGGATGTAGTGCTGGTTGAAGGATTCAAAGATGAGCCAGTGCCGAAAATTATCCTGTGGCGTGCGGGTGTTAAAGGGGATGCTTTGCCGCTGACAGACGAGCACGTTATTGCTGTCGCCAGCGACAGCCACTTTGAAACCGACGTGCCCTTGCTGGATCTCAATCGTCCCGACGAGATTACCGCCTTTATTGCCGGCTGGTTAGGCATGACATAACGCCATTTATCGTGCTGAATGAGCGATCTCTCAGCACCTTTTTACGGGCCTGAAAATGCAAAAAACCCTGACCGTGAGGTCAGGGTTATCGCAATTGGATGCCTGGCAGTTCCCTACTCTCGCATGGGGAGGCCCCACACTACCATCGGCGCTACGGCG
>NZ_JAKRNN010000002.1:0-272655 GCF_022346785.1 Pantoea sp. ACRSC
TCCTGAAGGGACGTTGAAGACGACGACGTTGATAGGCCGGGTGTGTAAGCGCAGCGATGCGTTGAGCTAACCGGTACTAATGACCCGTGAGGCTTAACCTTACAACGCCAGAGGCGTTTTGTGAGACGCGAGATTTTCAGCTTGTGACGGATATATCTGCGCGGCCTGTGGGCGGCGCGGAAACAGAATTTGCCTGGCGGCCTTAGCGCGGCGGTCCCACCTGACCCCATGCCGAACTCAGAAGTGAAACGCCGTAGCGCCGATGGTAGTGTGGGGCCTCCCCATGCGAGAGTAGGGAACTGCCAGGCATCCAACTGCGATAACCCTGACCTCACGGTCAGGGTTTTTTGCGTTTAAGCTTTCCCTTTTCTCTCTTTTCCCTCTCCTGTTTGCCACTTTAAGCTGAAAGATTTTCATAAACTGCATGAAGCCTCGACAACTTCCCGCTGCCAGGGTAATGTTGGGCATCTGGATGTCTAAACGTATATACGGTTGTAAAGAGGAAAGTCGCACATGCCAATCAGGGTTCCCGACGAATTACCGGCAGTAAAGTTCTTACGTGATGAAAACGTGTTTGTCATGACCTCGTCGCGCGCCAGTGTTCAGGAAATCCGTCCGTTGAAAGTTTTGGTGCTCAATCTGATGCCAAAGAAGATTGAGACGGAAAACCAGTTCCTGCGTTTGCTTTCAAACTCGCCGCTACAGATCGATATCCAGCTGCTGCGTATCGACAGCCGCGAGTCGCGCAATACGCCAGTGGAGCATCTCAACAACTTCTACTGCAACTTTGACGATATTCAGCACGATAACTTTGACGGCCTGATTGTCACCGGCGCGCCGCTGGGCCTGGTCGACTTCAATGATGTCGCCTACTGGCCGCAGATCCAGCGCGTGCTGCACTGGGCAAAAGAGCACGTCACCTCAACGCTTTTTGTCTGCTGGGCAGTACAGGCGGCGCTCAATATTCTCTACGGCATCCCTAAGCAGACGCGGCAGACCAAACTGTCGGGCGTCTATGAGCATCAGATTTTGCATCCGCACGCGCTGCTGACGCGTGGTTTTGACGATAATTTTCTGGCACCTCATTCGCGCTATGCTGACTTCCCGACGCAGCTGATCGCGGACTACACCGATCTGGAACTGTTCGCCGAGTCTGAACAGACCGGCGCCTATCTGATGGCGAGCAAAGACAAGCGCCTGGTTTTCGTTACCGGCCACCCGGAATATGACGCGCTGACCCTGTCAGGCGAATACCACCGGGATTACGAAGCGGGCCTGCAGCCGGAAGTGCCTTTTAACTATTTCCCCCAGGATAATCCGGAGCTGCCGCCGCGCGCCACCTGGCGCAGCCACGGCAATCTGCTCTTCTCTAACTGGCTGAACTATTACGTCTACCAAATCACGCCATTCGATCTGCGCCGGATGAATCCCACGCTCGAATAATCATTTTCCTCGTTTGTCCTTACCGTGCCAGCTGCAAAGCTGTCACGGTTTTTTTATGTCTCCTCTTTTTGAAAACGCCTCCCTTTAAATAGAAAACTTTAACTTCATTCGCTTCAGGGATTTAACTGAAACTTTCCTTGAAAATGGAAATAGTTTTTGATTTTAATTAAAGAGTGAATATGCTTGGATCCTGTAGCTCAAAAATTATCCTCTAACCGGATCGCTGTGACAGGATCCGATCGGCGACAGGAGCGATCTCATATGACCGACACGATAATTCATAGCGATCTTACCTTCACACAACCCTTCTCCCATGCGGAACAGCAGCTGTTCACGCCAGAGGCACAGCAGTTTTTGCTTGAACTGGTCACTCATTTCTCCGCTGAGCGGGAAAGGCTGCTTGCCCTCAGGCAGCAGCGGCAGCAGCGTTATGACGCCGGCCAGCTTCCCGACTTCGATATGGAAACCGCTTCCATTCGTGAGAGCGCATGGCGTATCGGCACCATCCCGCATGACCTGCTGGATAGACGCGTGGAAATTACCGGACCGCCGGAACGCAAAATGGTTATTAACGCCCTGAACGCTAACGTGAAAGTTTATATGGCGGATTTTGAAGACTCGCTGACGCCGCAGTGGGATAAGCTGATGGAGGGGCAGCAAACGCTGCGTGAGGCGGTCAGTGGAACGCTCAGCTTTACCAGCGAAACCGGGAAGATCTACCAGCTGCGCGCCAACCCTGCGGTGCTGATGTGCCGCGTGCGCGGTCTGCATCTGGAAGAAAAACATGTGCAGTGGCAGGGCAAAGCGATTCCCGGCGGGTTGTTTGATTTTGCGCTCTACTTTTTCCACAACTTCGCCACGCTGCTCAGCAAAGGCAGCGGCCCATATTTCTATCTGCCGAAAAGCGAAAGCTGGCAGGAAGCTGCCTGGTGGCGCGAGATCTTTCGCTTCACTGAGGATCGCTTCGGAGTGGCGCGCGGCACCATTAAGGCCACGGTACTGATTGAAACCCTGCCAGCGGTCTTTCAGATGGATGAGATCCTGTGGAACCTGCGCGACCATATTGTTGGCCTTAACTGTGGCCGCTGGGATTACATCTTCAGCTACATCAAAACGCTGCGCCAGCATGGCGACCGCATTCTGCCCGACCGGCAGTCGATTACCATGGCGCAGCCTTTCCTGGATGCTTACTCACGGCTGCTGGTAAAAACCTGCCATCGCCGCGGTGCGTTCGCCATGGGCGGTATGTCAGCTTTAATCCCGGCCAAAGAGAGTGGGCGTAATGAGTGGGTATTGCAGCGCGTGCGTGAGGATAAACAGCGTGAGGCTGATAACGGTCACGACGGTACCTGGATTGCCCATCCTGGACTGGCTGATACGGCAATGGCGGTCTTTGACGCTGCGCTCGGCGAGCGTAAAAACCAGCTCGACCTGCTGCGCGAAAGCGATGCGCCCGTAGACGCCGCACAGCTGCTGGCGCCCTGCGCAGGCGAACGTACCGAGGCAGGAATGCGGGCCAATATCCGCATCGCGCTGCGCTATCTGGAAGCCTGGCTGGGCGGCAACGGCTGCGTGCCGATCGACGGCCTGATGGAAGATGCCGCCACGGCAGAAATCGCCCGCACCTCCATCTGGCAGTGGATCCATCATCAGCAAACCCTGAGCGACGGTCAGCCCGTCACCGCCGAAAGCTTTCTGCGCATGCTGGATGAAGAGCGACGCCAGCTCAACGATGCGCGTTACGACGACGCGGCGCGGCTGATGGCGCAGATCACCACCGAAGACGAACTGGTTTCATTTCTTACTCTGCCGGGCTATCGCCTGATCCCCTGAAAAAGGAGCCGTTGCCATGACTCGTACCCAACAGATCCAGCAGCTTGAACAAGCCTGGCGCGCACCGCGCTGGGAAGGCATCACGCGTCCCTACAGCGCTGAAGAGGTCGTTAACCTGCGCGGCTCGGTCAATCCAGCCTGTACGCTGGCGCAGCGCGGAGCGGAAAAGCTCTGGTCGCTGCTCAACGGCACCGCGCGCAAAGGCTACATTAACAGCCTCGGCGCACTGACGGGTGGCCAGGCGTTGCAGCAGGCGAAAGCGGGCATTGAAGCGATCTACCTTTCGGGCTGGCAGGTGGCGGCGGATGCCAATCTTGCCGGGCAGATGTATCCCGATCAATCGCTCTATCCCGTGAACTCGGTGCCGGAAGTGGTGCAGCGCATCAACCAGACTTTTCAGCGCGCCGATCAGATCCAGTGGGCGAACGGCGCTCAACCGGGTGAAGCGGGCTACATTGACTATTTCCTGCCGATTGTTGCTGATGCCGAAGCGGGATTTGGCGGCGTGCTCAACGCTTTTGAACTGATGAAGGCGATGATTAGCGCGGGTGCCGCAGCGGTACATTTCGAAGATCAGCTGGCGGCGGTGAAAAAATGCGGCCATATGGGCGGAAAGGTGCTGGTGCCGACGCAGGAGGCGATACAGAAGCTGGTGGCGGCACGGCTGGCGGCTGACGTGATGGATGTACCGACCATCCTGTTAGCGCGCACCGACGCCGATGCAGCCGATCTGATTACCTCTGACTGTGACGACTATGACCGGCCTTTTATTCGCGGCGATCGCACGGCGGAAGGCTTCTTCCGCACGCACGCGGGCATTGAGCAGGCGATCAGCCGCGGGCTGGCCTACGCGCCTTACGCTGATGTGCTGTGGTGCGAAACCTCGACGCCAGATCTGGCGCTGGCGCAGCGCTTCGCCACCGCCATTCACGCACGCTATCCCGGCAAGCTGCTGGCCTACAACTGCTCGCCCTCCTTTAACTGGAAAAAGAACCTCGACGACCGCGCCATTGCGGGATTCCAGCAGGCGCTGAGCGAGATGGGCTATCGCTTCCAGTTCATCACCCTGGCGGGCATTCACAGCATGTGGTTCAACATGTTCGACCTGGCGCACGCCTATGCCCAGGGAGAGGGCATGCGACACTACGTCGAGAAGGTGCAGCAGCCGGAGTTTGCGGCGCGGGATAAAGGCTACAGCTTCTCATCCCATCAGCAGGAGGTCGGGACGGGCTACTTCGATCGGGTCACCACCCTGATCCAGGGCGGCCACTCGTCAGTGACGGCGCTGACCGGCTCGACCGAACAGCACCAGTTTTAACGCTAAACCAGATGGCCTGCCCGACGCGTTCGGGCGGGCTTTTGCGGGAGCTGCCTGTGCCACCACGCGAATCCTTAATTGCCCATACCATCCTGCAGGGCTTTGACGCGCAGTATGGTCGCTTTCTTGATATTACCGCTGGCGCGCAGCAGCGCTTTGAACAGGCGGACTGGCAGGCGGTGCAGCAGGCGATGAAAACGCGCATCCACCTCTACGACAGCCACGTCACGCTGGTGGTGGATCAGCTGCGCATACTCAACGATGCGGCACACTGGGACGACAGGTTCTGGCTACAGGTCAAACAGGATTACGAAGCGCTGCTGCCGGACTATCCGCGCGCGGAAATCGCCGAAAGCTTTTTTAATTCCGTTTACTGTCGTCTGCATGGCCACGCGCACCTGCAGCCGCAGCGGCTGTTTATCTTCTCGACCCAGCAGCGCGCCGCGCAGCCTGCACGCCCGCTGGCGCGTCGCTATCAGCCGCAGCACGGCTGGCAGGCGATGCTGGAGCAGGTGCTGGCCGATACCACACTGACGCTGCCCTGGCAGGATCGCGCGCGCGACGCCAGCTATATCCTGCGTCATCTGCAACAGCATTTCAGGCTGGAGGGCGGCTGGCTGGAGGTCGCCAGCGAACTCTTTTTCCGAAACAAAACCGCGTGGATTGTGGCGCGTTTACACCTGCCGCACGCCATTTTTCCCTGTCTGCTGCCGGTTCAGCGTACCGCGCAGGGTGAGCTGTGGATCGATACCTGCCTGACGGATGCGAACGATGCCAGCATCGTGTTCGGCTTCGCCCGCGCTTATTTTATGGTGTACGCGCCGGTGCCCGCGGCGCTGGTGGCGTGGCTACAGCCGATTCTGCCGGGCAAAACGCTCTCTGAGCGCTACATGGCGATCGGCTGTCAGAAGCACGGCAAAACCGAAAGCTACCGCGACTATCTGCATGCGCTGGCGCACAGCGATGCGCCATTTGAAATAGCGCCCGGCGTGCGCGGCATGGTGATGCTGGTCTTTACGCTGCCGGGCTTTGATCGCGTCTTCAAGGTGATCCGCGATCGCTTTGCGCCGCAGAAAGAGGTGACGGAGGCGCAGGTGCGCGCCTGCTATCAGCAGGTCAAAGAGCACGACCGCGTCGGGCGCATGGCGGACACGCTGGAGTTCGAGCAGTTTGCGCTGCCGCTGGCGCGTATTCCGCCCGCGCTGATGGCGGAGTTCCAGTCCAGCATTGCCACAAAGATGCATATCGACGGCGACCGCCTGATTGTCCGCCATCTTTGGCTGGAGCGGCGTATGCAGCCGCTCAACCTCTATCTGGCGCAGGCGAACGCCGAACAACGCCGGCACGCGGTTGAGGAGTATGGCAATGCCATCAAACAGCTGGCGGCGGCCAATATCTTTCCTGGCGATATGCTGTTTAAAAACTTCGGCATGACGCGGCACGGGCGCGTGGTGTTTTACGACTACGATGAAATCCGGCCAATGGATGAGCTGCACTTCCGCGATGTGCCGCAGGCGCGCTATGACGAAGATGAAATGAGCGCCGAACCCTGGTACAGCGTCGGCCCGGACGATGTCTTTCCTGAAACCTTTCGCTACGCGCTGTGCAGCGAAGCCGCTACCGGCGCGCTGCTGCAACAGCTGCATCCTGAACTCTTCGATGCGGGCTGGTGGCGGGCACAGCAGCAGCGCATCCGGCAGGGGCATGTGGAGGAGACGATTGCCTGGCGTCAGGCGCAGCGCTTCAGCGTGCGCTACGCCCGCGAACTGGCTTAGCGGCCGCTGTAGGCCAGCGTCACCTGACGCGCCTCACGGATCACCAGCGCGCCCAGCTCGGTAATGCGATCGTCCGTCATACGCGCCACCGGCCCGGATATCGACAGAGCGGCAAAGGGTTCGCCGTGCTCGTCGTAGACTGGCGCGGCGACGCAGCGCAGTCCCAGCGCGTGTTCCTCATCGTCAAAGGCGAAACCGCCTTTGCGTACCTGTGCCAGATTAGCCTTCAGGCTCTGCGGCGACATCAGGGTGTTGGGCGTGTAGTGATGGAGACCTTTCTGATGCAGCAGCGCGGTGACCTGCTCATCGCTCAGGTGCGCCAGAAAAGCCTTGCCCGCGCCTGAGGCGTGCATTGGCAGCTTGCCGCCAATGGGGGCCGACATGCGCATCAGCTGGGTACACTGCACCTGGTCGATGATCACCGCCTGATAATCGCTGAGATCCAGCACGGCCAGATTGACCGTTTCGCCCGAATTTTCCATCAGCCTGCGCAGCACGGGATGCACCAGCGCCAGCAGGTTTCGGCTCTGCAAAAAACTGCTGCCAACCACAAAGGCGTGCGCGCCGATCGTCCACAGGCCGAGATCGCCGGTCTGATGCACGAAACCCTGCTGCTGCATCGTCGTCAATAAACGGTGCGTGGTGGAGTTAGGCAAACCCGCCTGCTGCGCCAGTTCGGTCAGCGCTACGCTGCCGTGGGAGTCGGCGATCAGCTCCAGCAGATGCAGGCCGCGTTGCAGAGACTGCACCTGGCCGCCGGCAGGCGGAGCGGCGGGTGTGCCGCGCGGTTTTTTGCCGCGTTTAGCGGGAACGGGCGTAGCCATTGAGGTATCTCCTTACGCAAAGTGGAAATCATTTTCAGGTTAATTGCGCAATTTGCAAACGCGCGCGTTCTGGTCGGATCTGTTAAGCGGTCCGCCTGAAAATGTCTCACCTGCTGCGGCTTTCTCCTCTGTGAAAGTTATGACAGTATGATGCGCTGGCATTTTAGCCAGCAGATGAGCGGATGAGGCAAGAGTGAGCAACAGAATCGAAGCGCTGCATCAGCAGCTCGCGCAACGCATCATGGTGCTGGACGGCGGCATGGGCACCATGATCCAGAGCTACAGGCTGGACGAGCACGATTTTCGCGGCAGCCGTTTCCGCGACTGGCCCTGCGATCTCAAAGGCAACAACGATCTGCTGGTGCTCAGCAAGCCTGAGGTGATCCGCGAGATCCACAATGCCTATCTGGAAGCGGGCGCCGATATTCTGGAAACCAACACCTTTAACGCCACCACCATTGCGATGGCGGACTACCAGATGGAAGGGCTGTCGGCGGAGATTAACCTTGAGGCAGCCCGGCTGGCGCGCGCCTGCTGCGACGAATGGACGGCGAAAACGCCCGATCGCCCGCGCTATGTGGCTGGCGTGCTCGGTCCGACCAACCGCACCTGTTCCATCTCGCCGGACGTCAACGATCCCGCTTACCGCAACGTTACCTTTAACCAGCTGTTAGAGGCGTATCGCGAATCGACGCGCGCGCTGGTGGAGGGCGGCGCCGATCTCATCATGATCGAAACGGTGTTCGACACCCTGAACGCCAAAGCGGCGGTTTTTGCGGTGCAGACCGAAATGGAAGCGCTGGGGGTCAGGCTGCCGCTGATGATCTCCGGCACCATTACCGACGCCTCTGGCCGCACGCTATCCGGCCAGACCACCGAGGCCTTTTACAACTCGCTGCGCCACGCTGAACCGCTCTCGTTTGGCCTCAACTGTGCGCTCGGCCCGGACGAGCTGCGCCAGTACGTGGCGGAGATGTCGCGCATTGCCGAATGCTACGTTACCGCCCACCCGAATGCCGGACTGCCCAACGCCTTTGGCGAATACGATCTCGATGCCAGCGTGATGGCGGATCAGATTGGCGAATGGGCGCGCGCCGGTTTCCTCAACATTATCGGCGGCTGCTGCGGCACCACGCCGCAGCACATCAGGGCGATGGCGGACAGCGTCGCCGGGGTGGCACCGCGCAAGCGGCCTGAACTGCCGGTCGCCTGCCGTCTCTCTGGCCTTGAGCCGCTCAATATCAGCAGCGATACGCTGTTCGTTAACGTCGGCGAGCGCACCAACGTCACCGGCTCGGCTAAATTCAAGCGGCTGATTAAAGAAGAGAAGTACAACGAGGCGCTGGAAGTGGCGCTGCAGCAGGTGCAGAGCGGCGCACAGGTTATCGACATCAATATGGATGAGGGGATGCTCGACGCCGAAGCGGCGATGGTGCGCTTCCTCAACCTGATCGCCGGCGAGCCTGATATCGCGCGCGTGCCGATTATGATCGACTCCTCAAAGTGGGAGGTGATTGAAAAGGGCCTGCAGTGCATCCAGGGCAAAGGCATCGTTAACTCTATCTCGATGAAAGAGGGGGAGGAGACCTTTATCCATCATGCGCGCCTGGTGCGCCGCTACGGCGCGGCGATGGTGGTGATGGCCTTTGATGAGGATGGCCAGGCGGATACGCGCGCGCGCAAGATCGAGATTTGCCGCCGCGCCTATAACATTCTGACCGAGCAGGTCGGCTTTCCGCCGGAAGATATTATCTTTGACCCGAATATCTTTGCCGTTGCCACCGGCATCGACGAGCACAACAACTACGCCATGGACTTTATCGGCGCGTGTGAAGATATCAAGCGCGAGCTGCCGCACGCGATGATCTCCGGCGGCGTCTCTAACGTCTCCTTCTCTTTCCGCGGCAACGATCCGGTTCGTGAAGCGATTCACGCCGTGTTTCTCTACTACGCCATCCGCAACGGCATGGATATGGGCATCGTTAACGCCGGTCAGCTGGCGATTTATGACGATCTGCCTGCCGAGCTGCGCGAGGCGGTTGAGGATGTCATTCTTAACCGTCGTGCCGACGGCACCGAGCGCCTGCTGGCGCTGGCGGAGAAGTATCGCGCCAGCAAAGGTGATGGCACCGAGGATAAGCAGCAGGCGGAGTGGCGCAGCTGGGACGTGGTGAAGCGTCTGGAATATTCGCTGGTGAAAGGCATCACCGAATTTATCGAGCAGGACACCGAAGAGGCGCGTCAGGCGTCGGCGCGTCCGATCGAGGTGATTGAGGGGCCGCTGATGGCGGGCATGAACGTCGTGGGCGACCTGTTCGGTGAAGGAAAAATGTTCCTGCCGCAGGTGGTGAAGTCGGCGCGCGTGATGAAGCAGGCGGTGGCTTACCTTGAGCCCTATATTCAGGCCAGCAAAGAGGCGGGCCGCAGCAACGGCAAAATCGTGCTGGCGACGGTGAAGGGCGACGTACACGATATCGGCAAGAATATTGTCGGCGTGGTGCTGCAGTGCAATAACTACGAGATTATCGATCTCGGCGTGATGGTGCCGAGCGATAAGATCCTGAAAACCGCCATCGAACAGAAGGCGGATATTATCGGACTCTCGGGCCTGATTACGCCGTCGCTGGATGAGATGGTCAACGTCGCCAGAGAGATGGAGCGTCAGGGCTTTACGCTGCCGCTGCTGATTGGCGGCGCCACCACCTCGAAGGCGCACACCGCCGTGAAGATCGAGCAGAACTACAGCGGCCCGACGGTGTACGTGCAGAACGCCTCGCGCACCGTGGGCGTCGTGTCGTCACTGCTCTCGCCGACGCTGAAAGAGGATTTTGTGGCGCGTACCCGTAAAGAGTACGACACCGTGCGCATTCAGCACGCGCGTAAAAAGCCGCGCACGCCGCCGGTTTCGCTGCAGGCCGCGCGTGATAACGCGGTCCACATCGACTGGGAAAGCTATACGCCGCCGGTGGCGCATCGTCCCGGCGTCAGCGAGATTTCGGTTGGCATCGACGCGCTGCGTCACTATATCGACTGGACGCCGTTCTTTATGACCTGGTCGCTGGCGGGCAAGTATCCGCGCATTCTGCACGATGAGGTGGTGGGGGAAGAGGCGAAGCGTCTGTTTGCCGACGCCAACGCGATGCTGGACAGGCTCAGCGCGCACAAATCCCTGACGCCGCGCGGCGTGGTGGGCATCTTCCCGGCTAACCGCGTCGGGGACGATATCGAAATTTACCGTGACGAGAGCCGCCGCGAGGTGATTGCCGTTAGCCATCATCTGCGTCAGCAGACCGAGAAAAGCGACTTCCCTAACTACTGTCTGGCCGATTATGTTGCGCCGAAGGGGAGCGGCAAGGCCGATTATCTGGGCGCTTTTGCCGTGACCGGCGGCCTTGAAGAGGACGCGCTGGCGGAGGCGTATGACGCGCAGCACGACGACTACAACAAAATCATGGTGAAAGCGGTGGCCGATCGGCTGGCGGAAGCCTTCGCCGAGTATCTGCACGAGCGGGTGCGTAAGGTGATCTGGGGCTTCGCCCCCCATGAGAACCTGAGCAACGATGAGCTGATCCGCGAAAACTATCAGGGCATTCGCCCCGCGCCGGGTTATCCCGCCTGTCCGGAACATACCGAGAAAGCGGCGATCTGGCAGCTGCTCGATGTGGAAGCCCACACCGGCATGAAACTTACCGAATCCTTCGCCATGTGGCCGGGCGCGTCGGTTTCAGGCTGGTACTTCAGCCATCCTGAGAGTCGCTACTTCGCGGTGGCGCAGATCCAGCGCGATCAGGTCGAGGATTACGCGGCGCGTAAAGGGATGACGGTAAGCGAGGTGGAGCGCTGGCTGGCGCCAAACCTGGGGTATGACGCCGATTAAGCGGGGTGCCTGAAGCCTGCCGCGAGCGCAGATGATACCCGCCACGTGCGTGGCGGGAGCACTCAGTTAATTAAAGCGTGCGTCGCGGTCTGACGTCAGGTCATAAAGCTGATATTTACGTCCCAGCATCTGCCCGCCGTCACGCGTCAGCGGCACCCAGTTCACCTGCGCGCGTCCGCGCGTCGGCGTCACGGTAAAGAGATCCATTGGAATCGACAAATAGAAGCCTTTGGTGAAATCCCCCTCGCCATACTGCTCTGACGACACGTTGGTTTTGGTCGCATAGACGCCCACCATCACGCCGCTGTCGAAGCGCTTAGAGACGTCGAGCGTGACGCCCTTGTCTTTGGCCAGATACTGCCCGACGCTCGCCTTCACCAGCAGATCCTGCATAAACCACGGACGCCAGTAGGCTGTCACATGGCCGGTCGGCGCTTTGTAGCGGGTGAACTGCATCATGTTGTCCCAGTCGCGCTGGCGCACGTAGTTGGCGTCGACGCCAAAGGCCCAGTTGCTGTCGACTGGACGGTAGAGCATCTCGCCGCCAACGCCGCCGTACATGGTCTCCAGGTAACCGCCGTACATCTGGCCGTAAAAGCCGTTGCCGAGGTAGCCCATGTAATTGGCCTGCAGATCGTTAACGTAAACGTTGTTCTCGACGTAGTCGCGGATATGGGTACGCACGCGCGGCAGCGTCGAATCGGAAGGCGCGCCGTTGTAGTTGAACTTGTCGTAGTTATTGGCGAGGTTGCCGAACAGGCTGCCGCCCACCAGCAGATGATCGGTAAACCAGTAGTCCAGGTTACCCATCACGCCGACCTGGTACATATAGAAACTTTCCGGGCCGCCGACCGACTGGTTCAGCACTGGCGACAGGCTGTAGTTCAGGCGCTCTTTACGAATAAAGAAACCTTGCTCGGTCTCTCCTGGATCCACCGGATTCTCGCGCGTCTGGCGCAGCGACTGCTCCTGGCCGAGGGGATAGCCTGCCAGCGCATTGCGCAGGCTGTTGACGTCGGTGCGCGTCGTGACCTGCGGCATGTTGAAGCGCGACTCGGTCACCTCGATAGTTTCGATGCCCGCCGGCAGGTTATTCATAATGATGCGGTTAGCGCGATCGACCCCTTCGCGCGTGTCGCGATATTTGGTCTGCTCGCCAGAGACGAACAGCGTGCTGCCACGAGTCTGGATGCGCGGCCCGTTCAGTCCGGCGTTGTACTTCAGATCGCTCAGCTGGCTGGCGACCACCGTCGGCTCCAGCATGCTCTCCTGCGGCTGAGGATGGTATTCGGGCTTCGCGCTGTCGATATGCGCCTGGCGCAGATCGTTAAAGTTGGTGCGCACCGTGACGCCGAACATAAAGGTGTTGCCGCGCTCGTAGCTGGCGTTGATATCGGCCCAGTCAGTGACGCGGTAGATCGCGCCAACGTTGATCTTGCTGCGCTGATCGAGCCGGCCGGCGAAATCATCCTGATAGTTATTGCCTTCATATTCCAGCTTAAGACGCAGCGGCTGCCACGGCGTTTGATACTCCACGCCGCCGAACAGCGCCGACGGGCCGTGGAACATCTGCGAGCCATTAATTGAGCCCGCTTCGCCGACGCCGGGACGCTGGCAGTAGCTGTCGCTGTAGGAGCAGAAGGGGTTTTTAACCGTGCCGCTGTTGCCGAGGTAGCCCCAGCCCAGCCCCAGGGTAAAGTCGAACGGCCCCCAGGCTTTGCTCGCCACCAGATATTCGCTGTCGAACAGGCCGGTGCCGCCCAGATCGCGCGAGCCCAAAGCGACCTCTGGCAGCCAGTAGCTCTCTTTCAGCAGGCGCAGCTTAAGGTCGAACGCCTTGTCTTTGTAGCTCTGGTTGCCGCTAAAGCTCTCTACGGCGCTGTAGCGCCTGGTGCGCACGTCGGTATAGCGCACCGTTGTCTCCAGCCAGGGCAGCAGCTGCAGCGAGGCGGAGTAGTAGCGGTACTGATCGTTATCGCGGAAGTTAAGGCTGAATTCGCCCTCGCGCGCCATGCGCGCGGTCGGCACCTGCAGCAGGCCGACGCCGCCGAAGTCAGACTGCGACGGACCCACCGGATCGGGAAAGGTCTCGGCCTGCGCCTGGCACGCGGCGGCCACGGAAACAGCCAGCAGGCTGAAAAAAAGTCGTTTATTCATCACTCTGGCACCCGGTGAGTCAGAACAGAAATCATGCGCTGGTTCAAATCGCTATAGGCGTCAGGCAGGCTCCAGGAGGAGAAGCCCAGCCAGATAATGCTGCCGGGCGCGACCTCGCGATGACGCTGATTCCAGTACGCGACCGGCACGCGCTGCGTCTCGCCGGAGGGCGCGATTACCGTGGCGTAGCTGTTCTCCGCGCCGGAAAGGCGATCGTGTTGCGCCAGATAGCCGCGCACCGTCTGGCCCGGCTGCCAGCTCACTTTGCCTGCGCCGCGCAGCGCGCCCATCAGCCATACGCTGTCGGACGGCGGCGTCAGCCAGAGGTCGTAGCGGCCTTCCAGGCGACGGTTGGCTTCAGGATGGAGCCGGATCTCATCGGGATCGAGCGAGACGAACTGGCGGCCAGTGACCCTGATGGCGCTGAGCTGGCGCAGCACTTCGCCAATAGCGGCGGCGCGATCGCCGCTGCTCTGTGCCTGCCAGGCGCGCAGATCGGCCAGCGTCTGCTGCTGCTGGCGCTGCGCTACCGAGCTGGCGTTTCGCTCTGCGATGACTGCGCCGCGCCACCAGGCGGCGTCAATAAGCGCCGGCTGCGTTGTCAGCTGCGCCAGATTCTGTACGTTTTCGAGCGTAGCGCTGCCCTGTGCGGCGTGCACCGTGACCTGACCCGCCGCCCACGCGGCGCTGCTGCCGGCCAGCATCAGCCCGACCAGCAAAGAGAGTGTTGTTTTCATGATTTCGCCGGCTTCAGAAGGGTAGTGGCAACAGGGAAGTCGTCCGCAGCCAGCATCTGGCGCGCCTGCACCACATCGCCGCTGCTGTTATCGACCCAGAAGGTATTCTCCCACGCGCGGCCGGTGGCCTCGATGCGCGCCTGCTCGATCCAGACGCGGCAGGCGACGCGGCGACCCGGCAGCGTCAGCACCTCGTCAGCGCCGCGCGTAAAGCGCGAGCTTACCGTCGCGGCGCGCGTTTCGCCGCGCTCGGTCCACTGCGCGATGCGCGTCCAGCTGGCGCCGTCGCGCAGATGCAGCGCATCCGCCAGCGGATCCTGCGGCAGATTGCTCACCGCCTGCAGGTTGTCCGGCAGGCCGAGGGTTTTCACCAGGCGGCCGTGCTGGGTCACCAGCATGGCGTTATCCTGGGTGATCCACTTCTGCTGGCCATTTTCGTTATAGCCCAGCACCACGAAAATCTGTGGGCCTTCATTGATTCGCGCATAGAGGCTGGCGTAGGGCAGGTCGGCGATCTGCTGATCGGTTTTAATCACGTCATCGGGCCCGGACACCGCCATCATGACGGTCTGTTCCAGCCCTTTTTGCGTCTGCGTGCAGGCCTGCAGCAGCAGGCAAGCCAGCAACAAAGGAAGTTGGCGCACTGTGTGTCCCTGTAAAAGAAGCCAAAGCAAAAAATAACCACACGGCTGTGTGGTTATGTTTAAAGGTGCTACGTCAACGAGTGGTGCTCGTTGTGGTCGTGGTTGTTGTACCGGTATTCGCGCCATCACCACCGCCAGAAGCGGCGATGCCGACACCGACTAATGCGCCGAGCGCGCCGATACCGACAGCGGTCGAGGTGCCGGCGGAGATTGCTCCTGCCTGCGCGCCCGCTGCGGCACCCGCTTCTTCCGGAGCGGCAAAAGCCACGGAATGCGCTGCGACGTATAGTACGGCTGCTCCGGCAACCATGATTTTTTTCATACAGCTTGTCCTGCATTGAGTGAATGAAGGATGTACCCGTTACGGGCGCGTTCAGTATAGGGCAACAAATTACCAGAGTTCAGCGTGGGAAAAGGGGTGTGAAAGGCGCGGTTTATTGTGACTAAAAAGGGGGCTAAACAGCGATAACCCCTTTTTTATTGGCTGGAATTAGCGCAAGGCCGGATTTATTGCTGGCCGAAAATTAAATGCAAAGCGTTTTGCGCTTTTTTATTAACAACTGGCCCGAAAACGCGATTATCAGATTTTGCCGGGATAGCTGGAAATAAATTTTCCTTATAAAACAAGCGAGAGAGGAGAGCAGCAGGGAAAATAAGGGCCATTTAAAACGCGAGGCAGAGGGGGCGTCAGGCTACAGCTTCAGAACAATCTTAGCTTAATTTAAGAATTATCCCGTCTGCATTGCGCCTGTTTCGAGGGCCAGCGCGGTTATTTTGTTTGCTATGACACAAAAAAGGCGGCCGTGCGGGCCGCCCTTGCAGAACAGCGACTTTATTAGCGCCAGGATTTATAGCGGTTAATTAAGCCATTAGTGGAACTGTCGTGGCTGGTAATATCCTCGCTGTTTTCCAGCTCAGGCAAAATACGGTTAGCCAGCTGTTTGCCAAGCTCTACGCCCCACTGATCGAAGGTGAAGATATTGAGGATAGCGCCCTGGGTGAAGATCTTGTGCTCGTAAAGCGCAATCAGCGCGCCCAGGCTGTAAGGGGTGATCTCGCGCAGCAGAATTGAGTTGGTCGGACGATTGCCTTCAAACACCTTGAACGGCACGATGTGTGCGACAGACTCGGCTGATTTGCCCGCATCGGTGAACTCTTTCTCCACCACCTCGCGTGACTTACCAAACGCCAGCGCTTCGGTCTGGGCGAAGAAGTTGGAAAGCAGCTTCTGGTGATGATCCGCCAGCGCGTTGTGGGTAATGGCCGGCGCGATAAAGTCGCACGGTACCAGCTTGGTGCCCTGATGGATCAGCTGGTAAAAGGCGTGCTGGCCGTTAGTACCCGGCTCGCCCCAGATAATCGGGCCGGTCTGGTAATCCACCGGGTTGCCGTCGCGATCGACGTACTTGCCGTTAGACTCCATATTGCCCTGCTGGAAGTAGGCCGCGAAGCGGTGCATGTACTGATCGTAAGGCAGAATCGCTTCGGTTTCGGCACCGAAGAAGTTGTTGTACCAGATGCCGATCAGCGCCAGCAGTACCGGCAGGTTCTGCTCGGCCGGCGTGGTGGAGAAGTGCTTATCCATCGCGTGCGCGCCGCTCAGCAGCTGCTCGAAGTTGTCGAAGCCGATAGAGAGGATAATCGACAGGCCGATAGCGGACCAGAGCGAGTAGCGGCCGCCGACCCAGTCCCAGAACTCAAACATATTGGCGGTATCGATGCCGAATTCGCCCACCGCTTTCGCGTTGGTCGACAGCGCGGCGAAGTGTTTCGCTACGTGCTGCTGGTCGCCAGCGGTTTTCAGGAACCAGTCGCGCGCGCTGTGGGCGTTGGTCATGGTTTCCTGCGTGGTGAAGGTTTTTGACGCCACCAGGAACAGCGTGGTTTCCGGGCTGAGATCTTTCAGGGTTTCCGCAATATGCGTGCCGTCCACGTTGGAGACGAAGTGCATATTCAGGTGGTTCTTATAGGGGCGCAGCGCTTCCGTCACCATAAACGGACCCAGATCTGAACCGCCGATGCCGATATTCACCACGTCGGTGATCGCTTTGCCGGTATAGCCTTTCCACTCGCCGCCGATAATGCGCTCAGAGAAGTGCTTCATCTTTTCCAGCACCGCGTTCACTTCCGGCATCACATCTTTGCCGTCTACCAGGATCGGCGTATTGCTGCGGTTGCGCAGCGCAACGTGCAGCACGGCGCGATCTTCGGTGCGGTTGATCTTCTCGCCGGAGAACATCGATTTAATTGCGCCGCTCAGGTCGGTCTCTTTGGCCAGCGCCTGCAGCTTGTCAAGCGTCTCCTGGGTGATGCGGTTTTTCGAAAAATCCACCAGCATCTGGTCGTCAAAGGTGGCAGAGAATTTAGCAAAACGATCGGCATCCTGGGCGAACAGCTCGGCGATAGTCACCGATTTCATCTGTTCAAAATGCTGTTGCAGCGCTTTCCAGGCTGCGGTTTGGGTCGGATTGATATTTTTCATGGCAACACTCTTGTTGATTTAAGAACCGTCATTCCATCGTGGGCAACCACACCCGTGTAGCGTTTCAGTATGACAATAGTGTCCGCTGAAAGGAAAAATTTTGTCGGCGTCGTCACCTTTGCGGCGGGCAGCGCGGCGGAAACCGCGCGCCGTTTTCGCCTGTCGCCGCAGGCGATGTCCAGACCAGGCGGTGCCTATTGTGCCGTTAACGCCGCCGCTGAACCTTGTGCCGAATCAGAATAAACCGGTCTGAAAGGGGGCATTTAGCTCTGCGGGCGCAGCAAATCGCCAACAGACGTAGACAGCAACCTTATGACCCGCTATTTTTATGCGGCTACTTGCGCACCCGTGCGCAAGCCAGAAGAGGCGCGTCGCCCAGGCAGTGTGTTGGAGGAACCGTATCCGGGGATAACACATCAGGGGGAGCGACGCCGAGGTGGTCAACACACGGAGTGTTGCCTGTCGGCTGCAGGGGCTGAATCCCCTGGGTTGTCACCAGAGGCGTCCACAGTCGGTCGCTTCGCAAGGTGAAGTGCTTCTGGGTGACACGTCTCCTGATCTTGTCTGCCCAATTCTGCTCTTCCCTTGTGCCAAGGCTGATACAATGTCTCCCGTCCCATAAACGCGGGAGAAGATAACCTGACACGAGGTCGTACATGTCTCAAACTCTGATCGTGGCGAAATTTGGCGGCACCAGCGTTGCCGATTTCGATGCTATGAACCGCAGCGCCGATGTGGTGCTGGCCAATGCCAACACGCGTCTGGTGGTGCTCTCCGCATCGGCGGGCGTAACCAATCTGCTGGTATCGCTGGCGGAAGGCCAGGAGCAGGCGCAGCGCGCTTACCTGCTGGATGAAATTCGCCGCATCCAGTATGCGATTGTCGAACGCCTGCAAAACCCGGCCGTTATCCGTGATGAAATCGATCGCATGCTCGAAAACATCACCATGCTTTCCGATGCCGCCTCGCTGGCCACCTCTAACGCGCTTACCGACGAACTGGTCAGCCACGGCGAGCTGATGTCGACGCTGCTGTTCGTGGAGATCCTGCGCGAGCGTCAGGTAGAGGCGGAGTGGTTCGACGTGCGTAAAGTGATGCGCACCAACGACCGCTTTGGCCGCGCCGAGCCGGAAATCGCGACGCTGGCCGAACAGGCCGCCGCGCTGCTCACCCCGCGTCTGGCGCAGTCGCTGGTGATTACCCAGGGCTTTATCGGCAGCGAACAAAAGGGGCGCACCACCACGCTGGGACGCGGCGGCAGCGACTACACCGCTGCGCTGCTGGGCGAGGCGCTGAAAGCGGCGCGCGTCGATATCTGGACCGACGTGGCGGGTATCTACACCACCGATCCGCGCGTGGTGCCGTCCGCTAAACGTATCGATGACATCACCTTCGAAGAGGCGACCGAAATGGCGATCTTCGGCGCCAAGGTGCTGCATCCGGCGACGCTGCTGCCGGCGGTGCGCAGCGATATTCCGGTGTTTGTCGGCTCAAGCAAAGATCCCGCCGCCGGCGGCACGCGCGTTCACCGCGAAACCGCCAACCCGCCGCTGTTCCGCGCGCTGGCGCTGCGTCGTCGCCAGACGCTGCTGACGCTGCACAGTCTGAACATGCTGCACTCGCGCGGCTTCCTCGTCGAGGTGTTCACTATTCTGGCGCGCCATAACATCTCGGTGGATCTGATTACCACCTCAGAAGTCAGCGTTGCGCTGACGCTCGACACCACCGGCTCGACCTCGACCGGCGACAGCCTGCTGACCCAGGCGCTGCTGACGGAGCTGTCGTCGCTCTGCCGCGTTGAGGTAGAAGAGAACCTGGCGCTGGTGGCGATTATCGGCAACAACCTCTCCAGAGCGCGCGGCGTTGGCAAAGAGGTGTTCGGTACGCTTGAGCCGTTTAACCTGCGCCTGATCTGCTACGGCGCCAGCAGCTACAACCTCTGCTTCCTGGTGCCGGGTGAAGATGCGGAAAGCGTCGTGCGCGCGCTGCATAAGAACCTGTTCGAGTAAGGATCTGCCCGGCCGGATCGGATCCGGCTGGTGCGATCGACCGCTTTTTAGCGTAAAAGCCAGCGTATTTCCGGCACTATCTGCGGGATCGGCAGCAGTCGATCCCCATTTTCCCTTCTGGCCTCACCTTGCGATAACGAAATGTTATGATCCCGCTCCGCCGGCGCACCCGTTCCTGCGCCGCGTTTCTCTGTGGCAAAACCGCGAAAAAACACAACATTCAAAGAAGGAAGTCTGGCTATGCTCGCCAAAATAACCCGCCTGTTCCCGCTGTGGGCCGTGCTGCTCTCCCTGGCCGCCTGGTATTCCCCCGGCGTCTTTCTCGGCATCGGGCCGTGGGTCTCCTGGCTGCTGATGCTGATTATGTTTGGCATGGGCGTAACGCTTAATATCGACGATTTCAAACGCGTGCTGGTGCGCCCGGCGCCGGTGATCGCCGGCACCTTTCTGCACTATCTGGTGATGCCGCTTGCCGCCTGGGCGCTGGCGAAGCTGTTCCATATGCCGCCGGATCTCGCTGCGGGCATGATCCTGGTCGGCAGCGTGGCCAGCGGTACCGCCTCGAACGTGATGATCTATCTGGCGAAGGGCGACGTCGCGCTCTCGGTGACCATCTCCTCGGTTTCCGCGCTGGTGGGGGTTTTTGCTACGCCGCTGCTGACGCGCTTCTACGTCGATACCCATATCCAGGTGGACGTTATGGGTATGCTGCTCAGCATCGTGAAGATCGTGGCGATCCCCATTAGCCTCGGACTGATCGTTCACCACAGCTTTAACGGACTGGTGCGCCGCATCGAGCCCTACCTGCCGGCTTTCTCGATGGTGTGCATTCTGCTGATCATCAGCGCCGTGGTGGCGGGCAGCCAGGGCTTTATCAGCTCGGTCGGCCTGATGGTGATCGCCGCCGTGATAATGCATAACGCCATCGGCCTGCTGGGCGGCTACTGGGGCGGCAAGCTGTTCGGCTTCGACGAGTCGACCTGCCGCACGCTGGCGCTGGAGGTCGGGATGCAGAACTCCGGCCTGGCGGCGACGCTGGGCAAACTCTACTTCTCGCCGCTGGCCGCGCTGCCAGGCGCGCTCTTCTCGGTCTGGCACAACCTTTCCGGTTCGCTGCTGGCTGGCTACTGGTCAGGCAAACCGGTCGATAAAAAGTAACAGAGCGGGGGCGACGCGCCCCCGCTTTACTCATAGTCCCGCTCGTCGTCCGGCTGCTCCAGCAGCGTATAGGCCACGCTGCAGAGCAGCGAATTCAGGCGTTTCATATCTCCCAGCAGCCCCAGATGCAGCGAGCTGGTTTCAATGCTCTGAACGTTTTGCTGATGCAGCCGCTCCACATGTGCATGCGAGAAGCGGCGGATCAGAATACGGAAGCGATGCTTGGCGCGGCGCAGCCGTTTCGCGCTGCTGATGTCGCGTGAGAGAAATACCGACAGGCTGAGGCGCAGGTTCGCCAGCAGCTGCTCATGCAGCGTCTCCAGCTCCCTGATGCCTTCCGGCGAGAAGGCGCGACGCGGCGTCAGCGCCTTATCCGCTACGTCGCCGCTCATGCGCTCAATAATGTCGCCCGCCTGTTCAAGGTTCAGCGACATTTCGATAATTTCGCCCCAGCGGCGCGAATCCTCTTCCGACAAATCTTCTTTCGGCATGCGCGCCAGATAGAGCTTGATGGCGGTATAGAGCACGTCGACATCGTCGTCCAGCCGTCGCACCGTACGCTCTTCGCGCACTTCGCCGTGCACCACTTTGCTGAACGCCTCCAGCATCATTTCCAGCACGTCGCCGATGCGCAGCGCCTCGCGCGCGGCGTTGACCAGCGCCAGCGTCGGCGTATCCAGCGCACTGCGGTCGAGGTGGCGAGGCTTCACTGCCATATCCGCCTCGGCGTCGTCGCCGATGAGGCGGGTGCAGAGGCGCGCCATCGGGTCAGCGAAGGGCACCATAATCAGGCAGCGGATCAGGTTGTAGAAAACGTGGAAGAAGATCACCAGCTCTTCGTCATTGACCGGCAGCGTATCGAGCCAGGGCGCCAGCAGGTTGATAAAGGGCAGCACCGCCAGCGATCCGAGCAGCTTGAACAGCAGGCTGCCGAGCGCCACCCGCTTGCCGGCGGCGTTAGAGCCGCTGGCGTTGAGCATCGCCAGCAGGCCGCTGCCGAGATTGGCGCCGATGACCAGACAGAGCGCCACTTTAAATGAGATCACGCCTGCGGCGGTCAGCGTGGCGGTGATCAACACCGCCGCCAGGCTGGAGTAGCTGATAATGGCGAAGACCGCGCCGATAAGCGCATCCAGCAGAATATCGCCGGTCAGGCTGGAAAAGAGCACCTGCACACCCGACGCCTGGGTAATCGGCCGGGCGGCGCTGACAATCAGCTGCAGCGCCAGCAAAATCAGCCCCAGTCCGATACTGGCGCGGCCCATCTGGCCGACGCGCGTCTGCTTGCGCGACAGGAAAAAGACCACGCCGAAAAAGATAAACAGCGGCGACAGCCAGGAGAGATCGAAGGTGAGAATACGCGCCATAATGGCGGTGCCCACGTCGGCGCCCAGCACCACCACCAGCGCAGGCGTCAGGCCCATTAGTTTCTGCGCCACAAAGGAGGTCGCCAGCAGCGTGGTGGCGTTGCTGCTCTGCACCAGCGTCGTTACGCCGATGCCCGCCAGAAAAGCCATGGGTTTCTTTTCGATGCTGCGGCTGAGCACGCGGCGCAGGTCCGCGCCGAAGACGCGCATAATGCCGGAGCGCACGATATGGGTGCCCCAGACCAGCAGGGCGACGGCGGAGAGAAGATTAAGCAGGGTCAACACGTCATGCCACTCCATAACCGTCAGGCTAAAAAGCAGCAGAAAGCCAGCCTGACGGAAAGAGCAATCTGCAAAACGAACCGCCGGGCGGGCGCAATTTTTCCTGAATTTTAAGCGACCTGCGCGCGCTGCCGACTCTTTAACTGTAGACCAGTTCGCTCTACGGGAAGGGGATAAATATTGGCTGGCTATTGGCAGCTGGCGCGCCGCGTCGGGCAGGGCGCGGCTGGTATCTTGTGATCTGCGTCACATTGCAGCATGATGGCGATCCTTACTAAAAGCCATTATCGAGGCAAATCATGAACGTTAAACCCACCGGCGGTCAGTACATCGCGTTGGCGCTGCAATGGGTGCTCAACCTGGGACTGCTGGCGCTGGCGGTTATTCTGGCAGTGTTCCTCGGCAAAGAGACGCTGCACCTTGCCAACGTGCTGCTGAACGTTGGCGAGCAGGCCTCCTCTTATCTGCTGATTGAGGGGATCGTTATCTATTTCCTCTACTTCGAATTTATCGCGCTGATCGTCAAGTATTTCCAGTCTGGCTATCACTTTCCGCTGCGCTACTTTGTCTACATCGGCATTACGGCGATTATTCGACTGATTATCGTCGACCATAAAAATCCCTTCGACACGCTCTGCTACTCCGGCGCCATCCTGATTCTGGTGGTGACCCTGTGGCTGGCGAACAGCAACCGCCTGAAGCGCGAATAAGCGCCGCCAGGTGTGCCCGTCGCGCCTCTGCGCTACACTGTTGCCCTCAAAATTGACGGGAGTGGTGATATGTCGCACGAGGCGCTCAGCTTATTACGCGCGCTCAACTGGCTGCCGTCCACGCATCCGACGCTGACCGCGCCGCTGCTGGACTGGCTGATGGAGGAGGACTCCATGACGCGCCGTTTCGAGCAGCACTGTCGGCAGGTAACGGTGCAGCCGATACGCGAAGGCTTTATTAATGCCGATGAGCTTACCGATGAAAGGGCGCTTCTGCCGGACGATGCGCGTTTCTGGCTGCGGGAGATTGTGCTGTGCGGCGACGATGAACCCTGGCTTATTGGCCGCACGCTGGTGCCGGAGAGCACCCTCAGCGGGCCAGAGCAGATGCTGCAAAAGCTGGGAACGCGCCCGCTTGGCCGCTATCTCTTCTCCTCTTCAACCTTAAGCCGCGACTTTATCGAACCGGGCAGCGTCGGCGCGCTCTGGGGACGCCGCTCGCGCCTGCGACTGTCAGGCAAGCCGCTGCTGCTGACCGAACTGTTTTTACCGGCCTCGCCGCTCTATCGCGACCTGGCCTGAGGACGATTACACGTGGAAAAAAGCGTACAGATGAGCAAGTTTCAGGCCTATAGCCGCCTGATGCGTATTGATAAACCGATCGGCACGCTGCTGCTGCTGTGGCCGACGCTGTGGGCGCTCTGGCTGTCGACCCTGGGCGTGCCGCCGCTGTCGGTGCTGGTGGTGTTTGTGCTCGGCGTATTTGTGATGCGCGCGGCGGGCTGCGTGATTAACGATTTCGCCGATCGCAAGGTCGACGGCTTCGTGAAGCGTACCGCAGGCCGTCCGCTGCCCAGCGGCGCGGTAAGCGAGAAAGAGGCGAAAATCCTGTTCGTGCTGCTGGGGCTGCTGGCGTTCGGGCTGGTGCTGACCATGAATCTGATGACGATTCTGCTTTCGTTTGGCGGCCTGGCGCTGGCCTGGTGCTATCCCTTTATGAAGCGCTATACCCACTTGCCGCAGGTGGTATTAGGGGCGGCATTCGGCTGGGCGATCCCGATGGCCTGGTCTGCAGTTAGTGAGTCCTTACCACTAGAGTGCTGGCTGGTGTTTCTGGCTAACATCTGCTGGACCGTCGCCTATGATACGCAGTACGCCATGGTGGATCGCGATGACGATATCAAGATTGGCGTCAAATCAACGGCGATTCTGTTCGGCCGCTACGACAAGCTGATTATCGGCCTCCTGCAGCTCGCAACGCTGGCGCTGCTGGCGCTGGTGGGCCTGATGATGCAGCTTAACGCCTTCTTTTTCTGGTCGCTGCTTGGCGCCGCGGCGCTGTTTCTCTACCAGCAAAAGCTGATCGTACACCGCGAGCGCGACGCCTGCTTCCAGGGCTTCCTCAACAATAATTATGTTGGCCTGGTGATATTTATCGGCGTGGTGTTGAATACGCCGCCGTTTAGTGGGCTGTTTTAACGGTAAAAAGGCGACAACGTTGTCGCCTTTGGCGCTAGCGCGGAAGAGACGCTTTTTACCTTTCCCGCTTATCAGGCTGATGAGTAACTGAAAAAAAGGGCGACATCACTGTCGCCCTTTGTTTTTTCTGCCTGCGGTGCGTTACTCGTGCGCCACCGCGCTTTCGATAGTCAGCCGCACATCGCTGGTCACCAGATCGGCCAGAATATGCCAGGTGGCCTGGGTACGCTCAACGTCGGCGTCGCCGGTATCGCTGATATAGCCCTCATCGCGCAGCGTCAGCACCAGCGTGGTAAACACCGCCTTATCGAAAAACTCCGGCGCGTTGATGCCGTGCAGCACCGAAAGACGCTGTGCCAGCATACGGCTCTCTTTCTCCAGCGTGCCGCGGTTAATGGTCGGCTTCGCGCTGAGGATAGAGAAGGTGATAGCGAAACGTTGCAGGGTCTCGCGGATACCGGCGGCCAGCAGCTGCAGCGTGCGATAACGCGCGGCGGTGTGGCGCAGCTGGCCATCCTGCAGGGTAATCAGCCCCTGACGCGCCAGCTCCTGACAGAGCGCGCTCAGCAGCGCCGGCAGGGCGTCGATTTCCCAGCGCAGGAACAGCTCGCTTTTCAGCATCGGGTAGATCAGACGCACCTGGCGCAGCAGCTCGGCTTCGCTCAGGTTAGGATGCTGCTGAATAATGGCGGCGATCAGCGACGGCATCACCAGCATATGGTGAATATTGTTGCGGTAATAGGTCATCAGCACCGCCTGCTCGCGCGGCAGGATGATGATATCGCCGATATTGTCCTGTTCAGTTTCGAACTTATTCATGCTCATCGCATGGTTCAGCAGCTCTTCCGCTGAAAGCGGCGGCACCGTTGATTCCGGCGAATAGGGCACGTTGCGCAGCAGAGCGGTGTAGCAATCCAGCTGCTCGATCAGCTGCTCGCGGGTTAGTGAGCGCTGACGTGAGGCGAGCAGCGCGGTAACGCACAGGTTCATGGCGTTAGCCGCGCCCGCTTCGTTGATGCGCACCATCAGACGCGCCGCAATATCGTTGACCGTCGGCGTCAGCCAGCTGGGACGCTGCGGTTCAATCGGGTCGATAGCGTCGCGCCACTCCGGCACCTGCTTGTTCAGGTAGTTCACCAGCGGCAGCGGTTCGCCGAAGTTAACGTAGCCTTGGCCCAGGTTACGCAGCTTGCGCAGGCCGCGCACCATCTGCATAAAGCCTTCTTTCTCTTTCGCCGCGCCGCGCAGCTCTTTGGCGTAAGTACCCACTTCCATGACGTGCTCATAGCCGATATAGATCGGCACCAGCGTAATCGGACGTTTGCCGCCGCGCAGCATCGCCTGCAGCGTCATCGCCAGCGTGCCGGTTTTCGGATCGAGCAGGCGACCGGTACGTGAGCGCCCACCTTCAACGAAATACTCGACCGAATAGCCGCGGCTGAACAGCTCGCCGAGATATTCACGGAATACGGTGGCGTAGAGTTTATTGCCTTTAAAGGTACGGCGAATAAAGAACGCGCCCAGGCGACGGAAGATCGGACCGGCGGGCCAGAAGTTCAGGTTGATGCCCGCGGCGATATGCGGCGGCACCAGGCCCTGGTGATAAAGGACGTAGGAGAGCAGCAGATAATCCATATGGCTGCGATGGCAGGGCACATAGACGATCTCATGGCCATCTTCCGCCAGCTGGCGCACGCGTTCGCCGCCGTTGACGTTGATGCCCTGATAGAGACGGCTCCACAGCCAGCCCATTACGCGATCGGTGACGCGGATCGCCTCATAGGAGAAGTCGGCAGCGATCTCTTCCATCATCTCAACGGCGTTTTGCTGCGCCTTCTCATGGGAGAGCTTTTTGCTGCGCGCCTCTTCTTCCACCGCTTTTTCAATCGCCTTGGACTGCAGCAGCTTGTTGAAGAGATCCTGTCGCGCCGGCAGACGCGGACCAACCGCGGCTAAACGCTGGCGTGCGAAATGAATACGCGCCACGCGCGCCAGTTTCTGCGCGATGGATTTGTCGGTGCCGTGCTGCGTCGCCATCCAGCGCAGCGAGACGGTTGGCGAAAAGCGCACAAAGCTGTCGCGGCCGTGCCAGACGATAGCGAAAAACTTCTCAACCCCGTTAAGCTCGCGCAGGTGCGGCGCATCGTCGCCCTGAACCTCGCGGCCGGGCGCGCGGCCAAACATCACCGAAACCGGCAGCATCTGGATATCGAGCTGAGGGTTGTTACGGTGCAGATCGAGATACTCGTGAAAAATCTTCACCGATTCGGTATTCGGCCCAAAAGCGGGGAATACGCGCGGGCCGTCGTGAATAAACACGTGGCGCGGCAGTATCGAGCCGTCAATCTCCAGTGGTAACAGCGGATCGGGCAGATTATGCTTCAGACACTGCTGGCGCAGCGTCAGCAAATCCGCCTTGGAATCGTATGGCAGCACGTACATAATCGGCCGCGTTGGATCGAGTCCATGTTCGGAAACGGGATCGCCCGGAATAGCCTTCGTTTTTACCAGAACAGAGAGTGGTAAATTCAACAATTTATAATAAAGTTTACGCCAACCTGACATAGACAACATGAAGCCTCTTGTTAGCAAAGCGCCGCAAGCATATCAGAAAGTGCTGCGAAGATCTGTGGTGGTGCCAAACGCACCTGGCCCAGACATTGACGTCAAACAACCTAAAGGGTTCCCTCGCAATGGCAAGTAATACCACCGGTTTGCTCAGGATTGTAAAAGCGGCAGGCTACTCGTGGCAGGGGCTGCGCGCCGCCTGGCAGCATGAAGCCGCGTTTCGTCAGGAGGCCACGGCCGCCATCGTCGCTATCGCTATCGCCTGCTGGCTGGATGTCGACACCGTCGCGCGCATCCTGATGATTGGATCGGTGGTGCTGGTGATTATTGTCGAGATCCTCAACAGCGCAATCGAAGCGGTGGTCGACCGTATCGGCCAGGAGCGTCACCCGCTGTCGGGACGAGCGAAAGATATGGGCTCCGCCGCCGTTTTGCTCGCTATTATACTGGCGCTGTTCATCTGGATCGCGCTGCTCTGGACGCATTTGCGGTAGGCTTTCCACAATGGCCCAAACGGCTGTTATTTCCCTGGGTTTTGGTTTTCATTTCACCAATACCTGTATATACTCACAGCGACTGTATAAACAACCAGGGGGCGGGATGAAAGCATTAACCACCAGGCAGCAACAGGTTTATGACCTGATTCGCGACCATATCAACCAGACGGGCATGCCGCCAACGCGTGCGGAGATCGCCTCGCAGCTGGGGTTCCGTTCCCCCAACGCCGCCGAAGAACACCTTAAAGCGCTGGCGCGTAAAGGCGTTATTGAGATCGTTTCCGGCGCATCACGCGGCATTCGCCTGCTGATGGAAGAGGAAGAGTCCAACGGGCTGCCGTTAATCGGCCGCGTCGCCGCTGGCGAGCCGCTGCTGGCTCAGGAACATATTGAGACGCACTATAAAGTCGATCCCGACCTGTTTAAGCCCTCTGCTGATTTCCTGCTGCGCGTTGCCGGTATGTCGATGAAAGATATCGGCATTATGGATGGCGATCTGCTTGCGGTGCATAAAACGCAGGATGTGCGTAACGGTCAGGTTGTTGTGGCGCGTATCGATGACGAAGTCACGGTAAAACGCTGGAAAAAGCAGGGCACCGTGGTTCATCTGCTGCCGGAAAACAACGACTTCGAACCGATTATCGTCGATACCCGCACGCAGTCGCTGACCGTTGAAGGTCTGGCAGTGGGCGTGGTGCGCAACGGCGAGTGGCTCTGACCGCTCGCCTTCAGACGCCTGTATCGCTTCGCCAGGCGTCTGTACGATAATCTTTTCACGCGCCTCCTCCTGCGGCTAGCGCCGCATTGAGGCCGCCTCGCTCCTTTTTACGTTTTCAGGCATGGACCGGCTGATGCGTCTCTTCTCTGCTGACGATCGACAACTCTGGCGGCTGGCGCTGCCGATGATCCTCTCTAATATCACCGTGCCGCTGCTCGGCCTGGTGGACACCGCCGTTATCGGCCATCTCGACAGTCCGGTTTACCTTGGCGGCGTAGCGATTGGCGCGACCGCGACCAGCTTCGTCTTTATGCTGTTACTCTTTTTACGCATGAGCACCACCGGCTTTACCGCGCAGGCCTTTGGCGCGCGCGATGCGCAGGCGCTGGCGCGCGCCCTGACGCAGCCGCTGCTGATGGCGCTGCTTGCGGGCCTGCTGTTTATTCTGCTGCGCGATCCGCTTAGCGCGCTGGCGGGCCGGCTGGCGGGGGGCAATCCCCAGGTGCTGGAGCAGGCCGCCATCTTTATCCATATTCGCTGGCTCAGCGCGCCGGCAACGCTGGCAAATATGGTTATCCTCGGCTGGCTGCTGGGCGTGCAGTATGCCCGTGCGCCGGTTGTGCTGCTGGTGGTGGGCAACACGGTAAATATTCTGCTCGATCTCTGGCTGGTGCTCGGTCTGAAGTGGGGCGTGGCCGGCGCGGCGACCGCGACGGCGTTGGCGGAATATGTCACGCTGGCGGTAGGGCTGGCGATGGTATGGCGGGTTCTGAAGCTACGCGGCATATCAATGACGATGCTGAAGAGGAGCTGGCGCGGCGATATCCGTCGCCTGCTGCGCCTTAACCGCGACATTATGCTGCGCTCCCTGCTGCTGCAGCTCTGCTTTGCCTCGCTGACGCTTATCGGCGCGCGCCTGGGGCCAGAGATCGTCGCCGCCAATGCCGTCCTGCTGATGTTTATTACCTTTACCGCCTATGCGCTCGACGGATTCGCCTATGCGGTGGAAGCCGTTTCCGGCGAGGCCTATGGCGCGCGCGACGGCGACAGGCTGCTGTCAGTATGGCACGCCGCCTGTCGTCAGGCGGGCATGGTTGCGCTCGCCTTCGCGCTAATCTATGCGGCGAGCGGTGACGCTATTGTGTCGATGCTGACTTCGCTGGCGTCGCTGCAGCAGCTGGTCGATCGCTATCTTATCTGGCAGATCATTCTGCCGCTGGCTGGCGTGTGGTGCTATCTGCTGGACGGGCTGTTTATCGGCGCGACGCGCGGGCGCGAAATGCGCAACAGCATGGCGGTGGCCGCGCTCGGTTACTTCCTGACGCTGCTGACCTTACCCTCGCTGGGCAACCACGGTTTGTGGCTGGCGGTAACGGTTTTTCTTGCGCTGCGCGGCGTTTCGCTTTGGTGGATCTGGCGGCGCGAATGGCGCCTAAACCGCTGGTTTGCAAACTGATTATCGCGCGCAGCGGCAGCCTTAACGCGCTGCGCTAAACAGATTATTCTGTATTTCTGCGGCAGTTGCCGATTCGTCTACTATAATTAACTTACAACAGCGCGACACAGCAGCGCTTTGTATTGTCGTATCACCATTATGTGGTGGTATGTAAAACTAAGGATGACGTGGAGGTCTGACATGAACAAAGACGAAGCGAGCGGTAACTGGAAGCAGTTCAAAGGTAAATTCAAAGAAAAATGGGGCAAGCTGACCGACGACGACATGCAGGTTATCGAAGGCAAACGCGATCAGCTGGTCGGCAAAATTCAGGAACGCTACGGTTACGCTAAGGATGAGGCAGAGAAAGAGGTCTCAGACTGGGAAAGCAATAACAAAGATTACCGCTGGTAATCTTCTCGCTCAGGCCTTGCCTGAGCGACCGGCACAGGGACGTGCTGCTTAGCCTCTTCTTCCGCGCTTTTTCCCTTCTGACTCATGGTCGTGCCCGCAGCTATCCTTATGCGTACAGGCTTCAACTTCCGCACAGCTCATGCAGAGCCCGTGCGCCTCAATCACGCTGTGCCGTAGCGTAAAGCTCGCCTCGCCAGCCAGATCGGCAATAATATTCTCTACGCCCTGCGCCTGCTTTTCCGTGACCGCCGCGCAGCGATCGCAGACCAGCATCACCGAGGTATGCGCCGGCGCTTCAAAATGGTGGCAAACCACATAGCTGTTGTTTGACTCCACGCGGTGAATAAAGCCCTGTTCCAGCAAAAATTCCAGCGCGCGATAGACCGTCGGCGGCTTTGCCTGTGGCTCGCTGGCGCGTAGCTGATCCAGTAAATCATAAGCGCTAATCGATCCATGCTGCGCAGCCATCAGACGTAACACCTCAGCGCGCTGCGCTGTCAGGCGCACCCCGCGTTGCAGACAGAGCTTCTCTGCCTGGGTCATGATTTTATCTGGCGTCATTGTCGACATGGTGATTCTCCGCTAAAAACGAGATGTTATCTTATCACACCCGATGCGCTTGCGCTCAGGTTGCGCGCTTTCAGAGCCGAACCTGTCATCTTCCATTAATATCAATACATTAGGCTGGCCGCTGGCTGGTGAACTCGCTTCGCTAATGCTAATCAGTGCCAACATTGTTAAGACATAAATTAACAAAAAGAGAGTTTTGCTTTACAACTCACCAGGTTAAGCACTAATGTTCAAGAGGCCTTAAGCAACTGCTGGCCTCAATATCCTTTTTGATTATCCCCCTAAATAATAAAAGCGCCGATTTGTAGCTAAAACATCCAATCCGGCGAATAACAGTGCTGTTTCAACTAAATTCACAGCAATGAACCGTTAGCCGCGATACACAATAGCGCTAACGACAAATTCCGATGATGAATGTTTTCCTGATCAAGGTGATGGCAGACAAATGGCGAACAAAACCACCCGGCGCTCTGCGCTTTTATATCCTGCTGTTTTAAACGCGCTCTTTCTCTCCTCTTCCGCGATGGCTGCGGGAACCTGGTATGACGCGCGCAACGACGCGATGGGCGGTACCGGCGTCGCCTCCTCGACGTGGAGCTCCGCCGTGCTGGCAAACCCGGCGCTGATGACGCGTGCGCAGCCGGACGACAATGTCGGCATTATCTTTCCCTCTGCTGGCCTGCAAATTACCGATAAAGACAAGATGGTCGATAAGGTCGATGACATCAGCGATACCGTTAATCGCTATCGTGACGTTATCAACGGCCTGACCTTCCGCGACTATCTTAACGGCTATCCGCAGCTTAAAGCGGCGTCACGGGACGTGGCGAACCAGCTGCGCGATCTGCGCGGTAACAAGGCCAACGGTACGGCGGGCGTCGCGCTGGCGGTTACGGTCCCTAACGAAACCCTGCCGTTTGCGTTTATCACCAAGGCGTACGGCACGGTTCACCTGCGTGCCAACGTGGCGCAGAGCGATATCGACTATCTTAACGGCGTAGCGGACGGCACCCGTATTCCCGTACCGGGCGACCAGAATAATTTGCGCTCCAGCGCAAACGGCCTGGCGGCGCTGGTCACCGATTACGGTATCGCCGTGGCGCACGAGTTTAACGTGGCGGGCCATCCAGTTTCGCTCGGCGTGACGCCGAAAATTCAGAAAACCTGGCTCTATAACTACACCGCCAGCATCTACAACTACGATAAAAACGACCTCAACGGCAGCCGCTACCGCAACGATAATACCGGCTTTAACGTCGACGCTGGTTTAGCAACGCCGCTGGGCGATAACTGGACGCTGGGCGTTACCGGGCAGAACCTGGTGTCGCGCGATCTGAAGACCAAAGAGACCAACGGCTATCGCGACACCTACCAGATCCGTCCGCTGGTGACCTCTGGCCTCTCCTGGAGCGGCGGTCCCTTTACCGCGGCGCTGGATGTGGATCTCACCGAAACGAAACGCTTTAAGTCGGAAGAGAGCAGCCAGTATGCTGGCGTCGGTGGGGAATACCGCGTGCTGGACTGGCTGGCGCTGCGCGCTGGCTACCGCGCGGATATGAAATCCAACGATGAAAATGTCTTTACCGCCGGTTTTGGCGTATCGCCGTTCAACAACGCGGTGCATCTGGATCTGGCTGGTTCAGTGGGCGACAACAATACCTGGGGCGCGATGATGCAGCTCGGGTTTAACTTCTGATCGGCGATGCTTAGCCGTCTCTAAACCGGGCGACGCAGAGTCGCCCGACACCCTGTTAATGTGCTATCATTGCGCAGATTATCATCACCCTTAACGGATTTTCTGCGCTTCATGAGCAACTCTTTCTCCTCGCAACGTTTTTCCATCGCGCCGATGCTCGACTGGACCGACCGACACTGTCGCTATTTTCATCGTCAGCTGACCGGCGACGCGCTGCTCTACACCGAAATGGTCACCACCGGTGCCATTATTCACGGCAAGGGCGACTATCTGGCCTACAGCGAGGCGGAACATCCGGTTGCGCTGCAGCTTGGCGGCAGCGATCCGGCGGCGCTGGCCCAGTGCGCGAAGCTGGCAGAAGAGCGTGGCTACGATGAGGTGAACCTCAACGTCGGTTGTCCCTCCGATCGCGTTCAGAATGGGCGTTTCGGTGCCTGCCTGATGGCGGAAGCTTCGCTGGTGGCTGAATGTATCGACGCGATGCGTCAGGTGGTTTCAATACCGGTGACGGTAAAAACCCGCATCGGCATCGACGATCAGGACAGCTACGCATTTTTGACCGATTTTGTCGGCACCGTCGCGCAGCGCGGCGGCTGCGACACCTTTATTATCCACGCGCGTAAAGCCTGGCTTTCCGGCCTGAGCCCCAAAGAGAACCGGGAAATCCCGCCGCTCGACTATCCACGCGTCTATCAGCTGAAGCGTGATTTTCCTCAGCTGACGCTCGCCATCAACGGCGGCGTAAAATCGCTGGAAGAGGCCAAAGTCCATCTGCAGCATCTCGACGGCGTAATGATGGGCCGTGAGGCCTACCAGAATCCCGGCCTGCTGGCGCAGGTGGATCGCGAGCTGTTTGGCCGTGATGCGCTGGTAGCCGATCCGGTGGCGGTGGTGCGCAGCATGTATCCCTATATTGAGGCGGAGCTGGCGAAGGGCACCTATCTTGGCCATATCACGCGTCATATGCTCGGCCTGTTCCAGGGGATTCCCGGCGCGCGCCAGTGGCGTCGCCATCTGAGTGAAAACGCCCACAAGCCGGGCGCAGACGTGCGCGTGCTGGAAGCCGCGCTGGCGCTGGTGGCGGACAAGATCCCGCAGGAAGCCTGATCGCCTGCGGCAGTCGATAAAAACCAGCCTGAGTGCTGGTTTTTTTTACGCCAGAATTCAGGGAAATTCACCATTGCTGCCAGCGTTACTCTGGCCGTTTTGCTTACAGGACAATAAGTTACACTCTGGCACGCTTCTTGTAATAAGGCTGTAGAACTAACAAGAGGAGTAACAACGTGGAAATTCTGTTTGTGCTGGGCTTTTTCCTGATGCTGCTGGTGACGGGCGTCTCGCTGCTGGGCGTGATGGCGGCGCTGGTGGTCGCTACCGTGGTGATGTTTATCGGCGGCCTGTTTGCACTTGTAATCAAATTGTTGCCCTGGCTGGCGCTGGCGCTGGTGGCCGCCTGGGCATATCGCGCCTTTTGCGGCGACGGTCGTGAGCGTGCGCGCCGCAAGCTGCGCCGCAAAATCAGCAGGTTAGAGCGACGCCGCGGCTATTAATTGCGGGTGAGATCACAGAGTGACAGATTGCTTATGCCTGTTTTGCAATTAAACATATTTTTTACTTATGTTTTCTGCCAGGATAACTGTCGTTGAGTCGACATGAATTCATCGCCGCTGTCCCTACACCAGCGCGAACGATAAAAAGAAAAGGGGCTTCCTACGGGAAGCCCCGTTTGCGTTCAGGGCTCATGGGATCAGCAGGCTAGAGCCTTGGGTGCTGCGGCTCTCCAGCGTGCGGTGCGCCCGCTCCGCCTCTTTCAGCGGGAATTTCTGCTGCTCCGGCACCTCGACCTTGATGGCGCCGCTGGCGAGCAGCGAGAAGAGATCGTTGCTGGCGTGCTCCAGCTCTTCGCGGTTGGTGATATAGCCGTAAAGCGAAGGGCGGGTAACAAACAGCGAACCTTTCTGGTTGAGTATGCTCAAATCGACGCCTTTAACCGGCCCGGAAGCATTACCAAAACTCACCATCAGACCCTGACGACGCAGCGAATCCAGCGACGCTTCCCAGGTATCTTTACCCACCGAGTCATACACCACCGCGACCTTTTTACCCTCGGTGAGCTGGCTGACGCGCTCGGCAATATTCTCTTCGCGGTAGTTGATGGTGGCCCAGGCGCCCGCCGCTTTCGCCAGCTTCGCCTTTTCCGCCGACCCGACGGTGCCGATAAGATGCGCGCCAAGCGCTTTTGCCCACTGGCAGGCGATCAGGCCAACGCCACCCGCCGCCGCGTGGAACAGAAAGGTTTCATCCGGTTTCACCCGGTAGGTCTGACGCAGCAGATAGTGTACGGTCAGCCCTTTCAGAAAGCTGGCGGCGGCCTGCTCGAAGCTGATGGCGTCCGGCAGCAGCATCAGGCGATCTTCCGCCACGTTGTGCAGTTCGCTGTAGGCGCCCAGCGCCGCCTGGCAATAGACCACCCGGTCGCCCGGCTTAAAGCGCGTCACCGCGCTGCCGACGCGCTTCACCACGCCCGCCGCTTCGGTGCCGAGGCCTGAAGGCAGGGCGGGCACCGGATAAAGTCCGCTGCGCACGTAGGTATCAATATAGTTAATGCCGATGGCGCGGTTCTCTACCTGCACTTCGCGCTCAGCAGGATCGGCAGGATCGACGTCAACCCACTGCAACACCTCAGGCCCGCCCTGCGCGGTAAACTGAATACGCTTTGCCATTTTTACTCCTGTGATTGTTCAACATCAGGCGTGAGAGGCGCGCCGCCATCAGGTATACTGGCGCGTCCCCTCAGAACATCGGTATTGCATTCACTATGGCAGGAAATAAACCCACCAACAAATCGAACGACACGCCCGACCGTCAGCTGGAAGGTATTAAAATGCCGCCGCATTCGATTGAAGCGGAGCAGTCGGTGCTGGGTGGGTTGATGCTGGATAACGAACGCTGGGATAACGTCTCCGAGCGCGTCGTGGCGGAAGATTTCTTCAACCGCTCGCACCGTCTGATCTTTTCCGAGATGCAGCGTCTGCTGGAAGCGGGCCAGCCTATCGACCTCATCACGCTCTCCGAGTCGCTGGAAACGCGCGGCGAGCTGGAGATGGCGGGCGGATTCGCCTATCTGGCGGAGCTGGCGAAAAACACCCCCAGCGCGGCGAACATCGGTGCCTATGCGGATATCGTGCGCGAACGCGCGGTAGTGCGCGAGATGATCTCGGTGGCGAATCAGATCGCCGATGCCGGTTACGATCCCCAGGGGCGCAACAGCGACGAGCTGCTCGACTTCGCCGAATCCAACGTCTTTAAAATCGCCGAGTCGCGCGCCAACAAAGATGAAGGGCCGAAGAACATTCAGGAGGTGCTGGAAGCCACGGTCTCGCGCATCGAATCGCTGGTCTCAACGCCGCACGACGGCGTAACCGGCGTCGATACCGGCTATCAGGACCTGAATAAAAAGACCGCCGGCCTGCAGCCGTCGGATCTGATTATCGTCGCGGCGCGTCCGTCGATGGGTAAAACCACCTTCGCCATGAACCTGTGCGAAAACGCCGCCATGCTGCACGACAAGCCGGTGCTGATTTTCAGCCTCGAGATGCCCAGCGAGCAGATTATGATGCGTATGCTGGCGTCGCTGTCGCGCGTGGATCAGACGCGCATCCGTACCGGCCAGCTTGACGATGAGGACTGGGCGCGTATCTCCGGCACAATGGGCATCCTGCTGGAGAAGAAGAATATGTATATCGATGACTCTTCCGGCCTGACGCCGACCGAAGTGCGCTCGCGCGCGCGACGCGTCTTCCGCGAAAATGGCGGGCTGAGCATGATTATGATCGACTACCTGCAGCTGATGCGCGTGCCGGCGCTTTCCGATAACCGTACGCTGGAGATTGCCGAGATCTCTCGCTCGCTCAAGGCGCTGGCGAAAGAGCTTAACGTGCCGGTGGTGGCGCTGTCGCAGCTGAACCGCTCGCTGGAGCAGCGCGCCGATAAACGTCCGGTCAACTCCGACCTGCGTGAATCGGGCTCTATCGAACAGGATGCCGACCTGATTATGTTTATCTACCGCGACGAGGTTTACCATGAGAACAGCGATCTTAAAGGCATCGCCGAGATTATTCTGGGTAAACAGCGTAACGGCCCTATCGGTACGGTTCGCCTGACGTTTAACGGTCAGTGGTCGCGCTTCGACAACTATGCTGGCCCGGCCTACGACGACGAATAACCTTTCTATTCCGGCATGCACGATCTGTGCATGCCGCCTCGCATCATCAGAAAATAGTGTTGGACAACCCCGCCTTTAATCGGGTTATCTGTATCACAGCGCACGTTTACGCACTGGAAGCAGCATGACTCACGTAGATGATTACGACCTGAAAATACTGACCTTATTACAATCTAACGGCCGTTTGACCAACCAGGAGCTGAGCGATTTAGTGGGCCTGTCGGCCTCGCAGTGTTCGCGTCGCCGCATCAACCTTGAACAGGCGAATTTAATTCTTGGCTATCATGCGCGCCTGTCGCCTGATGCGATCGGCCTGGGCATGGTCGGCCTGATTGAGGTACGGCTGATTAACCATACCGCCGACTACGTCGACAGCTTTCACCGTATGGTGGAGCAGGAAGAGGCGATCGTCGACGCCTACAAAACGACCGGCGACGCCGATTATCTGCTCAAGGTCGCCGTAGCGGATCTGGCGTCGCTGAGCGCGCTGATTAGCCAGCTGGTGGCGGGCCATCAAAGCGTGTCCCATGTGAAAACCTCGGTCGTGCTGGGTCGACTCAAAGAGAACGGCCTGATGATGGCCCCGGCGCACAAGGCGCGCCAAAAGAGTGCATGATGTGCTTATTTGGTGCAATTGCGCGCCATATGATGCAAAAGATATGCGTAAAAACTCGAATTTGCGCATGAATTGACGGTTTAACCGCAAGGCGTGCGCGAAAATAAGCAATAAAAGCGCCTTAGTTATCAACTGGATAATCACTGGCACCTGCCGAAGGCGGCCATAAGCCGACGGCATGGTGCGTTTTTTGCATCTTAACGCCACGCTTTTTCGGCTCAGAGTGCAATGAGATTACCTATGGATAACGTTGTAGACCCTACCCGCATTCCCCATTCACGTATCGAAGACGCGCTGGCGATAGTGCTCGGCACGCTGATGGTCTCTTTCGGCGTCATTATGCTGAGACAGGCGGGGGCGCTGACGGGCAGCACCGCCGGCATCGCCTTCTTGATCGGCTATCTGACGCCGCTCTCTTTCGGCAGCGCCTTTTTCCTGATCAACCTGCCGTTTTACTGGCTGGCGGCGCGCCGCATGGGATGGGAGTTCACCGTGAAAACCTTCTGCGCGGTGGGGCTGGTGTCGCTCTTCACCCATCTTCATCCGCTCTTCGTCCACTTTTCCGCGCTCAATCCCTTTTATGCGACACTGTTCGGTAACGTGATCATGGGCATTGGGTTTATAGTGTTGTTTCGTCATAAAGCCAGCCTGGGCGGAATCAATATTCTGGCGCTGTGGCTGCAGGATCGCATCGGGCTGCGCGCCGGGAAACTGCAAATGGCGGTCGATACCTGCGTCGTGCTGGCGTCGCTGTTTGTCGTCAGCGTGCCGATGCTGTTAGCGTCGGTCGCGGGCGCAGTGATCCTTAACCTGATCATCGCCATGAACCATCGTCCCGGACGATACATGGTTTAATGCTGCATACACCTCTGATTTTTACGACCATACATGGAGATCTGCACCGTGTTTCAAAACGTTGACGCCTACGCCGGCGATCCGATTCTGTCGCTGATGGAAACCTTTAAACAGGATCCGCGCCTGAATAAAGTCAATCTCAGCATCGGCCTCTACTATGACGAGCAGGGCATTATCCCTCAGCTCCAGGCGGTCGCCGCCGCAGAAGAACAGCTTAAAGCCGAGCCGCAGCAGGCGTCGCTCTATCTGCCGATGGAAGGCCTCAACGCGTACCGTAACGCCATTGCGCCGCTGCTGTTCGGCGCCGACCACCCGATGCTGAAGGCGGGGCGCATCGCGTCCATTCAGACGCTGGGCGGCTCCGGCGCGCTGAAAGTCGGTGCGGATTTCCTCAAGCGCTACTTCCCGAATGCCGGCGTCTGGGTCAGCGATCCAACCTGGGATAACCATGTGGCGATTTTCAACGGCGCGGGATTCGAGGTGAAGAGCTATCCGTGGTACGACGCGGAGACCCACGGCGTAAAATTCGACGCCTTCCTGGCGACGCTGAAAACCCTGCCGAAGCAGAGCATCGTGCTGCTGCATCCCTGCTGCCACAACCCGACCGGCGCGGACCTCTCTGACGCGCAGTGGGATCAAACCGTTGAGGTGCTGAAGGCGCAGGAGCTGATTCCCTTCCTCGACATTGCCTATCAGGGCTTCGGCGCGGGCATGGAAGCGGACGCTTACGCCATTCGCGCGGTTGCCGCCGCTGGCCTGCCAGCGCTGGTCAGCAACTCCTTCTCGAAAATCTTCTCGCTCTATGGCGAACGCGTCGGCGGCCTCTCTGTCGTATGTGACAGCGCCGAAGAGGCGGGCCGCGTGCTGGGCCAGCTGAAAGCCACGGTGCGCCGCAACTACTCCAGCCCGCCGAACTTCGGCGCGCAGGTGGTGGCGCGCGTGCTTAACGACGACGCGCTGAAGGCGAACTGGCTGGCGGAAGTAGAGGCGATGCGCCTGCGTATTATCGCCATGCGCAAAACCCTGGTAGACGTGCTCAGCACGGCGCTGCCCGGCAAAAACTTCGACTACCTGCTGAAGCAGCGCGGCATGTTCAGCTATACCGGCCTGAGCGCACAGCAGGTGGATCGCCTGCGCGAAGAGTTCGGCATCTATCTGGTCGGCAGCGGGCGTATCTGCGTTGCCGGTCTTAACAGCAATAATGTGCAGCAGGTCGCGCAGGCGTTTGCCGCCGTGATGTGATGCAGCTGATGATCTCTGCAGGCGGGTAGCAGGGGCGAAGAGCAAAGCCCTCCGCGATAAAGATGTCGCGGGGCAGGCATGGATGACGCTTTTACTTCTTTGCGATCGGCCGCTCTCACTTGTGCCACCCCCACCTTGTACCCGATGCAAACCGTCCGCGCAGGCTGACGGTTTTTTTTCGCCTTCAGGTTTACCTTTCCGCGACTTATTGCACACTTAAACGGTGTAACCAACTCAGGAACAAGGCATGTGGCATCAACAAACGCTCACGCTCAGTGAGAAATCACGCGGTTTTCATTTGGTCACTGACGAGATCGTCGCTCATCTTCCGGCGCTGGCCCAGGTGCAAACCGGCCTGCTGCACCTGCTGCTGCAGCACACCTCCGCGTCGCTGACGCTGAATGAAAACTGCGATCCTACGGTGCGCAGCGATATGGAAAACCATTTTATGCGCCACGTTCCGGAAGAGGCGCCTTATCAGCACGACTATGAAGGCCGCGACGATATGCCGGCCCATATCAAATCCTCTACGCTGGGGGTATCGCTACTGCTGCCGGTACAGCGCGGCAGGCTGATGCTGGGCACCTGGCAGGGCATCTGGTTAGGCGAACACCGCATCCACGGCGGCGCGCGGCGCATTGTCGCTACTTTACAAGGGGAGTTGAAATGAATACGTCAGATCTGCTGACTTACTGCATGAGCAAACCGGACGCGGAGCAGAGCGTTCACAGCGACTGGAAAGCGACGCAAATTAAAAGCGGCGGCGTGCTGTTCGCTATGGTACATGAGGTGGAGGGACGCCCGGCGGTGTCGCTGAAAACGACGCCTGCGCTGGCGGAGCTGCTGCGCGAAGAGCACAGCGATGTCTTCCCCAGCGAGCATCTTAATAAGACGCACTGGAGCACGCTATTGCTGGACGGATCGCTAAAAGATTCGCAGATTTACTATCTGGTGGATGCCTCTTACCAGCAGGCTGGCACCACCCGGGCGGCGGGTGCCTGAGAGAGGCGCGCGGCGTCAGGCCGCGCGCCGGGTTTCCCTTACGCCGCCGCTTCGTCGCGCAGCGTATTGATATCGATAACAAAGCGGTACTTCACGTCGCTTTTCAGCATACGCTCGTAGGCTTCGTTGATCTGATTCATCGCAATCAGTTCAATATCGGAAGTAATGCCGTGCTTGCCGCAGAAATCGAGCATCTCCTGCGTTTCGGCGATGCCGCCAATCAGCGATCCGGCAATGCTGCGGCGCTTCATAATCAGGTTAAACACCTGCGGTGCCGGGTGATCGTGCTCCGGCGCGCCGACCAGCGTCATGTTGCCGTCGCGCTTCAGCAGGGCGATAAACGGGTTAAGATCGTGCTGCGCCGCCACGGTGTTAAGGATGAAATCGAAGCTGTTGGCGTGCTGCGCCATCTGATCCGCATCTTTCGAGATCACCACTTCATCCGCACCCAGGCGCTTGCCGTCTTCAATTTTCGACGGCGAAGTGGTGAACAGCACCACATGTGCGCCCATCGCGTGCGCAATCTTCACGCCCATATGGCCCAGGCCGCCCAGGCCGACGATACCCACTTTTTTGCCCGGTCCGACGTTCCAGTGGCGCAGCGGCGAATAGGTGGTGATACCGGCGCACAGCAGCGGCGCGACGCCCGCCAGATCGAGGTTTTCCGGCACGCGCAGCACGAAGTTTTCATCAACCACCACCGCCGTTGAGTAACCGCCGTAGGTGACGTCGCCGGTTTCGCGATCCTGACCGTTGTAGGTGCCGACGAAGCCGACTTCACAATACTGCTCCAGCCCTTCCTGACAGCTCGGACAGCTGCGGCAAGAGTCGACCATACAGCCGACGCCGACCAGATCGCCGACTTTGTATTTGCTGGCGTGGCCGCCGACGGCGGTTACGCGGCCGACAATTTCATGTCCCGGCACGACAGGAAAAAGGGTGTTTTTCCACTCGTTGCGGGCCTGGTGCAGGTCAGAGTGACAAACGCCACAGAACAACACTTCAATCTGTACATCATGCGCGCGCAGCTCACGCGGTTTGTAATCAAACGGCGCCAGTGGGGATTTTGCATCCTGAGCGGCGTAGGCGTGCGTAATATTCATGGTGTCTCCAGGTTCGTTGTGTCGTGAATAGAGTCGTGCGTTCGGCGCGCAGAGCGCCGTTATAAGAGTGCGCGGCCAACCGGGCGCGCCAATGAGGAACGTTAAAAGAATAGTCACAGAACCCTGGCGCGGCTATGCCTATACATGCCTGAATCTTGCCTGATTCTGTTTTTATCCGATGGAATATGCAGTAAAAGAAAGGCCCGCTTGCGGCGGGCCTGAGGGGGGGTACGGATGACGATGGCGAAGAGGCAAAAGGAGAGAGCCCTGCCAGCCGGCTTGCGCGGATACGCACCCCATGGTTGAGGTGCGTCCATAAAGGGCCAGCCGCTTATCGCTAAGCGTCAGGCGCTCTTTTTCTTCAGCAGCGGCTTCAGGAAGCGCGCGGTGTGGGATTTCTCGCACTCCGCCACGGTTTCCGGCGTGCCGGCAACGAGGATTTCGCCGCCGCCGCTACCGCCTTCCGGGCCCAGGTCGACAATCCAGTCCGCCGTCTTGATCACGTCAAGGTTGTGCTCAATCACCACGATGGTGTTGCCCTGGTTGCGCAGCTGATGCAGCACCTCCAGCAGCTGGGCGATATCGGCGAAGTGCAGGCCGGTTGTCGGCTCATCCAGAATATAGAGCGTCTGGCCGGTACCGCGTTTTGACAGCTCGCGAGCCAGCTTGACGCGCTGCGCCTCACCGCCGGAAAGCGTCGTCGCCGACTGGCCGAGACGGATGTAGGAGAGGCCCACATCGATCAGCGTCTGCAGCTTGCGCGCCAGCGCCGGGACGGCGTCGAAGAACTCACGCGCCTCTTCGATGGTCATCTCCAGCACTTCATGGATGCTCTTGCCTTTGTACTTAATCTCCAGCGTCTCGCGGTTGTAGCGCTTGCCTTTGCACTGGTCGCAGGGCACGTAGATATCGGGCAGGAAGTGCATCTCTACCTTCAGTACGCCGTCGCCCTGGCAGGCTTCGCAGCGGCCGCCGCGCACGTTAAAGCTAAAGCGGCCCGGATTGTAGCCGCGCGAACGCGCTTCCGGCACCCCGGCAAATAGCTCGCGCACCGGCGTAAAGATGCCGGTGTAGGTCGCCGGGTTGGAACGCGGCGTGCGGCCGATCGGGCTCTGATCGATATCGATCACCTTATCAAAGTGCTCAAGCCCGCTGATCTCGCGATAGGGCGCCGCTTCGCCCGTGGTCGCGCCGTTCAGGTGGCGCTGCGCGATTGGGAACAGCGTATCGTTGATCAGGGTCGATTTACCCGAGCCGGAGACGCCGGTGATACAGGTAAACAGGCCGACCGGCAGCGTCAGCGTCACGTCTTTCAGGTTATTGCCGCGTGCGCCGCTGAGCTTCAGCGTTTTGGTCGGGTCGCCTTTCACGCGCTCTTGCGGTACCGCGATCTCGCGCTTGCCGCTGAGGAACTGGCCGGTCAGCGACTCCTCTACCGCCATGATTTCGTGCACCGTGCCTTCCGCCACGATCTGGCCGCCGTGTACGCCGGCGCCCGGCCCGATATCGATCACGTGATCCGCCGCGCGGATAGCGTCTTCGTCATGCTCGACCACAATCACGGTGTTGCCGAGATCGCGCAGGTGGATCAGGGTGCTGAGCAGACGCTCGTTGTCGCGCTGATGCAGGCCGATTGACGGCTCGTCCAGCACATACATCACGCCCACCAGGCCGGCGCCGATCTGGCTCGCCAGGCGGATACGCTGCGCTTCGCCGCCGGAAAGCGTCTCTGCGGAGCGCGACATCGAGAGATAGTTCAGGCCGACGTTCACCAGGAAGCTCAGACGGTCGCCAATCTCCTTCAGCACTTTTTCCGCGATTTTGGCGCGCTGGCCGCTCAGCTTAAGGTTGCGGAAGAAATCCATCGCGTGGCCGATGCTCATATCGGAGATAGTCGGCAGATTGGTGTTTTCGACAAAAACGTGACGCGCTTCGCGACGCAGACGGGTGCCTTCGCAGCTGGCGCAGGCGCGGTTGCTGATAAACTTCGCCAGATCTTCGCGCACCGCGGTGGATTCCGTCTCTTTATAACGACGCTCCATATTGTGCAGCACGCCTTCAAACGGGTGACGACGCACCGAGGTATCGCCGCGATCGTTGATGTACTTAAACTCAATGTTCTCTTTGCCGGAGCCGAAGAGAATAACCTGGCGCGCTTTCTCGCTCAGGCTGTTGAACGGCGCTTCAACGTCGAAACTGAGATGTTCGGCCAGCGAGCGCAGCATCTGGAAGTAGTAGAAGTTGCGGCGATCCCAGCCGCGGATCGCGCCGCCGGCCAGCGACAGCTCGCCGTTCTGCACCACGCGGTCAGGATCAAAATATTGCTGCACGCCCAGGCCGTCGCAGGTCGGGCAGGCGCCTGCCGGGTTGTTGAACGAAAAGAGACGCGGCTCCAGCTCGCGCATGCTGTAGCCGCAGATCGGGCAGGCGAAGTTGGCGGAGAAGAGCAGCTCTTCTGCGTCTGCGTCGTCCATATCGGCGACGATCGCCGTCCCGCCGGAGAGCTCCAGCGCGGTTTCAAAGGATTCAGCGAGGCGCGTCGACAGATCCTCACGCACCTTAAAGCGGTCGATAACCACTTCGATGGTGTGCTTTTTCTGCAGCTCCAGCTTCGGCGGATCGGAGAGATCGCACACTTCGCCGTCGATACGCGCGCGGATATAGCCCTGCGCCGCAAGGTTCTCCAGCGTTTTGGTATGCTCACCCTTACGATCTTTCACTACCGGCGCCAGCAGCATCAGGCGTCGGCCCTCTTCCTGCGCCAGCACGTTATCCACCATCTGGCTGACGGTCTGCGCCGCCAGCGGCACGTCGTGATCCGGGCAGCGCGGCTCGCCGACGCGGGCGAACAGCAGACGCAGATAGTCGTGGATCTCGGTGATGGTGCCGACCGTAGAGCGCGGGTTGTGTGAAGTGGACTTCTGTTCAATAGAGATGGCGGGCGACAGACCTTCGATATGGTCGACGTCCGGCTTCTCCATTAAAGAAAGAAACTGACGCGCATAGGCAGAGAGCGACTCTACGTAGCGGCGCTGACCTTCCGCATAGAGCGTATCAAACGCAAGAGAGGACTTGCCGGAGCCTGACAGGCCGGTGACCACTATGAGTTTGTCGCGAGGGATGATCAGGTTGATGTTTTTCAAATTATGGGTGCGGGCACCACGAACTTCGATCTTATCCATTCACCTTTCCCGGATTGAGCAGCACGCCCCGTGCCTTGCGGACACGATTAGCGTAAACAGGGTATTATGGCACAAAAAATAGACTGATTAAATATCCAGTATTTTTTGCGTTTTGGGTGTAAAATGAGCGCTTCTGCGAGACGGCTCGAAAGTGGGATCGCCTGGCAGGACGTGGTAGAATTGATCGTTTAGACTCTTAGTATTAACTCAGCGGGAGAGAGCAACATGGCCAGTCGTGGCGTAAATAAAGTGATTCTTGTCGGGAATCTGGGTCAGGATCCGGAAGTGCGCTACATGCCGAATGGTGGCGCGGTTGCCAACATTACGCTGGCCACGTCGGAAAGCTGGCGTGACAAGCAGACCGGTGAAAACAAAGAGATCACCGAGTGGCACCGCGTCGTGCTGTTCGGCAAGCTGGCGGAAGTCGCTGGCGAATATCTGCGTAAAGGTTCGCAGGTCTATATCGAAGGTCAGCTGCGCACCCGTAAATGGCAGGACCAGGGCGGCCAGGATCGCTATACCACGGAAGTAGTGGTCAACGTCGGCGGCACCATGCAGATGCTGGGCGGCCGTCAGCAGGGCGGTGCCAGCGCAGGCGGCGCGCCGATGGGCGGCCAGCAGAGCGGCGGCAACAACAACGGCTGGGGCCAGCCGCAGCAGCCGCAGGGCGGAAACCAGTTCAGCGGCGGTGCGCAGTCGCGTCCGCAGCCGCAGAGCGCGCCGGCGAGCAACAACAACGAACCGCCGATGGATTTTGACGACGATATCCCGTTCTGATAATCCAGATTCCTGTAATAAAGCCGCGCTCGTCGCGGCTTTATTTATTTCTGCCCGCGCTTCTTCACTCAGCACGGCGCATCCATTCTGCCAGGATCGCCGCCGTGCTTTTCACCTCAGGCACATTTCCCGGCAGCGACAGGCCTGCCCAGACCTCATTGTGCTGTCCGATTAACTGCTCTGCGCTGGCCCAGGTGCGATCCGCCGTGGTGTGGGCATCGGCCGCAACGGTAATGCGATAGCCCAATCCCGCCCCGACTTTAATGGTGGTATCGACACAATAATCGGTCGCGCAGCCGCAAATCACAAAGGCATCGACGTTTAACTGCGCCAGCGTATCGGCCAGCCGGGTTCTCCAGAAGCTGTCGCAGGCGGTTTTGCTCACATACAGGCTGCCTTCAGGCTGATGCAGCCCGGCCAGCAGCTGGAACGCCGTCGTGCCTTCCTGCAGCTCGCCTTCGCAATGCGATATAAAAATCGTGCGGTCGGCCGCCTCAGTAAGCTGATTGATGCGCGCGGTACAGCCCGCCTGGTCAAAGCGCGGCGTGGCAAACACACCGTTTTGCATATCTACTACCACTACTGTTTTAAGCGACATTATCCTTTCTCCCTGCGCCTGCGATGGCCCAGTCTTACCCTGGCTGGGCAAAATGGCAAAACTGTTTTGCAATCGGTCAGCTATCGCTGGCATTCTGACTGCCTGTCAGGCGAATAAGGAGTCAGAGGTGGAGGGCGTTCCGGCCATTTTTCCCTGCGAAAAAGATCGCGCGCAGTTTCGCCAGTTTGACGAGCTGCCAGGCGTAGAACTCTATCAGGCGCATATCACCCGCTATGCTTTTGAGCCGCATACGCACGAAGCGTTCGGCATCGGCACCATCGAATCGGGCGCGCAGCGGTTCCGCTATCGCGGCGCGCAATACACGGCGCCGACCCATTCGCTGGTGATGATGAATCCCGATGAGCTGCATACCGGCGAGTCCGCCTGCGAGGAGGGCTGGCGCTACCAGATGATCTATATCCAGCCAGAGGAGATGACGCAGCTTACCGGCGATCGCGGCTGGTGGTTCAGCGAAGCGCTGCGCACCGATTCAAAGCTGGCGCTGCCGCTGTCGCAGGCGCTCTCGGCGCTGTGGCAGGCCGACAGCGTGCTGGCGCGGCAAAGCCTGCTGGGCGAGGTGCTGGCGCAGCTGCGGCCGCTGGCGCGCATGGCGCAAAGAGGCAAAGAGGAGGGGCGTCATCGCTTCGACCAGGTGCGTGATTACCTGCGCGACAATCTGGCCGAGTCGGTGAGGCTGGAAGAGCTGGCGGCGCTGGCGGGTCTTTCGCCGTGGCATTTTCTGCGCGCCTTCCGCGCGCACTTTCACGTGACGCCACACCAGATGCTGATGGCGTACCGGCTCTATGAAGCCAAGCTGCTGCTGGCGCGCGGGCAGTCGGCCGCCAGCGTGGCGGCGAGCGTCGGCCTGAGCGACCAGGCGCACCTCACCCGCGCCTTCGCCCAGCGCTACGGCATTACGCCGGTGCGCTATCAAAAACAGGTGCGCGGCACCCAGAGCTAACCGCAATCTGCTACAAGATTTATCCCTGCTTTTTCCGCCACACTTCCTTATGCACTTTAATAAAGGAAGAGACGATGTTAGCTGGCGTGTTGTTTGCCCTTGCCGCAGGGCTGATGTGGGGACTGATTTTCGTGGGGCCGCTGCTGGTGCCGGACTATCCCGGCGCGCTGCAGTCTGCCGGGCGCTATGTCGCCTTTGGTCTGATCGCGCTGCCGCTCGCCTGGCTCGATCGCCGCCGCCTGCGTAAGCTGCTGGCGGCCGACTGGCGCGAGGCGCTAAAACTGTCGCTGGTAGGCAACCTTCTTTATTACACCTTTCTCGCCAGCGCGATCCAGCGCACCGGCGCGCCGGTATCGACCATGATTATCGGCACGCTGCCGGTGGTGATGGCGATTACCGCCAACCTCTGTTACGGCCATCTTGAAGGGCGCCTCGCCTGGCGTCGGCTGGCGCCTGCGCTGCTGGCGATTGGCGCGGGGCTGGCGTGCGTCAATGTCGCCGAGCTGCGCGGTCAGGGGGGCGAGTGGGATCTTACGCGCTACCTGAGCGGCATTGCGCTGGCGGTGTTAGCGGTCGCGTGCTGGACCTGGTATCCGCTGCGCAACGCGCGCTGGCTGCGCACTCATCCGCAGCACAGGCCCGCCACCTGGGCAACGGCGCAGGGCGTTGTCACGCTGCCGCTGGCGCTGGTGATGTATGCGCTGGTCAGCGCGCAGCTGGCGTGGCAGCGACCGGCGTTCGCCCTGCCGTTTGGCCCGCAGCCGCAGCTGTTTCTGCCGCTAATGCTGGTGATTGGTTTGCTCTGCTCCTGGCTTGGCACCCTTTGCTGGAACGCCGCCAGCCAGCGGCTGCCGACGGTCTTTATGGGGCCGCTTATCGTATTCGAAACGCTGTCCGGTTTGCTGTGGACCTTTCTCTGGCGCCAGAGCTGGCCACCGCTGCTGACGATAACGGGTATTCTGTGTTTAATCCTCGGCGTGCTCTGGGCGATGCGCATCAAGCCGGAACCGCTGTTGACCTCAATTGAGCATTAATCTCTGCTGCTGTCGCGCCATTCAATATGCGCTGACCCGCTGATTTCACACCGTTTTAAGAATAATACGCAGAGCGGAGCGGCAAAATTTGCCGCTCTTTTGCTAAATAAGCGCTAAGGCCAGCGAGAGAAACCTGATAAAAAGCGATCTTGATCGCATTTTTTTCGCTGTCAGCCTGGCGTTTAACGTCTCAACCTGGCCGTAATCTGCGCTTCCGGCCGCTTTTATTCCCTTTTAAACCGTCATTAAGGCCGTAACGCTGGCGATCAATTCGCCATTTTGCTGCATATTTATCACCTGCCGGTGCGTTTTTATTGGCATTTGGCCCTGAGAATAGCGTTTGATAAACCACCGTTTTTTCCAGAAAGGGGGCGGCTAATAAGAATAATTCCTAACGACGGAATTTACGAAACTTTAGATTTGCCGATCTTTATCCTGAATATTCTTATATGAGATCGCCCCTGAATAAGAAAAGAGATAAGCAGTGATAAACCATTCTGCCAGGAAAATTCCTGGCGTTTTTGTGCCGCACCGCTTATTCCGGGCTGATTAAATATTATCCAGTGGATGCAAACTTAGTGCCAGCGAATGTTGAAGTAAAAGTAGGCTGGCTTTGGCGGGCGCTTTAGCACGGCTTAATGGTAAGAGCGACGTTTAGCGCCGGCCATTAACATGCCTGATGAAAAGCAAGAAGCACCAATCTCATCGAAATGAGATTGGGCGAGAGTAGAAGTAGCGAGAAATGCGAGACTTTTGCTGGTGCTTATCAATATTACCGCAAAAAATGAAAATCAGCCCGGCTGCAAACTCATCAGGAATGCATGGAGCGAAAATTAAAGCCACGAATGGTATCTTAAAGTGTCATCATCTCTTCTGGTAAGAACAATCTCAGCGCTAAGTCAGTTTAAGGCAGTATTATTGGTTTTATCGATTTTCCGAGCCTGACGGGTAGTGATAAACGCTGCGGCTAATATCGAGCAGGCGGCAGCTGCGGCGCGTGCCGATGTCGAAAGTGCTCTGCAGGAAGTTGACCGCCTGACGTTTCTCATTGGTAGTAAAGAAGTTCTTCAGTACGCTTTGCAGCATCTCCTTATCTGAGTTGAGCATTTGCAGCTCACGGGTAAGTGTTTGTAGTTTATCTTCTAACTCCTTGATTCTTCTTCCTTCTTCCGAAGAGAGACCGGAGAATTTCTTTTTCCAGCTATAGAAGGTGGCCTCAGAGATCCCCAGCTCGTCACAAATCTCCCTGACTTTAACCCCTGATTCAGAAGCTTTAATGGCATTTGTGATTTGCTCTTCGCTATATCGTGACTTTCTCATAAATGCTCTTACCTTTCTTATCGATTAATGGATGAGATGTACTGTATTAATATCTGGCACTGTAAATAAACTATTAATGCAGTATTAAAGTGCGCGATTAGAATTGCGTGGGTTAAATTAAGATATTTAGAATAAATATCATCATGGGATAAATCTTATTTTATTCTTATCGGATGGGCGCACCTTCCTGGTCAGGGATTTTTGTTATAGATTCTTCCCATCCCAAATACGAAAAATTTCTACGTACATTTGATATTTAGCATAACGTGCTTGCTAAATTCGCAGGGAAATGGCTTGCGAATGGGTTCTGTTTTCACCGTGAAATCGATTCCAGATTAGCCGTTCTGAGCCAAATTTAATCAGAATTATCCTGAAAATATTCACCGAATCGTGTTCTGATTCTCATTTTTCGGACCAGCCTGGTTTGAAATCTTTAAATAACGCCAGGCCCACTGAGCGCTTGTTAATTCGTTACAGGGACGTTGTACCGAAGCGGTTGAAGTAAGTAATGCAAAGGATGAGTCAATGAAATTAAGCGTAATGTCGAATGCCGCCTGGATGATGTCTGAGAAGATCGTCTCGGTTTTTGGCGTCATATTTGTGACCTCCTACGTGGCGAAATCATTCGGGCCAACCGTATTTGGCCAGATGGCGTTTTCTACCTCTTTATTTTCTATGGTCCAGACCGTTGCCATCTTCGGTACCGAAACTATCTTGTTCAAGCGGATCAGCAAAAGCGCGCCGAAAGGGCTGCGCCTGATGAACGTGGCGCGCACGCTGCGCATGATTTTACTGCTGCTTACCTCGGTGCCGGTGCTGGCCTGGGTGTGGTTTACCATGCCGCAAAACTTTCTGGCGTTTACGCTGGCGTCGTTCGTCGCCTCGGTATTTGTCACCCAGGACACCTTCAGCGTTTACAACAACGCGCGCCTGGCCTCCCGGCTGAATACCGTTGCGAACTCGCTCGGCATGCTGCTGAGCTTCACCATCAGCTTCGTTATCGCCTGGCTGCGCCTGAATCCGGCATGGCTGACGCTCTCTATCGTCGCCGTGACCCTGGTGCCTTACGCTATCAAACGATACAACTTTTACCGCGAAACTCAGGATATTCCTCCGCCGCAGGAGAAGCGCAGCGCCTATCTGCGCTATCTGATGTACGCCGGTTTGCCGCTGGCGATCTCCAGTATTTTTATTTCGGTGCAGGTGAAAGCCGCGCAGATGTTTTTAGCCGGCATTGCGTCGGCAAGCGACCTCGGGCTGTTTGCGGCGGCCAACACAATCGCGGCTTCGTGGATTTTTATCCCCGTGGCGCTCATAACTTCATGCTTCACTGAGATCTTCAGGGAACGCGGCGAAGTGGCTATTAAGCTGGCAGCGCGGCTTAACGGCTATGTCATGGGAGTTTCACTGATGATGCTGCTGGTCATCGCGCTGTTCGGCGAGAAAATCATCATCGCTTTATACGGTTCAGAATACACACAGTCAGGAAGTCTCATTACGTTGTTGTCAATGGCAACCTGTTTCTCCGCTATGGGCACAGTAGCCTACCGCTACATGGTGAAAGAGGGTGGTTTCAACTATCTGTTGAAGAAAATCATCTGCCTGATGGTGATCAGCCTGCCGCTTTCGTGGTGGCTGATCCAGGGCTACGGCATTATGGGCGCTGCGTGGAGCGTCTTCGTGTCGGAACTCTTGTCCCTTACCGTAATGAATTACTTCTTCAAAAACGGCGTCATTCAAAGAATTCAGGTTTCCTCACTCAACTACAAAACCTACAAATGAGGTCAGATATGTTTAAGTTGAAAGATGAACTCAGAAGAAGTGTGCAGTACTTCATTAAGAAGATGCCCTGGGCATACCAGGACCGCATTTACTACTTCCATAAGTTCAGAAAATTGCCCAATTTGCGCCAGCCCAAGGTGTTTAACGAAAAGGTGCTGTACCGCAAATTTGTCTATGGCGACTATCAGATCTACGGCCGCCTGTCGGACAAGTATTCAGTGCGCGACTATATTGCCGAGAAGATTGGCAACGAGTACCTGATTCCGCTGGTGCACCAGTCCACCGATCCGGCATCGCTGAATAGCCTGCAAAGCTGGAAGGGCACGGTCATCAAGCCGAATCACGCCTCCAATATGGTGGAGATCCTGCTGGAAGAGCCGGACGCGCTGCGCAAACAGCAGATTATCAACAGCTGCTATAAGTGGCTGAAGACCGACTTCGCCAACGAGGCGCGCGAGATCCACTACCGCTATATCAAGCCGCGTATTCTGGTCGAACAGTATATTGGCGACGGCAAAACGGCGCCGATCGATTACAAGTTCCATATGTTCAACAAGCGCGACGGCCGCTTTGAATATGTGCTGCAGGTGATCTACAACCGCTGCCAGCCGCAGCTGTCGATGAATTTTTACGTCAATAACCTGACCGAAGCCTTTCATAAGATTCGCGATACCGGTCTCGACGTGACGAAAATCGCCGATTCGCTGCAGCACGCGCTCGATTTGAGCAAGAAGCTGGCGAGCGATTTCGACTACGTGCGCGTGGACTGGTATATCCATGAAGGCCGCATCTATTTCGGCGAGCTGACCTTCACGCCGGGCGCAGGTCTGGTGACCGGGCTTGATCGCGGGCTTAATCAGATGATGGGAGATATGTGGATTCAGGATCGCCGCGGCACGCAGAGACCGGGCGTTTCGGTGCAGGACGTCAATATTCCTGCGCTGTTGAAGAAAGTTTGAGTCACACAGCAAAATAAAAAACCCCGCGCTGCGGGGTTTTTTATTGGCTAACGAAGCCAAAACGAAGCTGGCATAAGCCGAAGAGCAAAGCGTCCCGCGCCAGGGAAGGCGCGGGCCGAGCGAGCATGGATGCGTTAAGCGACTTTGCGATCGTGCCATGCCAGCTTCGTCAGCTCTGTATAACCACCGCAAAATAAAAAACCCCGCTATGCGGGGTTTTTTACTGGCTAACGATTAAGGCATAGGCCAGTCGGGCGGCGTCTGGCTCATCACCTGAATAAAGGTATCTTTGGTCACCAGCATAAAGTGATGCACGTTTTCCATGCTCAGCGAGATGCCCAGCAGACCCATCACAAACCAGCAGCTCATACCGAGACCAATGCCGCCGCACATAAAGGCCATCACATGATGGCTGCTCTGGCGGAATTTAATTTTAAGGGTGCTGGCAAAAAACATCATGATTGCGCTGAGCAGTTCCCAACGCATAACGATCAAGCTGGTGGTTATGGTCGCCATCGACTTAAGCCTCTGAATCTAAGTGATTATCCCTGACGGTTACTGGACATCACCGGCGACAGAAAGCGTGGTCAGGGAAAGGCTTTCCGTCGTCAAAAAGAATTTAATGTGTGATCTTGGTCACATTATATCACTGGATTTGATTTTTTGAACAAAATTTGTACCTGGTATGGTAGAAATTTTTTTATCGATATGTTGGCAGGAATATCAGGGCGTTAAGCAGAGAAGCGGGGAAAGGTGCGCCCGTTAAGGGCGCCTGAGGCTTAGCGAATCGGGCAGCATTCGCCGGTGGTGCGCTGGGTGTAGCTCGCCGCGGGCTCGCTGCAGTCGAAGTTTACCCGGCGCGGACGCTGGATCGCCTGGCGACGCATAAAATGGCGATAGGCGGTCGGCGTCTGCGAAAACTGACGGCGGAACACGCGGGAAAAAGTCTGCTGCGAGTCATAGCCGTACTGCATCGCGATATCAAATACCGGACGCTGCGTCTGGCGCAGTGCTTCCGCCGCCAGCGTCAGGCGACGCTCACGAATGTAGCCACCCAGCGTCTGTTTCGTCACGGTACGGAACATACGCTGCAGGTGCCACTTTGAATAGCCTGACCTGGCCGCGACGTCATCGATCGACAGCGGCTTATCCAGGTTTTGATCGATCCAGCGCGTCAGGGAGTGAATGATCTCTTCTTGCATCATAATCTCGTCCTTTAGTTCTGAGGGATTCGTTATTTGACGGAGGCGAGTATAATTCCTCAAGTTAACTTGAGGTAAAGAGCCAGATGAAAAAAGATTGCAACTACCCAAAACCGGTTCTGACGCCGGGCGAAGTCGCGCGGCGCAGCGGCGTGGCGGTTTCCGCGCTGCATTTTTATGAGAGCAAAGGGCTTATCTTCAGTACCCGCAACGGCGGCAACCAGCGTCGCTACAGCCGCGACGTGCTGCGCCGCGTCGCCATTATCAAGATTGCCCAGCGTATCGGCATTCCGCTCGCCACGGTCAGCGACAGCCTGATGCATATCCCCGCCAACAAGCGCATGTCGACCCAGGAGTGGGACGCCCTGACGCAGCACTGGCGCGAGGAGCTGGATAAGCGCATCGAAACCCTGACGCGGCTGCGTAACGACCTCGACGGCTGTATCGGCTGTGGCTGCCTGTCGATGCGCGACTGTCCGCTGCGCAATCCCGGCGACCGGCTGGCGCAGCAGGGGTCCGGCGCGGTGCTGCTCGATCCCGAACAGGATGATAAAGGCGAGCCGCCGCGCTAAAGAGGATGAAGGCTATACTTGCCAGAGGCTCACAACAGGAATTGACTATGATTACCGTCCACCATCTTGAGCAATCGCGCTCGCATCGCGTGCTGTGGCTGCTGGAAGAGCTGGAAGTGCCTTACCAAATCAAACGCTATCAGCGCGAGGCGTCGATGCTGGCGCCGGAAGCGCTGAAGAAGGTCCATCCGCTCGGCAAGTCGCCGGTAATTACCGACGGCAATCAGGTGATTGCTGAGTCGGGCGCCATTCTTTCCTGGCTGGAAAGCAAATATGACCGCGAGCAGCGGCTGACCTCCGCCGACGAGCAGGCGCGTCTGCAGGCTAATTACTGGCTGCACTATGCCGAAGGCTCGCTGATGCCGCTGCTGGTGATGAAGCTGGTCTTTAGCCGTCTCGGCAAGGCGCCGGTGCCCTGGCTGCTGCGTCCGGCGGGCGCGGCGCTGGGCAAGGGCATACAGAAGGCCTGGCTCGATAAGCAGCTGGTGCCGCATCGCCAGATGATTGAGCACCATCTGGCCGCTCAGCCCTGGTTTGCCGGCAAGCGCTTCAGCATCGCCGATATTCAGATGAGTTTTCCCCTGCTGGCGCTGCAGTCGCGCGGCGGCCTGGATGATATGCCCGCCACGGCGGCCTGGCTAAATACTGTGCAACAGCGCGCCGCCTGGCAGCGCGCCGTGCAGCAGGGCGGCGAGGTGCTACCAGGGGGCTAAGCGGCAAAAAAATCCCGCGACATCAGAACCTAACGCGACGGCGGCCCTGAAGCGGTCGCCGCACAACCCCGCAGAAAGCCCCATCAGCGCCTCTTTTTGTCCTGAATTTAAGCGAGGAAGCAGTTGAAAATCGGCTGCCAAACGCCGGATAATCCCGTGCCTTTAATCTGGCCGCATAGCGGACAGCTATCCGCCGCGAAGTAAACGTTTGCCTGCCGCCTGGCGCGCTATGGTGCCGGGTCGATAACCAGGGATTTTGCAGGCTGCGACGCAGGGCGTTTCACACAACAAAAAATTTTGAGGCTCAACTATGTCATATGAATCACGCTCGTCCGCTGGCAAGCTGGACGCCTGGTTCTCTGTTTCTGCACGCGGCAGCAGCGTCCGGCAGGAAATTCTGGCGGGACTGACCACCTTCCTGGCGATGGTCTACTCGGTGATTGTGGTGCCCGGCATGCTGGGCAAAGCGGGCTTTTCGCCCACGGCGGTCTTTGTCGCCACCTGTCTGGTCGCCAGCGTTGGCTCAATCGTCATGGGATTATGGGCCAATCTGCCGATGGCTATCGGCTGCGCCATCTCGCTCACCGCCTTTACTGCCTTTAGTCTGGTGCTCGGCCAGCATATCAGCGTGCCGGTCGCCCTCGGCGCGGTGTTCCTGATGGGGCTGCTGTTTACCTTTATCTCGCTGACCGGCATCCGCGCCTGGATTTTGCGCAATCTGCCGATGGGCGTGGCGCACGGCACCGGCGTGGGGATCGGCCTGTTTCTGCTGCTGATCGCCGCCGACGGCATTGGGCTGGTGGTGAAGAACCCTGCGCCTGGCCTGCCGGTGGCGCTGGGCAACTTCACTTCGTTTCCGGTAATGATGTCGCTGCTGGGGCTGGCGGCAATCGTCGGGCTGGAGAAGCGCCGGGTGCCGGGCGGCATTCTGCTCACCATTATCGCTATCTCGGTTCTCGGACTTATCTTCGATCCGGCGGTGAAGTTTCAGGGGCTGTTCGCCTTACCCAGCCTGCGCGACGGCCAGGGCAACTCGCTGCTGTTCAGCCTGGATATTATGGGGGCGCTACAGCCGGTGGTGCTGCCGAGCGTGCTGGCGCTGGTGATGACGGCGGTGTTTGACGCCACCGGCACCATCCGCGCGGTGGCGGGGCAGGCGAACCTGCTGGATGAGAAGGGCCAGATCCTCAACGGCGGACGCGCGCTGACCACTGACTCAGTCAGCAGCCTGTTCGCCGGCCTGGTCGGCGCGTCGCCTGCGGCAGTCTATATCGAATCCGCAGCCGGCACGGCGGCGGGCGGTAAGACCGGCCTGACGGCGATTGTGGTTGGCCTGCTGTTCCTGGCGATTCTGTTTATGTCGCCGCTCGCTTATCTGGTGCCCGCCTATGCGACCGCGCCCGCGCTGATGTATGTCGGCCTGCTGATGCTGAGCAACGTGGCGAAAATCGACTTCGGCGACTTTGTCGATGCGATGTCCGGCCTGGTAACTGCGGTCTTTATCGTACTGACCTGCAATATCGTTACCGGCATTATGCTCGGTTTCGCCACCCTGGTGGTGGGCCGCCTGTTCGCCGGCGAGTGGCGCAGGCTGAACGTTGGCACCGTGGTGATTGCTGCCGCGCTGGTGATGTTTTACGCCGGCGGCTGGGCGATCTAGCAGTAAAACCGGGCGAGCGCCGTCTCGCCCGGCTCGTTCTCTGATTTTTCGCCGCGCCGCACGCGTGACTTGTCATTCTCTGCGCACTTTGCTTTACACTTTAGCGCTCACAACATTTTTTCTGACTTTACGATTCGCCTAAGGAAAGCATGGAAATCTTCTTCACTATTCTCATTATGACGCTGGTGGTGTCGCTCTCCGGGGTGGCCGCGCGCATCTTGCCGTTCCAGATCCCGCTGCCGCTGGTGCAGATCTTCGCCGGTGCGCTGCTCGCCTGGCCGACCTTCGGCCTGCATGTCGACTTCGACCCGGAACTCTTCCTTGTGCTGTTTATTCCGCCGCTGCTGTTTGCCGACGGCTGGAAAACGCCTATTAGCGAGTTCCTGCACCACGGCCGGGAAATTATCGGCCTGGCGCTGGTGCTGGTGCTGATTACCGTGGTCGGCATCGGCTACCTTATCTACTGGACGGTGCCGGGCATTCCGCTGATCCCGGCCTTCGCGCTGGCGGCCGTGCTGTCGCCAACGGACGCCGTGGCGCTCTCCGGCATTGTCGGCGAGGGGCGCATCCCGAAGAAAATCATGTCTATCGTGCAGGGCGAGGCGCTGATGAACGACGCCTCCGGCCTGGTCTCGCTGAAGTTCGCCGTTGCGGTGGCGATGGGCACGATGGTCTTTACCTGGGGCGGCGCCAGCATCGAGTTCCTTAAGGTGGCGATCGGCGGCCTGATTGCGGGCGTGGCGGTCTGCTGGCTCTATGGTAAATCGCTGCGTCTGCTGAGCCGCTGGAGCGGCGACGATCCGGCGACGCAAACCGTGCTGCTGCTGCTGCTGCCGTTCGCCTCCTACCTGATCGCCGAACATCTCGGCGTCTCTGGCATCCTGGCGGCGGTCGCGGCGGGCATGACCATTACCCGCTCCGGCATTATCCGTCAGGCGCCGCTGGCGATGCGCCTGCGCGCCAACAGCGTCTGGCAGATGCTGGAGTTCGTGTTCAACGGCATGGTGTTCCTGATGCTCGGCCTGCAGCTGCCGGACATTATCGGCACCTCGATTGATGCCGCCAACGCCGATCCCAACGTGGAACTCTGGATGCTGTTTACCGACATTATCCTGGTTTACGCCGCGCTGATGGTGGTGCGTTTCGGCTGGCTCTGGATCATGCAGCGTCTCAGCAAGCGCGTGCTGAAGAAGAAGCCGATGGAGTTCGCCAACTACTCGCTGCGCGAGCTGCTGATTGCCACCTTTGCGGGCGTGCGCGGCGCCATCACCCTGGCGGGCGTGCTCTCTATTCCGCTGTTCCTGACCTCCGGCGAGCCGTTCCCGGCGCGCTATGAGCTGGTGTTTATCGCAACCGGCGTCATCCTCTTTTCGCTGCTGGTGGGCGTGGTGGTGCTGCCGCTGCTGCTGCGCGGCGTAGACGGCATCGATAAAGCCGGCCACCGTCGCGAGCTGCAAAACGCCCGCGCGGTGATGGCGAGCGTGGCGATTGAAAGCCTGCATAAAATGGAAGAGCGGCTGGAGAAGGACAGCGAGGAGAATATCGATCCCGAGCTGCTGAAAGAGGTGAGCCTGCGCGTTATCGGCAACCTGCGCCGCCGCGCCGACGGCAAAAGCGATCTGGAGCAGGCGCTGTTCGCCGAGAATCTGGAGCGCCGTTTCCGCCTGACCGCGCTGCGCGCCGAGCGCGCCGAGGTCTATCACCTGCGCGCGACGCAGCAGATTTCCGATGAGAGTATGCAGCGGCTGCTGCGCGATCTCGACCTGCTGGAAGCGCTGCTGATCGAAAAAGAAGAGTAAGCCGCGCGCCGCGCCTAGACCGACAGGCGCGGCGCTTCATCCGGCCAGTGTTCGCGGCAGCAGGCGATCCACGCCTGCGCGCTGCGCGACAGATAGCTTCCCTCGCGCCAGATCAATCCCAGACTCCACTTCAGCTCCGACTCCAGCGGCAGCCACAGCAGCGACTGCTTATCGAGCCGCTGACAGATCGGCTCCGGCAGGATCGCCAGCCCCATCTCCGCCTGCACCATCGCCGCCAGAAAATCCCACTGGCCGCTGCGTACCGCAATATGCGGCGTCACGCCAAGGCGCTGAAACGCCTTCATCAGCTGGCGGTTCAGAGAGAACTCTTCGTTAAAAATCAGCAGCGGATGCGCCGCCAGCTCCGTCAGCGCGATATGGCTGCGGTTAAGCCAGGCGGCCTGGCGCGGCACCAGCACGCAGAGCGGATGGTGCATCAGCGGCAGCGTATTGAGCGGCAGATCGGCATCGACCGGCAGGGCGGTGAGCGCGATATCCAGGCTGCCCGCCAGCACCGCCTGCTGCACGGTCAGGCCGCCAAACTCGGAGATATTGAGCGCGACGCCGGGATAGCGGCGGCGAAAGGCTGAGATCGAGCCGGCGATCTGCATGCCGACCATCGGCGGAATACCGAGGCGCAGCTCGCCGGTCTTAAGCTGGTTAATGTCGCCGATCTCCGCCTCAAGCTGGTGAAACTCCTGCAAAATCGCCAGCCCGCGCTGGTAGACCGCCTGACCGCTGTCGGTCAGATGCAGCTTGCGTCCGTCACGCAGCAGCAGCGTGCAGCCCAGCTCCTCTTCCAGCTGGCGCAGCATTTTGCTGATGGTGGGCTGCGTAACGTAGAGCTTCTGCGCGGCGCGGGTAAAACTCTGCTGACGCACCACCTCGGTGAAGTAGCGTAAAGCGCGGACGTCCATAACTATTCCCTTTTGGCATGATTAGAATAATTTTAATTCATTTTTTTCACCTTCTGTTGCGGATTTATACTACGCGCTGAATCTGAGGAAGGGAGAGAAGAAAATGGCGTTAGCGCTCAGCCCGCAGCGCGTGGGCCGGCTGCAACGACTCTGGTTGCCGCTACAGCTGCTGCTCTATATCGGCATGTTTATCGCCAGCGATCGTCTGGTGAGCTGGCTGCATCTGCCGCTGCCCGCCAATATCGTCGGCATGCTGCTACTGCTGGTGCTGATCGTCACGCGCGTGCTGCCGCTGCGCTGGGTCAGGGCGGGCTCGCGCTGGCTGCTGGCAGAGATGCTGCTGTTCTTTATTCCCGCGGTGGTGGCGGTGGTGAACTACGGCGATCTGCTGCGCGTCGACGGCTGGCGCATCTGCGTGGTGATCGCGCTCAGCACCATGCTGGTGCTCGCCTCTACCGCGCTGGTGGTCGATCGCCTCTACCAGTATGAAGTGGCGCGCGCGGCGCGCAGGCAGCAGCGCGATGCGTGATTTTATCCTTAGCCTGCTCTGCCTGGCGGTTACGCTGCTGATCTACTTCCTTAATAAACGCCTCTATCGCCGCTGGCGCACGCTGCTGCTGATGCCGCTGGTGGCGACGCCGGTGCTGCTGGTCGGGCTGCTGCTGATTACGCACGTCTCCTGGCAGGACTATATCGCCGAAAGCCACTGGCTGCTCTGGCTGCTCGGCCCGGCGACGCTGGCCTTCGCCGTGCCGGTGTATGAGAACATGGCGATTATCCGCCGCCACTGGCTGTCGCTCAGCGCTGGCGTGCTGACCGCCACGCTGGTGGCGGTGTGCAGTTCGGTGTGGCTGGCGCGGCTGCTGACGCTGCCCGAGTCGATCCAGCGCAGCCTGGCGGTGCGCTCTATCACCACGCCTTTCGCGCTGGCGGCGGCGAAGCCTATCGGCGGCCAGCCCGATCTGGTGGCGCTGTTTGTGGTGATCACCGGCGTATTCGGCATGGCGATCGGCGACGTACTGTTTCTGCGCATCGCTATCCGGCAGGGCGTGGCGAAAGGGGCGGGCCTGGGCGCGGCCTCGCACGGGGCTGGCACGGCGCGCGCCTGGCAGCTCGGCGAGCAGGAGGGCGTGGTTGCCAGCCTGGTGATGATGCTTTCCGGCGTGGTGACGGTGGTGCTGGCACCGCTTATTGCTCATGTAATGTGGGCGGCCTGACAACAAAAAATACCGATCGACATGTCTGTTTACGTAAAGGTTGCCAAATAGAGTTGTCAGGGGATTTCAGACTGTTAACCTTTGCGCCGAAATTATTGTCCTTTCATGGAGTGGAATCATGTTTAAGCAACTTGTTACCGGGAGCGCACTGGGTCTGGTGCTGATGAGCGGCGCAGCGCAGGCTATCGAAGGCAGCGTGGATGTTGGCGAGCACAACACAAATCTGAACGTCGGTCTGGGCACCACCTCGCCTGGCCTGTTCCTTAAAGGCAACTGGCTGCGCAGCGATCACGACGGCAGCACCTACGGTCTGGGACTGGGTTACAACGTCGATATCGGCGGCCTGCGTCTGGCGCCGACTGCCAAGACCATTTTCACCCATCCTGAAGATGGTAAAGATGGCTTCGCCGTGGCGCTGGGCGGCGGCGCGCAGTACAGCTTCAACAACATGTGGGGCCTGTACGGCGAATACTACTACGCGCCGGAAGGTCTGACCGACCATCTCGACAGCTATCAGGAAGCCGCTGGCGGCCTGAGCTTCACGCCGATTTCACTGCTGAACCTGCGCGTAGGCTATCAGTATATCGAGCTGAACAACAAAGGCGGCCGTAAAGACAACGTGCTGGTCGACGGCCCGTACGTCGGCGCTTCGCTGCGTTTCTAATCATCGCCCTAAAAGCCTTTGAGCCGGTTACTTACGTGACCGGCTTTTTTATTGCCAGGGCTGACGCTTTTTCACCGCTTTGGGCAGGCGAGCGCAATGATTTGTAGACCTTGCGGCGTGCAGCTAACCCTGTGCCGTCTGAGCAATAGCGCGAGCCACTCTGGCGCGCAGGCTTTCCGGTTTGCATGGCTTAAAGGCGACATACGCTCGCTGGTAAACAGATAAAGGCCGTGCGGCCATTCTGGGTGAGGGTAACGGCTTTGTGCTGCGCTTTGCTTATGAGCTCGCCAAAACGCCTTTTAGCCGGGTTAGCGGTCAACCGCAGCGTAGCGATCCTTGCATCATGCGATGAGTCGCTATTTACACCGGGATGGGGATAAAAACGCCAGCGTCCGGGAACGCTGGCGGGGAAACAGCCAGATTAGTGCGATTTGCCCTGCGAAATCCCGATGCCGGTTTGCGAGCGGATAAACTGCGCCCGGAAGCGGCCGCGCTCCTGCGCACCCTGCGGCGAATGGTCGGTGACCGAGAAGAGCCAGGTGCCGACAAAGGCGACGATCATCGAGAAGAGCGCTGGATACTCATAGGGGTAAACCGGCGACGCGTGGCCCAGCACCTGCACCCAGACCGTCGGGCCGAGGATCATCAGCACCACCGCGGTGATCAGCCCCAGCCAGCCGCCGACCATCGCGCCGCGCGTGGTCAGCTTCGACCAGTACATCGACAGCAGGATGATGGGGAAGTTACAGCTGGCGGCGATAGAGAAGGCGAGGCCGACCATAAAGGCGATGTTCTGCTTCTCAAACAGGATGCCCAGCGCAATCGCCACCACCCCCAGTACCAGTACGGTAATCTTCGACACGCGCAGCTCTTCACGCTCGGTCGCCTGGCCTTTACGAATAACGCTGGCGTAAAGGTCGTGCGACACCGCCGAGGCGCCCGCCAGCGTCAGCCCGGCAACCACTGCCAGAATGGTGGCGAAGGCCACGGCAGAGATAAAGCCGAGGAAGGTGCTGCCGCCCACCGCGTTCGCCAGATGCACCGCCGCCATATTGGTGCCGCCAATCAGCGCGCCGCTGGCGTCCTTAAAGGCGGGGTTCGCCCCGACCAGCAGGATCGCGCCGAAGCCGATAATAAAGGTCAGGAAGTAGAAATAGCCCATAAAGCCGGTGGCCCAGAAGACGCTTTTACGCGCCTCGCGCGCATCCGCCACGGTAAAGAAGCGCATCAGAATATGCGGCAAGCCGGCGGTGCCGAACATCAGCCCCAGCCCCAGCGACAGTGCCGAGATAGGATCTTTTACCAGTCCGCCGGGCTGCATGATGGCCGCGCCTTTCGGGTGTACCGCCATCGCCTGGGTAAAGAGGGTATTAAAGCTGAAGCCGGTCGCCTTCATTACCATAATCGCCATAAAGCTGGCGCCGAACAGCAGCAGCACCGCTTTGATAATCTGCACCCAGGTGGTCGCCAGCATGCCGCCGAACAGCACGTAGAGCACCATCAGAATGCCGACCAGCACCACGGCGATATGGTAGTCGAGGCCGAACAGCAGCTGGATCAGCTTGCCCGCGCCCACCATCTGCGCAATCAGATAGAGCGCCACCACCACCAGCGAGCCGCAGGCGGAGAGGGTGCGGATCGGCTTCTGCTGCAGGCGATAGGAGGCGACGTCGGCGAAGGTGTAGCGACCGAGGTTGCGCAGGCGCTCGGCAATCAGGAACAGGATCATCGGCCAGCCCACCAGGAAGCCGAGGGAGTAGATCAGTCCGTCGTAGCCGGAGGTGTAAACCAGTGCGGAGATGCCGAGAAAGGAGGCGGCGGACATAAAGTCGCCCGCCATCGCCAGCCCGTTCTGGAAGCCGGTAATATTGCCGCCCGCGGTATAGTAGTCGTTGCGCGAGCGGGTGCGCTTCGACGCCCAGTAGGTAATGCCCAGGGTGGCGGCGACAAACACCACAAACATGCCGATCGCCTGATAGTTTGTGCCCTGCTTCTGCACCGCGCCGGTCAGGGCGTCCGCCAGCGCGGAGGCGGGCAGCAGCGCCAGCAGCCAGAGAGAAAGACGCTTCATGGGGTTACCTCGCTGAGGATCTGCTTCGTCAGGCGGTCGAATTCGCCGTTGGCGCGCCAGACGTAAACGCCGGTCAGCACGAAAGAAATAACAATCAGGCCCACGCCGATGGGGATGCCGCGCGTCACGCTGGTGCCGTCATGCAGCGGCGTGCCGAGCCAGCCGGGGGCGAAGGCGATCAGCAGAATAAAGCCGACGTAGAGCACCAGCATAATCAGCGACAGCAGCAGGGCAAACCGCTGGCGCTTATGCACCAGCTCCTGAAAGCGCGGGTGACGTTCAATCCGTTGATTGAGCGCCTCCTGAGTGGAAAGGGCGTCGTTCATCACAGTTTCTCCAGAGGTTATGCAGGCGGCAGCCTCACGCCGCTGCGCGAGAAAGGCCTGGTCAGATATTGTTATGTGACTTCAGAAACACACTGCGTAAGGAAAGGGCGGCGGGAAGAAGAGACCTCCCGCCGGTAAGACGGTTACGGCATACGGATCGCCTGCTTCTCCTCCAGCAGTTTGTCCACCACGCCGGGATCGGCCAGCGTAGAGGTATCGCCCAGATTGCTGGTGTCGCCCGCGGCGATCTTGCGCAGAATGCGGCGCATAATCTTGCCGGAGCGGGTTTTCGGCAGCGAATCGGTCCAGTGCAGGATATCGGGGGTGGCGATGGCGCCAATCTCTTTCCGCACCCAGCTGCGCACCTCGGTATAGAGTTCCGGCGACGGCTCTTCGCCGTGGTTCAGAGTGATATAGGCGTAGATCGCCTGGCCTTTAATGCTGTGCGGAATGCCCACGACCGCCGCTTCGGCGATTTTGGGATGCGACACCAGCGCGGACTCGATCTCCGCGGTGCCGAGCCGGTGGCCGGAGACATTAAGCACGTCGTCGACGCGGCCGGTGATCCAGTAGTAGCCATCTTCGTCGCGCCGCGCGCCGTCGCCGCTGAAATAGCAGTTCTTGAAGGTAGAGAAGTAGGTCTGCTCGAAGCGGTCGTGATCGCCGTACAGGGTACGCGCTTGGCCAGGCCAGGAGTCGGTGATCACCAGGTTGCCTTCGGCCGCGCCCTCCTGCGGATTGCCTTCGTTATCCACCAGCGCGGGCTGCACGCCGAAGAAGGGTTTGGTCGCGGAGCCCGCTTTCAGCTCAGTCGCGCCCGGCAGCGGCGTAATCATAAAACCGCCGGTTTCGGTCTGCCACCAGGTATCGACAATCGGACAGCGGCCGTCGCCAATCTTGTTGTAGTACCACTCCCAGGCTTCCGGGTTAATGGGTTCGCCCACCGAGCCCATAATGCGCAGGCTCTGGCGGCTGGTGCCAGCGATCGCCTTATCACCCTCCGCCATCAGGGCGCGGATCGCCGTCGGCGCGGTATAGAGCAGCGTTACCTTGTGCTTATCCACTACTTCCGCCATGCGGCTCGGTTTCGGCCAGTTCGGCACGCCTTCGAACATCAGCGTGGTGGCTCCGCACGCCAGCGGCCCGTAGAGCAGATAGCTGTGGCCGGTGACCCAGCCGACGTCGGCGGTACACCAGTAGATATCTTCCGGGTGGTAATCAAACACATACTTAAAGGTGGTCGCCGCATAGACCAGATAGCCGCCGGTGGTGTGCAGCACCCCTTTCGGCTTGCCGGTCGATCCAGAGGTATAAAGAATAAAGAGCGGATCTTCCGCCTGCATCTCGGCGGGCGCGTGCTGCTCGCTGGCTTTATCCATTAAGTCTGACCACCAGAGATCGCGGCCCTCCTGCCAGCCGATCGACTGGCCGGTGCGCTTCAGCACCACCACGTTTTTCACGCTGTTGACGGTAGGGTTTTTCAGCGCGTCGTCGACATTTTTCTTCAGCGGGATAGGGCGTCCGGCGCGCACGCCTTCATCCGCGGTAATCACCAGCTTCGCGCTGGAGTCCACCACGCGGCCCGCTACCGCTTCCGGCGAGAAGCCGCCGAAAATCACCGAATGCACCGCGCCGATGCGCGCGCAGGCCAGCATCGCCACCGCCGCTTCCGGCACCATCGGCATATAGATCGCCACCACGTCGCCTTTTTTCACCCCCAGCGACAGCAGCACGTTGGCGAAGCGGCACACCTGGTGATGCAGCTGGCGAAAAGTCAGGGTCTTGCTTTCGCTGGCGTCGTCGCCCTCCCAGATAATTGCGGGATGGTCGCCGCGCTTTTCCAGATGGCGATCGAGGCAGTTGGCCGCCAGATTGAGCGTGCCGTCCTCATACCAGCGAATAGAAATATTGCCCGGCGCGAAAGAGCTGTTTTTCACTTTGCTGTAGGGCTTGATCCAGTCGAGGATTTTCCCCTGTTCGCCCCAGAACGCATCCGGGTCGCTGACGGACTGCTGATACATCGTCTGATACTGCTCGGCAGTGATCAGGGCATTCGCGGCGATGCCGGCAGGTATCGGGTGTTTATGTTGTTGGCTCATGGCGGATCTCCTTGAAGATGTTAATGATATGTCAATCAAAGGTTAAGTGAAGCCTGAGCCAGTGCTTTGTTTCTTTTTTGCGCCTCAGATCACGACAGCGCTTGCCCGCCTGAGATCTGTTGCAAAAGTCGACAGGTACCCGCCGCTGCCAGCACCTGCAGCTGGTGAAAAATAGAGCAAACGATCCCGCCGCCTTTTTGCGCAGCGCTGCATAGCTATGCGGAAAATTTGCTAACTATTACTTTTCATAACAGCAAGTTAGGGTTTTTATAACCAAACAGCATTTTATGCTATAAGAGTGGCTAATCTTTAATCGAACGCGCCAGGGGTTGCATTTACCACAGTGAAAATGGTACTTATCTCGCCCCTGCTCAGCAGGACTCAACCAGACGGCGTCTGAAAATAGTACGGGAATTTTCGCATTTTCGTAGAGGACGCTGTCCTCAATAACCCTCTAATTTACCGGGCTTTTGCTCACTTCCCTGTGTGTATCCTTCTCTGCACCTTCGCAGCGTAGCAATAGGGGTTTTGACTGAGGAAATAACGCGTTATGAAAGGTTTTAAAATAAGCCTGGCCTGGCAGATTCTGATTGCGCTGGTGCTCGGCATTGTTGTCGGTTCAGTGCTGCATAATCAGCCAGACGATCGTGAATGGTTAATCACCAACATTCTCAGCCCGGCGGGCGACATCTTTATTCATCTGATCAAGATGATCGTTGTGCCTATCGTTATTTCATCGCTGATTGTCGGCATCGCCGGCGTGGGCGATGCAAAGAAACTGGGACGTATTGGCGTTAAAACTATCGTCTATTTCGAAGTGATCACCACCCTTGCCATTGTGGTCGGCATTACGCTGGCTAACGTGTTTCAACCCGGCACCGGCATTGATATGTCAACGCTGGCAACGGTGGACATCTCTAAGTATGAAGCCACGACCGAAGCGGTGCAGAACGGGCCTCACAGCCTGGTCACCACCATTCTGTCGCTGATCCCGCAGAATATCTTCGCCTCGCTGGTGAAGGGCGACATGCTGCCGATTATCTTCTTCTCGGTGCTGTTCGGTATGGGCCTGTCGGCGCTGCCGTCAGAGCAGCGCGATCCGCTGGTCAACCTCTTCCGCAGCGTGTCGGAAACCATGTTTAAAGTGACGCACATGATTATGCGTTACGCGCCGGTGGGGGTCTTCGCCCTGATCGCCGTGACCATCGCCAACTTCGGCTTCACCTCGCTGTGGCCGCTGGCGAAGCTGGTGCTGCTGGTTTACGCCGCCATCCTCTTCTTCGCGTTCGTTATCCTCGGCGGCGTGGCGCGCTTCTGTAAGCTGCGCATCACCACCCTGATGCGTATTCTGAAAGATGAGCTGATCCTCTCCTATTCAACCTCCAGTTCGGAAACCGTGCTGCCGCGCATTATGCAGAAGATGGAGGCCTACGGCGCGCCGAAGGCGATCACCAGCTTCGTGGTGCCGACCGGCTACTCCTTTAACCTGGACGGCTCAACGCTTTATCAGAGCATCGCCGCCATCTTTATCGCGCAGCTTTACGGCATCGACCTGTCGCTGACCGATGAGATTATCCTGGTGCTGACGCTGATGGTGACCTCAAAAGGCATCGCAGGCGTACCGGGCGTATCCTTCGTGGTGCTGCTGGCGACGCTGGGCAGCGTCGGTATTCCGCTGGAGGGCCTGGCCTTTATCGCGGGCGTCGATCGCATCATGGATATGGCGCGTACCGCTCTTAACGTTATCGGCAACGCGCTGGCGGTGCTGGTCATCGCCCGCTGGGAGAACCAGTTCGACGCCGAGCAGGCGAAAGCCTACGAGCTGAAGCTGCGCGCGCAAACGGCGAGCTAATCCATCCGTTGACCTGGCTTTTCAGGCAACACCTGGCCATATAACAGGGTTCAGACCTCGTCTGAACCCTTTTTTTATCCCGCAAATATGATAAAACCGGGCCTGGATAAATCACGCCCGGAGCACGTCCCATGACAATCGACCTCAGCCAGCTCATCACCGAAGGCCGTAACCCGGCCAGCCAGAACATCGACGAGCTTTCGACCGACGCGATGCTGCGCGTCATTAACGACGAAGATAAAAAAGTGGCGCTGGCGGTTGAAGCGATCGTGCCGCAGATCGCCCAGGCGGTTGATGCTATCGTCGCCGCCTTCGCGCAGGGCGGCCGCCTGATTTACAGCGGCGCGGGCACTTCGGGACGGCTCGGCATCCTCGACGCCAGCGAATGCCCGCCAACGTTCGGCACGCCGCGCGACCAGGTTGTGGGGCTTATCGCCGGTGGCCACAAGGCGATACTGCAGGCGGTAGAAAACGCAGAGGATGACCGCGAGCAGGGCGCGCAGGATCTGCGTGATATCCAGTTCAGCGCGAAAGATGTGCTGGTGGGTATTGCCGCCAGCGGCCGCACCCCCTACGTGCTGGGGGCGCTGGCGTACGCCCGCGCGCTCGGTGCCACCACGGCGGCGCTCACCTGCAATCCCAACAGCGCACTGGCGCAGGCGGCGGATATCGCGCTTACGCCAGTGGTCGGCCCGGAAGTGGTGACCGGATCCTCACGTATGAAGGCGGGCACCGCGCAAAAGCTGGTGCTTAATATGCTCACCACCGGCGCGATGATCCGCAGCGGCAAAGTCTACGGCAACCTGATGGTCGACGTTGAGGCCACCAATCAGAAGCTGGTACAGCGCCAGATCAACATCGTTATGCAGGCCACCGACTGCGACGACGCGAGCGCCAGCCGCGCGCTGGCGGCCTGCGACGGCCACTGCAAAACCGCTATCCTGATGCTGCTGGCCAATATCGACGCCGCAGAAGCCCGCGCGCGGCTCAAGACGCATCAGGGTTTTATCCGCCGCGCCCTGCAGGGGTGATCGACAGGATTATTAAAAAGGGCTAACGATTTATAAATAAGCGGCTGACGGGTTAATTGCTCGCCAGCCGCTTTTTTAGCGGTGAAAATTTATTATCACCTCTAAAGCTGGGGTCTTTCGCTGCCGAAAATATAAAAAAACATAACTGATAATCTCCCGACATTCCGCAGCCCTTTCAAGGACCCGCCATGCGTAACAATCAGCCAGTCACCCAGCGCGAATTCGTGTTTGACGATGACGCGACCCTGATGTCGACCACCGATATCAACAGCAACATCACCTACGCCAACGACGCCTTTATCGACGTCAGCGGCTTTTCGCCGGAAGAGGTCAACGGCCAGCCGCACAATATGGTGCGCCATCCCGATATGCCGCCGGAAGCCTTTGCTGATATGTGGATGACGCTGAAGCAGGGCGAACCCTGGTCGGCGCTGGTAAAAAACCGCCGTAAAAACGGCGACCACTACTGGGTGCGCGCCAACGCGGTGCCGGTCGTGCGCAACGGCAAGGTGCAGGGCTTTATGTCGGTGCGCACCAAGCCAGGCGAAGCGGAAATCCGCGGCGCCGAAGCGCTCTACCGCGATTTTCGTGAAGGACGGGCCAAAGGGCGCCGCTTTCATAAAGGGCTGATAGTCCGCACCGGCTGGCGTCGCGTCACATCGCTGCTGAAAACGCTGCCGCTGCGCTGGCGCATTCGCCTGCCGCTGATGACGCTGCTGCCGCTGGCGGCGCTCAGTGCCGCGCTGCTCGGCATGACGCCTGCCTCACTGGGCTGCTTTAGCGGCGGCATGGCGATCCTGCTGCTGCTGACCAGCCTGTGGATGGAGCAGCAGATTTCGCGCCCGATCGAGCGCATTTGCCAGCAGGCGCTGAGCGTGGCGACCGGTGCCAGCCATAAGGTCGAGCAGATGGACCGCGTCGATGAGGTGGGCATGACGCTGCGCGCCGTCGGCCAGCTCGGCCTGATGTTCCGCTGGCTGGTGGATGACGTCAGCGGCCAGGCGATTAATGTCCTCAGCGCCAGCGACGCCATCGCCAGCAGCAACAACGAGCTGAGCCGCCGTACCGAACAGGCGGCGGCCAACGTGCAGCAGACCGCCGCCACCATGAACGAGATGACCGCCACGGTGAAAAGCAACACCGAAACGGCAGGCGAGGTGAATACCCTTTCGGCGCGCACCAGCCAGGCGGCGAGCAAGGGCGGCGACGTGATGCAGGAGATGGTCGGCATGATGGCGGAGATCGCCGAAAGTTCGCAGCGCATCGCCAACATCACCAGCGTGATCGACGGCATCGCCTTCCAGACCAATATCCTCGCGCTTAACGCGGCGGTAGAGGCGGCGCGCGCGGGCGAGCAGGGCAAAGGCTTTGCGGTGGTGGCAGGAGAGGTGCGCAGCCTGGCGCAGCGCAGCGCGAAGGCCGCCAGCGAAATCAAAAGCCTGGTGGAAACCAGCGCCAGCCGCGTGCAGCTCGGCAGCCGCCACGCCGACGCGGCGGGACGCACCATGCAGGATATTGTCGCGCAGGTGCAGAACGTCTCGTCGCTGATTGCGCAGATCAGCGCCGCTACCGCCGAGCAGTCTACCGCGCTGAGCGAGGTCTCTTCGGCGGTCGAGGATCTCGACGATATTACCCACCGCAACGCCGCGCGCGTGCAGGAGAGCGCCGAGGCGTCCGGCCGTATGACGCACCAGGCCAACCGGCTGGTGGAGGCGATCAGCGTCTTCCGCTAAGAGGCGCGCGCCTCTACCCGTCCGGCGCGCAGTGCGCCGGGCGGCTGACCAACGATGCGCTTAAAGGCGCGGCTAAAGGCGGCCAGCGAGCCGTAGCCGAGCTGAAACGCCACCACCTCTACCGCTTCGCCGTTATTGACGATGCGCTGCACCGCCAGCCGCATGCGCAGCTCGGTGAGATAGCGCAGCGGCGTCATGGTGGTGGCGTGCTGAAAGCGCTCGGCAAATACCGAACGCGAGCAGCCCGCCACGCGCGCCAGCCGCTCGACCGTCCAGTTCTCTCCCGGTTCGCGGTGCATCGCGGCAATCGCCTTGCTCAGGCGCGGATCGCGCATCGCCTGCACCAGTCCGCTGCCCTGGCCGCAGCCGTTCTCTACCCAGCCGCGCACGATCAGCGCCGCCACCACGTCCGCCAGCCGCGACAGAATGCCAGCGAACCCGGCGTGGCGCGTGCGCGATTCCCGCTCCATGGCGTCGAGAATCGGCTGGATCTCCGGGTACTGCGACAGCAGCGTGCTCACCAGCATGATATCCGGCATGGTGTTGATCAGCGGCTGCATGCCCCCCAGCTCGAACTTCATACAGGCGCTGAACAGGATCACGCTCTCCTCGTCGTCGCAGGCGTCGGCAGGCGCGCCGATGGCGCAGACGCTGTCGCAGATCGGCTTGCTGACGTAGGCGGCAATATTCTCAGTCGCGGCGTCGGGTGATGAAAGCAGGCTGTGCGGTTTGCCGTGGGGGATCAGCAGCGCGTCGCCGGTATTAAGCGTGAAGATGGCGCCCGACGCGCCGCGCACCAGCAGCGGCCCGCGCCCGACAAAGTGGAACTGCGCGCGGCCCGGCGCATGCTCATAGCGCAGGCCGAAGGGCGCGGCGAGCTGAATGCGCTGATAGGTCACGCCGTGCAGCCGCATCCCCATCAGCAGCTCGCTGGTCAGATCTTCATAATGGCTCATTGCATTCCAGACGAATTATCAATAATGAAGGTGTCACCATCATAGATCGTCTTGCCCGCAGCCTCTATGCTCCAGCCTTAATAAATTTTCTATGGAGAAGCTGCATGAGTCTGAGTAGCGAAGTGGCTGATGAGGTTTCCGTACCCGCGCGTCCAGCCTGGGGCGCGGTATTTTCAATGGCGTTTGGGGTCTTCGGCCTGATCACCGCCGAATTTCTGCCGGTCAGCCTGCTGACGCCGATCGCCGCCTCGCTGCAGGTGTCGGAAGGGCAGGCGGGACAAACGGTAACGGTGACCGCGCTGGTGGCATTGCTGACCAGTCTGGTGGTGGGCAGCGTCACGCGGCGGCTCGATCGCCGCGTGGTGATGCTGGCCTTTACGCTGCTGCTGGTCGCCTCGGCGCTGCTGGTGGCGCTGGCGAGCAACCTGACGCTGATCCTGCTGGCGCGCGTGCTGCTCGGCATGGCGATCGGCGGCTTCTGGACGCTCTCTACCGCTATCACCATGCGGCTGGTGCCCAGCGATCAGGTGCCGCGCGCCCTGTCGATCGTTTTCAGCGGCATTTCGCTGGCAACCATTATCGCCGCGCCGCTCGGCAGCTATCTTGGCGGCCTGATCGGCTGGCGCAATATCTTTATGCTGACCGCCGGGCTGGGCGGGCTGGCGCTGATCTGGCAGTGCTTTACGCTGCCGGCGATGCCGCCAGAGAATAAAGCGCGCAGCGGCGGCGTGCTCGATCTGCTGCGCAGCGGGCTGATGCGCTGGGGCATGCTGGCGGTGATTATGATGTTCACCGGCCACTTCGCCTTCTTTACCTACCTGCGTCCGTTCCTTGAGAGCAGCGCGCAGCTCAGCCTTAATCAGCTCTCGCTGGTGCTGCTGGCGTTTGGCGTGGCGAACTTCATCGGCACCTCGCTGGCGGGCTACCTGGTGACGCGCAGCGTATCGCTGACGCTGAGCGCGATGGCGCTGGTGAGCTTTGCCGATCTCTCCTGGCTGGTGGCCGCGGGCGTGGCGCTGTGGGGGCTGGCGTTTGGTTCGATGCCGACCGGCTGGTCCACCTGGATCTCGCGCGCGGTACCGGACGACGCGGAATCGGGCGGCGGCCTGCTGGTGGCCACCATCCAGCTGGCGATCACCGGCGGGGCTGCGGCGGGCGGCTGGATGTTCGACCTGCAGGGCGCAGGCGGCGTCTTTCTCGCCAGCGGCGTGCTGATGCTGCTCGCCTCTGTCACTATCTTTACTCGCGTGCGACATCACGGCTAACAGGCAAATGGGCAGCAAAATATGCTGCCCTTTTTCTTTATGCCAGTGGGTTAACCTTTTGCGGCGCCGCTACACCTAATGTGCGCTTTGACTTTCAGTAAATTTGATAAAGAACGGCAATTATCTCCGCTATCAGCAGCAGCTTCCCCGGTCTATTATTCATATCAACAAGGCGACACGCCTTACCTGAATAAACATCTACCGAGGAATTGACCATGAAAACTATCAAAACTTTTGCTGCTGTTATCGCTCTCTCTGTTCTTCCCCTGACCAGCTTTGCGCAGAGCGTCACCGCTACCGACTCTACCCTTGACGGTGCGGAAGCCAAAATCGCGGCGCAGGCGAAAGAAGCGGGCGCATCTTACAAAGTGACCGAAGCCTACACCAACAACGGCGTACATATGACGGCTGAACTGCTGAAATAAGCCTGACCGGCTGTTGCTGACAGGACGCCTGCGGGCGTCCTGGCGGCGTTTAAGCGGGTGAAACCGCTTCCCTTTCGGCGATAAATCCTTATGATTTGCCAAAAAAACTGTCTCTGCTGGCCTTAGGGCCGTTTCGCTTTTTTGTCTGGTTTGCAATGTGAGCTTTCCAGCACTGCCTGACGGCGGTGAATTTTTGCTATGGAGAGATCATGAAATCCTTATCCTCTGCGCTGCGTGTGACGCTGCTCGCCACCGCGCTCTTTTCCGCTTCCGGCATGCTGGCGCATGCGAACGACCTTACCCAGCCGATCGGCAAAGGCGCCTATGAACTCGCTTTTAGCCCCAGCGACAATACGCTGTTCCTTGCCGCATCACAGGGCAGAGACGCGCCGGGCGGCGCGGTGTTCCGCCTCGATGCGCAAAACCTGGCGATTAAACAAACCATCCCCACCGAGCTGAAAAGCTTTGGCGCGGCGATTAACCCGCAAACCAACGTGCTCTACATTGGCAATACGGTCAGCAGCGCGCTGACCGCCATCGACGCCGTGAGCGGCAAGGTGATCAACACGCTGGTGCTGGACGGCCGCCAGCGCGGCGAGGGCGTGCGCCCGCTGCAGCCGCGCGAGATCGCCGTTGATACCAAAACCAACCGCGTCTACGTCACCGGACTGGGGCCGCAGAGCGTGGTCTGGGTGGTGGATGGCAAAACCCTGCAGCTTATCAGCGTGGTGCCGAACACCGGCAAAATGGCCACCGGCCTGGCGCTCGACAGCGAGCGGCAAAAACTCTACGTGACCAACGCCGACGGCGAGCTGGTTACCATCAACACCCGCACCAACGCGATTGAACAGCGTGAGAAAATCAGCGGCGACAAAGAACACTTTTTCCTGAATATTGCGCTCGATACGCAGGGCCAGCGCGCCTTCCTCAGCGATTCAAAACAGCCGCAGGTGCTGGTGGTCGATCTGCACGATCGCAAGGTGATCCAGGGGATCGCGGTGCCGGAGTCGCTGGCGGTGCTGTTCAATGCGCAGCGCAACGAACTCTACGTCACGCACCGCAAAGCGGGCGAGGTCAGCATCATCGACGCCAGCAGCTATAAAGTGAAGCGCAGCGTTAAAACCGCAGGGCTGCCTAACAGCCTGGCGCTCTCCGCCGACGGCAGCACGCTCTACGTCAGCGTCAAGCAGCCGGGGTCGCGCAAAGAACCACCGAAGGATCCCGACAGCGTGATGCGTATCGCGCTTTAATTTGACCCTCCTCTTCAGGGGCGGCCGCTGCGCCGCCCTTTGCATTTCTTCGGCTACCTTTATTAGCGTGCCGCTGCCTGGCGGCATCAACACCATTGGAGAAGATGCAATGAGCCAGTTCCTGATGAATGAAAAAAATAATCTGGTCAACGAAGCGATAGAGGGCGTGCTGTTGAGCACGCCGTGGCATAACCTCAGCCGCCTCGACTTAGGCGACGATATTCGGGTGGTGGTGCGCAACGACTGGGACAAAAGCAAGGTGGCGCTGATTTCGGGCGGCGGCTCGGGGCATGAACCGGCGCACGCCGGCTTCGTTGGCAAAGGGATGCTGACCGCGGCGGTCTGCGGCGATATTTTCGCTTCCCCCAGCGTCGACGCGGTGCTGAGCGCCATTATCAACGTCACCGGCGACGCCGGCTGCCTGCTGATTGTGAAAAACTACACCGGCGACCGGCTTAACTTCGGCCTGGCGGCGGAGAAGGCGCGCGCGATGGGCTACCAGGTAGAGATGGTAATGGTGCAGGACGATATCGCCCTGCCGGACAACCCGCAGCCGCGCGGCATCGCCGGCACCGCCCTGATCCACAAAATCGCCGGCTACGCCGCAGAGCAGGGGCAGTCGCTGGCGCAGGTGAAAACCCTGGCCCAGCGCGCCATCAAGGGCACGGCGAGCATTGGCGTCGCCTTTTCCACCTGCCATATTCCCGGCGAAAAGCGCGACAACCGCGTGAAAGAGGGCGAGAGCGAGCTGGGTATGGGCATTCACGGCGAGCCGGGCGTTATTACGCTGGATACGCAAAACAGCGAGCAGCTGGTCACCCTTATGACGGAGAAGCTGGCTAAACATCTCTCTTCCGGCACCCGCGCGGTGCTGATGGTGAACAACCTCGGCGGCTTCTCGATGCTGGAGCTGGCGCTGGTAACGCGCGACGTGCTGAAAAGCCCGCTGGCGGCGCAGATCAGCCATTTAATCGGCCCGGCGACCCTGGTAAGCGCGCTCGATATGAAAGGCTTTTCGCTGACGGTGCTGCAGGTGGAAGCGGCGTTTCTCGAGGCGCTGAAAGCGCCGGTCGAGGTGCTGGGCTGGGCGCCAGTCCATGCGGTGGAGTCAGTGACCACGCTGAGCAGCCAGCGCGTGGTCAGCAACGTTGAATTTACCCCCTCTCAGGACGAACGCACGGCGCAGATAGTTGACCGCGTGGCGCAGACGCTGATCGATCTCGAAGCGGAGCTGAACGCGCTGGACGCGAAAGTAGGCGACGGCGACACCGGTTCGACCTTCGCCGCCGGCGCGCGCAAGGTGAAAAGCGCGCTGGAGGCGCAGCAGCTGCCGCTGGCGGATCTGCCGACGCTGTTCGCGCTGGTGGGCGAACAGCTGGCGACGGTAATGGGCGGCTCGAGCGGCGTGCTGATGTCGATTCTGTTTACCGCGGCGGGGCAGCGGCTGGCGGAGGGGGGTACGCTGCCGCAGGCGCTGACGCAGGGGCTGGAGCAGATGAAGCACTACGGCGGCGCGCAGATTGGCCACCGTACGCTGGTGGATGCGCTGGAGCCGGCGCTGGCGGCGCTATCGGCGGGCAGCTCACTGGCGGAGGCGGCAGCGGCGGCGGCGCAGGGCGCCGACTCCACCGCGCAGATGCAGAGCGCCAGAGCGGGACGCGCCTCCTACCTTAATCAGCAGACGCTGGATGGGGTAAAAGATCCCGGCGCCTGGGCCGTGGAGAAGGTTTTCGCCGCGCTGGTGTGATGCCGGGCGGAGCTGTCCCCGCCGTGGGGACAGCTTCAGTGGCTACTCGTTTTCCGCCGCTTCGCGCATCATCTCCTGATGCGGGATATCCTGCAGAATCTGCTCGAAACTGCGCAGACGTTTGTAGATCGACATCAGCTCCACCAGCGTCGACCAGGAGGTAATCAGGTACTGGAACGAGGAGCGCACCTGGTCGAAAACGTTGGTGATCTGGTTCAGCAACCCGAGCGTAATGGTGCCCGCCACAATAGAGGGAAACAGCACGAACAGGCCGAATACGTTATCGACCTGCAGATAGAGAATGCGGGTGATATTAAAGTAGAGATAGTGAAAGTAGAGGCGGAAATAGTTAAAGCGTACGCGGCTGAACAGCGCCTGCACCGTCGGCGGCGTCGCGCGATCGGCATTATCTTCGCCGTAGACCAGCTCTTTACGATAGGCCGCCTCGACCCGCTGATTGCGGAACTCCAGCCCCGGCAGCTTGATGCCTACCAGCGCCAGCAGCGCCGTGCCGAACAGCGACCAGAGCAGCGCCGCGATCACCAGCGCATAGGGGATATTGCCGAGAATCGGCACATCCTTGACGTGATGCGACAGGCCGATCAACACCGGCAAAAAGGCCACCAGCGTCATAATCGCCTGAATAAAACTCACGCCCCAGTCTTCCAGCGTGCTGGCGAAGCGCATGGTGTCTTCCTGCACGCGCTGCGCCGCGCCTTCGACCTTACGCAGGCGCTGCCAGTTGTGCATATAGTAGTTGTTCATCGCGGTACGCCAGCGGAACACCCAGTGGCTGATAAAGAACGAGTTCATCACGCCAATCACCACCGCTATCAGGGCGATACCGAGAAAAGCCATCACTTCCGCGTAAAAACGGCTAATCGGCACCGACCCTGCTTTGGTCAGCGCCTGCTGAATAAGATCGTAAAACGGGCCATACCAGGCGTTGACCCCGACGCCGACCTGCACGCCAAACCAGGTGACAAAGATAATCAGCGCCGATCCCCACACCGACCAGCGCTGCCAGGGATGGTTATCAATAACCCGCCAGGCCAGGGCGAAGAGCGCCACCACTATCCAGTAGTAGCCATAAAACCAGAGCTGGCTGGGGGCGATAAAACGCGCGGCCGTGGTCGGCAGCGGCTGCTGGACGGCGGCATGCAGCGCTGGCCAGCGGGACGGCAGGTCATCGGCAAAGCCGAACCAGGCAAAAATCGCGATCAGACTCCAGATCGCTGCCGAGCTGAAAAACAGCGCTGGCCGGGGGAAAAAGGACTTAAACATAGGCTCTCCGCTGTTGTGTGCACTCTTTTATAACGTCTTTTAGCATTATCTGTCTGTTGAGTGTTGTTTCTGGTAGTGACAGTTATCCGGTGCGTCAGGTAAAGCATTTCGACGAGATGTTAATGAATTTGTGCGAATTTGTTTCGGCGAACTAAATGTTTCACCACAACAGTGTTACACTAGCGGCCGCTGTTACCGGTAACAGTGCTGCTGTAACCCTTAATCCGCATAAAAAAACCATTACAACGCAACTGTTTAACTTTCATGCCGCATTATAAGCGGTACTGAGGCAATGTCATGTCAGAACAAAAACGTGGGCAGACACGCAGGGATTTTCTGTTAAGAACCATTGCGCTGGCGCCAGCGATGGCGGCGGGCAGCGCCGTCGTCGGCGGCTTCAGCATGGCACCCGCGGTGCAGGCTGCCGATCCCGCAGCGGCGCAGCCGGCGCGCGACTACCAGCCCAGCTGGTTTACCGCAGAAGAGTTCGCCTTTATCAAGGCTGCCGTCGCCCGCCTGATCCCCAATGATGAGCGCGGCCCAGGCGCGCTGGAAGCGGGCGTGCCGGAATTTATCGACCGCCAGATGAACACCCCTTACGCCACCGGTGCCAACTGGTATATGCAGGGGCCGTTCAATCCGGACCTGCCGAAAGAGCTGGGCTATCAGCTGCCGCTGGTGCCGCAGCAGATCTACCGTCTGGGACTGGCGGACGCCGACGACTACAGCAAGCGCCAGCACGGCAAGGTCTTTGCCGATCTCAGCGGCGAGCAGCAGGACGCACTGCTGCAGGCGATGGAGAGCGGTGAGGCCGATTTCCGCCAGCTGCCGGCAAAAACCTTCTTCGCCTTTCTGATCCAGAACACCCGCGAAGGCTTCTTCAGCGACCCGATTCACGGCGGCAACCAGAATATGGTGGGCTGGAAGCTGATCGGCTTCCCAGGCGCGCGCGCCGACTTTATGGACTGGGTAGAGCGCGGCGAACGCTATCCGTTCCCGTCAGTATCGATTCGCGGGGAGCGTGCGTAACATGGCAAACGAGATGAAAAAAGCAGACGCGGTGATTGTCGGTTTCGGCTGGGCCGGGGCAATTATGGCGAAAGAGCTGACCGAAGCGGGTCTGAACGTGGTGGCGCTGGAGCGCGGCCCGCATCGCGACACCTATCCAGACGGCTCCTATCCGCAGTCGATTGACGAGCTGACCTACAATATTCGCAAAAAGCTGTTCCAGGATCTGTCGAAAAGCACCGTGACTATCCGTCACGACGCCTCGCAGACGGCGGTTCCCTATCGCCAGCTGGCCGCCTTTCTGCCGGGCACCGGCACCGGCGGCGCAGGGCTGCACTGGTCTGGCGTCCACTTCCGCGTCGATCCGACCGAGCTGCGCCAGCGCAGCCACTATGAAGAGCGCTACGGCAAAAACTTTATCCCGGAAGGGATGACTATCCAGGATTTTGGCGTCACCTATGATGAGCTGGAGCCGTTCTTCGACAAGGCGGAAAAAGTCTTCGGCACCTCCGGCACGCCGTGGAGCATTAAAGGGCAGGTAGTCGGCAAAAATAAGGGCGGCAACCCGTTTGCGCCGGATCGCTCCGATAAATTCCCGCTGCCGGCGCAGAAGCGCACTTACTCGGCGCAGCTGTTTGCCGAGGCGGCGAAGTCGGTGGGCTATCACCCCTACGATCTGCCGTCGGCCAACACCTCCGGCCCCTACACCAACCCCTACGGCGCACAGATGGGGCCGTGCAACTTCTGCGGCTACTGCAGCGGCTACGCCTGCTACATGTACTCGAAAGCGTCGCCGAACGTAAATATCCTGCCTGCGCTGCGTCAGGAGCCGAAGTTCGAGCTGCGCAATAACTCTTACGTGCTGCGCGTCAACCTGACCGACGACAAAAAGCGCGCCACCGGCGTCACCTATGTCGACGCGCAGGGGCGTGAGGTGGTGCAGCCGGCGGATCTGGTGATCCTGTCAGCGTTCCAGTTCCACAACGTCCACCTGATGCTGCTCTCCGGCATCGGCAAGCCCTATAACCCGATCACCAACGAAGGCACCGTCGGCCGTAACTTCGCCTATCAGAACATCTCGACCCTGAAGGCGCTGTTCGACAAAAACACCACCACCAACCCCTTTATCGGCGCGGGCGGCGCGGGCGTTGGCGTCGACGACTTCAACGCCGACAACTTCGACCACGGGCCGCACGGCTTCGTCGGCGGCTCGCCGTTCTGGGTCAACCAGGCGGGTACCAAACCGATCTCTGGCCTGCCGACCCCAACCGGCACGCCGAACTGGGGCAGCAAGTGGAAAGCGGCGGTGGCGGATACCTATACGCACCACGTCTCGATGGACGCCCACGGCGCGCACCAGTCCTACCGCGTGAACTACCTCGATCTCGATCCCAACTACAAAGATGCCCACGGCCAGCCGCTGCTGCGCATGACCTTTGACTGGCAGGATAACGACATCAAAATGGCGCAGTTTATGGTGGGCAAGATGCATAAAATTGCCGAAGCGATGAGCCCGAAGATGATTATCGGCGGCGCGAAAAAGCCGGGCAGCCATTTCGACACCACGGTCTATCAGACTACGCACATCAGCGGCGGCGCCATTATGGGGGAGGATCCCTCAACCAGCGCGGTTAACCGCTATCTGCAGAGCTGGGACGTGCCGAACGTCTTTGTACCGGGCGCCTCCGCTTTCCCGCAGGGGCTGGGCTATAACCCGACGGGCATGGTGGCGGCGCTGACCTACTGGTCGGCGAAAGCGATCCGCGAACAGTATCTGAAAAACCCGGGTCCACTGGTGCAGGCATAAGGAAATGGCGATGAAAAACGGCTTACTGGCCCTGATTCTGGGCACGATGACCTTTGCCGCACTGGCGGACGACAACGGCGGCGATCGGGTAAAACGCGGCGAGTATCTGGCGCGCGCGGGCGACTGCGTCGCCTGTCACACCAGCAAAGATGGCAAACCTTTCGCCGGCGGCCTGCCGATGGCGACGCCGATCGGCACCATCTACTCCACCAATATCACGCCGGACAAAGCGACCGGTATTGGCGACTACAGCTACGACGACTTCCAGAAGGCGGTGCGTCACGGCGTGGCGAAGAATGGCGATACCCTCTATCCAGCGATGCCTTATCCTTCTTATGCGGTGGTAAGCGACGAAGATATGCAGGCGCTCTACGCTTACTTTATGCACGGCGTGGCGCCGGTGGAGCAGGCTAACCATAAAAGCGACATTCCCTGGCCGCTGTCGATGCGCTGGCCGCTGGCTATCTGGCGCACGATGTTCGCGCCGGACGTGAAGGCGTTCCAGCCGGCGGCGCAGGAAGATCCTGAGCTGGCGCGCGGGCGCTATCTGGTGGAAGGGCTGGGCCACTGTGGTGCCTGCCATACGCCGCGCAGCATCACTATGCAGGAGAAAGCCCTGAACAACGGTGAAGGCAGCGACTATCTGGCGGGCAGCAGCGCGCCGATTGACGGCTGGACCGCCAGCAACCTGCGCGGCGATAACCGTGACGGGCTGGGCCGCTGGAGCGAAGAGGATCTGCGTCAGTTCCTGCGCTACGGTCGCAACGACCATACCGCTGCGTTTGGCGGCATGACCGAGGTGGTTGAGCACAGCCTGCAGCATCTCAGCGATAAGGATATCGCGGCGATCGCCCACTATCTGAAGTCGCTCGGCGCGAAGGACCCGAACCAGGCTGCGTTTAGCGTCGATGACGCCACGGCGAAAGCGCTGTGGAAAGGCGACGACAGCGCGACCGGCGCCTCGGTCTATGTTGATAGCTGCGCGGCCTGTCATAAAACTGACGGCAGCGGCTATCAGCGCTTCTTCCCGGCGCTGCGCGGCAACCCGGTGGTGATGGCCGAGGATCCCACCTCGCTGATCCATATCGTGCTGGCGGGCGGCACCTTGCCCGGCGTGAAAGGCGCGCCGACCACCATTACCATGCCGGCGTTCGGCTGGCGGCTGGACGATCAGCAGGTCGCGGACGTGGTGAATTTTATCCGCACCAGCTGGGGCAACGGCGGCAAGTCAGACGTCACGGCGAAGGATGTGGCGAAGCTGCGTAAAGATAAGACTATTCAGCCTTATCAGGGCAGCGCGGATATCCACCAACTCGAAAATCAGTAATCCTGTATCACGGCGCTCCGGCTCAGGCTGGAGCGCCTTTTCCTGCCGCTTTCTCCTCTCCCTTTTGATTGAAAATGCAGCATCGCGCGCGCATAATCCGGTTTACGGAAATTTGCTGTTTTCTTTTTTTGTAAACCACAGGAGATTGACATGTTTGGTGAGCGTTTGTTTCGTGCCCGCGCTGCGTCCGGCCTGTCAATGAGAGAGCTTGGCGTGCTGGCGGGCGTCAGCGCCAATATGATCAAGAAGTACGAGCATAATGAAAGTATGCCGGGCTCGGCTGTGCTGCTCAAAATATCGCGCGCGCTGGGGGTGAGAAACGAATATTTTTTTCGCCCCACCACGATAGAGCTTAAAGAGATTGAGTACCGTAAGCGCAGTAATCTTACGAAAAAGGCGTTAACGCGCATTCATGCAGACATCATTGACCAGGTGGAGCGCTGGATGGAGCTGGCCGCTCTCTGGCCGCATTTTCCCGTTCCCACTTTTACCGCGCCACGTTTCACTACCCGACGGCTGACAAATTACGACGAGGTTGAAAAAGCGGCGAACAGCCTGAGAGAAGAGTGGGGGCTAGGCAGTCAGCCTGTTTCCAGCCTGATCGATCTCCTTGAGCGACAGGGCATCCTGGTTATCGTCACGCAGGCGGATCACGCAGAAAAATTCGACGGTTGTCAGGCGAAGGTCAACGGTATGCCTGTTATTGTGATTTCAGGGAAATGGCCCGGCGATCGTCAGCGCTTTACGCTGGCGCACGAGCTTGGCCACCTTGTGCTGCATCATCGGCTGGCAGACGAACTGGATGAAGAGAAAGCGTGCCATCGCTTCGCCGGAGCCTTTCTGCTGCCCGCCAGCACGATGCGACAGCGATTAGGCGCGCGCCGGCATACCCTTGAAGTGCGTGAGCTCTATATGCTTAAGCAGGAAGCGGGTCTGAGCATGATGGCGTGCGTCTATCGGGCCGCCGATCTGGGTATTATCAGCGACCAGACCCGGCAAAAGCTTTTTATGCTGTTTTCAGTGCGTCACTGGCGAACGCTGGAGCCGGGTGAGGCCTGTCCGCCGGAGGAGACCAGCCTGTTCGCACAGCTTGTTTTCCGCGGCCTGGGAGAAGGGATAATTAGCGAATCTAAGGCTGCCGAGCTGCTGGGCATCTCGCTGTCTCAGTTCCACCGCGCGCGAAAACTGGAATCGCCCGATGTTGATTCTTATCAGTGATGCAAACATCCTGATCGATCTGGAAGAAGGCGAACTTATTCGCTTTCTGTTCCATCTTCCTTATCAGTTCACCGTACCCGATTTGCTCTTCTAGGACGAGCTGGCAGAGCACCATGCTTATCTGCTGGAACAGGGCCTTCATCTCGGTGAAATGACGCCAGAAACATTGCGCTATGTTAGCCAGCTGGTAACGCGATTTCAGGGGCCGAGTCGCTATGATTGTTTCGCTCTGGCGCTGGCGCGACAGGAAAAATGTCCGCTACTGACTGGCGACAAAGCGCTGCGGCTGGCGGCGCAGGCTGAACAGGTCGAGGTGAGAGGAACGCTGTGGCTGGTGGAAGAAATGGTGCGCTACGCCCTGATAGACCACGCTGCCGCTCATCGCGCTTACTTGCTGATGCGCGCGAGCGGCAGGCGTTTACCCTGGGACAGAGCATTTCAGGGACTGTCCAGAGACCCGCAGCCAGACAGTTAAATATTCTCCAGATCGATCCCGCGCGTTTTTGGCCCGTAAACCCCCACCGACAGCATCACCATCAGCATACTCAGCACGATAAAGGCGATAACGCCCTGGCTGCCCGCATACTGCAAAATCATCCCGATAAGAATGCTGCTGAACACCGTTGAGAGGCGGCTAAAGGAGTAGCAAAAGCCGACCGCGCGGGCGCGGATATGGGTGGGAAAAATCTCCGTCTGGTAGGCGTGATAGCTAAAGGTCAGCCAGGCGTTGGAGTAGGTGATCAGAAAGCCGCAGAGTATCAGCAGCACCGGATTAGTCTGGAAGGCGAACAGCGTGCCGAACACCACCGTCATCAGACAGGATAAAACAATCTGCCATTTGTTCTCGATCCTGTCAGCGTAGCGGCTGCAGATCAGCGAGCCGAGCGGGTAGGCGAGGGTGATAAAAAAGGCGTAGAGCAGGCTGTGGGTGACGGTCGCGCCTTTGCCCGACAGCAGCGCGGGCAGCCAGTTGCCGAAGCCGAAAAAGCCGATCGCCTGAAAGAAGTTCATCACCACCAGCATCAGGGTACGCTTGCGGTAGGCGGGCGCCCAGATCTCGCCGAAGCGGCCGCGTTTCGGCAGCTGCGCCGCCGCGTCATCCGGCGGAAAATCTGCGCCGGGCGCGACGCCGCAGCGTTTCTCCATCGCGCTCAGCACCTGATGCGCCTCCTGATGACGGCCCTGCTGCGCCAGCCAGCGCGCCGACTCCGGCAGATCTTTGCGGATAAACCAGATAATCAGCGAACAGAGTGCCCCTGCAATCACCACCCAGCGCCACCCTTCGAGGCTTAACAGCGTTTGCGGCACCAGCCACCAGGACATGAGCGCCACCGTTGGCACCGAGAGGAACTGCACGAAAAAAGAGAAGGCGAAGGCGCGGCTGCGCAGATGCGTCGGCACCCATTCTGAAAGATAGGTGTCGATGGTCACCAGCTCGATGCCGAGGCCGATGCCCACCAGAAAGCGGAACAGAATAATCATCTCCGCGCTCTGCTGGAAGGCCATCAGCAGCGAGAAAACGCCATACCACGCCAGCGCGCACATAAACGTCAGGCGGCGACCGAAGCGGTCGGCCCAGGGCGCAAGCAGGCTGGCACCAACAAACAGGCCGAGAAAGGTGGCGGAGGCGAAGGCGGCCTGATCGGCGATGCCGAACACGCCCGCGCTGCCGGTGTGGAAGATACCGGCGGCCACTAGCCCGGCGCTGATATAGCCGGTTTCGAACAGATCGTAGAGCTCAAAAAAGCCGCCGAGCGCCAGCAGCGTAATAAAACGCCATAAGCCGCGTGACGAAGGCAGGGCGTCGATGCGCGCCGCTAAGCTGTTATTCGGCGACGGCGCAGCGCACCCCGGCGCCATCCCTGAAGTGCAGGTGGTTGTCATTATTTTATTAACCTCGGTGTGACGGTGTTTGCCTGTCTCGCTAACGGCGTGGCGACGTTATAAAAATAGTGACTGTTAGCAAGCGAAGAAACAGCAGAATAATCAATTCGGCGATCCTTGCCGAGAGGGGTGTTGGTGAGTTTTTAGCAACGTACGTTGCACTTTTCGCCCTCCCTGGCGAGAGCGCTAAGGCATCTGCGGCCAGACGCCCGGCCCAATCGGCAGCCCCAGCGCATACCACGCGAGCAGCAGCGCGATCCAGGTGATAAAGAAGACCACCGGATAGGGGAAAATCAGCACGTAATAGGTGCCGAGCTGGGCACCTTTCAGGTAGCGCTGCAGAAAGGAGAGAAACAGCGGCAGAAAGGGCGACATCGGCGCCAGCGGCAGCACCGCCGAGTCGGCAATACGGAAGATCATCTGGGCGAAGGCGGGGTGAAAGCCGAGCAGCATAAACATCGGCACGAATACCGGCGCGAGGATCGACCATATCGCCGATCCGCTGGCGATAAACATACAGAGAAAGGCCGACAGGAACATCAGGCCGAGAAAGGCGGGCGCGCCGCTGATACCCGCGCTCTCCAGCACGTCGGTCAGCCCGATGGCCATAAACTTGCCCATGTTGCTCCAGTTGAAGAACGCCACAAACTGCGACAGCGGAAACACCATAACGATAAAGCCCGCCATGCTTTTCATCGGCTCAACCAGCAGCTGCGGAATATCGTCGGGACGACGAATTTGCTTTGTCACCGCGCCATAGACGATCGCCACCACGAAGAAAAACAGAATGATGATCGGCACGATGCCGCGAATGAAGGGCGAGGGCACAATGCTGCCGGTTTTGGGATCGCGCAGCGGCGCATGTTCCGGCACCACCAGCAGCGCCAGCACGCCGATAAACAGCAGCGCCGCAATGCCCGCCGCGCGCAGGCCGCGATTCTCCAGCGGCGTCAGGGCCGCCAGCCGCTCGCTGCTGCCCTCATTCCACTGCGGCAGGCGCGGTTCGATAAATTTATCGGTGAGAATGGCGCCCGCCACGGTCAGCACAATCACCGAGGTGGCCATAAAGAACCAGTTATCGATCACGCTGACCTGTACCGTATCGCTCACCGCCTTCGCCGCCTCGGTGCTGATGCCGGAGAGCAGCACATCGGTGGTGACGATAAGCAGGTTAGCGGTAAAGCCGGAGGCGACGCCGGCAATCGCCGCCAGCAGGCCCGCCACAGGATGACGGCCCACGGCGAGAAAGATCAGCGCCCCGAGCGGCGGCATCACCACCAGCGCGGCATCGGAGGAGATATGGCTGAAAAAGGCGATAAACAGCACCATATAGCTGGCGTAGCGGCGGCTCACGCGTGACGCCATCTTCACCATCAGCGACTGCAGCAGGCCAACCTTTTCCGCCAGGCCCGCGCCGAGCACCAGCGCCAGAATCGAGCCGAGCGGCGTAAAGCCGCTGAAGTTTTTGATGATATTGGGCAGGATCCACTGCAGGCCGGCGACGCTCAGCAGGTTATTAACGCGCACCATCTCGCCGCTGACCGGATTTTTCACCGCCAGATCGAGCGAGCTGATAATCGCGGTGGCTACCATCAGCACCAGGATTAAATAAACAAACAGCAGGAAGGGATTGGGGACTTTGTTGCCGACCCGCTCTATCCAGCCGAACACTTTCCCAGGGCTGCGACTCTCCGACATTATGGTCATGATATTCCTCGTCTTGAATGGTCGTGTTTGCGTTTTTTTATTGTGTTATCGGTCCGCGCCCGGCGGCGCGGCCGCGGCTCAGCTGGCCAGTTTTGAAGGCGTGACGCCTGCAGGAATCGGGCATCTATAGGGCTGCGCGCGGCGCGCCCGTTCAAATTCGGCGCGGCAGCGCGCCAGCGCCTGCGCATCGGTCAGCAGCTCCAGCACGGTGGCGGCCATCACTTTGCCCGCCAGCAGCATCCCCTTGTGCGCGACGGTGGTGCGTCCCTGCGCCACCAGCTGCCAGGTGTGCAGCGGCGTGCCGAAGGTAAAGCAGGGTGCAAAGCACTGCGCAACGGGCGTCACCCAGCTGACGTCGCCGACGTCGGTGGATCCGTAGAGCAGCTCGCGCGTCGCCGCGCAGGGCGCGACTTCATCCATCAGCAGCTTGTCGCCGTGCGCCTCAATCCAGGCCGCGCCCGCCTCGCCGCCGGTGCGCGCCGCATTAAGCCGCGCGTTGCGCAGATCCTCCTCGCTCAGCGTGGCGCGGATATCGGCGGCGAAGGCGCGCTCGTCGTCGCTGTAGTGCGGCAGACCGAAGTGATGCAAATAACGCTCCATCACCGCCTCCAGCGCGCGGTTCGGCACATAGTTAGAGCAGGCCTTATCGAAGCGCACACTGACCTGGGTGTCGGTCATCAGCGCCGCGCCTTTGGCAATATTGATTACGCGCTGGTAGATCTCCTGCGCCTGCGGCAGCTCGGGCGCGCGGATCAGGTAGAGAACTTCGGCATCGGCCTGCACCACGTTGGGCGAGACGCCGCCGCTGTTGGTCACCGCATAGTGCAGCCGCGCCTCCTGCACGATATGCTCGCGCAAAAAGTTGGCACCGGTGTTCATCAGCGTCACCGCATCAAGCGCGCTGCGGCCCAGGTGCGGTGAGTTGGCCGCGTGCGCCGCCACCCCTTTGAACTGAAATGCCGCCTGGATGTTGGCCAGCGTGCTGAGATTAAACAGGCCGCTAAAGCCCTCGGGATGCCAGGTAACGGCGGCGTCGACATCGTCGAACAGCCCCTCGCGCACCATAAAGGTTTTACCCGATCCCCCCTCTTCGCCGGGGCAACCGTAGAAGCGCACCGTGCCGCGTCCGCCGTGCTGCGCCAGCCACGCCTTCAGCGCGAACGCCGCCGCCAGCCCCGCGGTGCCGAGCAGATTATGGCCGCAGCCGTGGCCGTTGCCGTTTGCCTCCAGCGGCTCCGGCCGCGCGCAGCCCGCCCGCTGGCTCAGCCCGGCCAGCGCGTCGAACTCGCCAAGAATGGCGATCACCGGCTGGCCTTCGCCCGTACTGGCGATAAAGGCGGTTTCGATATTGCCGACGCCGCGCGTCACGGTGAAGCCTTCCTGCTCCAGCGCATCAGCCAGCAGCGCGCTGGATCGGACTTCGGCGAAGCGGGTTTCTGGCGTCTCCCAGATGGCGTCGCTGAGGGCGGTGAAGCGCGCCTGGTGAGTGTCGATATAGTCGGCAAGGCGATCCGCGTTCATCGTCCGCCTCCGAACTGCGCCTGGTTGAGCGCCAGCGTCGCCAGCATCTGCACCGCTTTGCCCATCACGCTTTCGTCAAAGTCGAAGCGGGCGTTATGGTGACCCGCCGCCAGCTCGCAGCCGAAGATGGCGTAGGTCGCCTGGCCGCCGCGCTGTTTGACGCGCTCCATCATGTAGGTCGCGTCTTCCGATCCGGCGGCCTGCGCCTTGCGGTCCACCACCGAGTCGAAGATGCCCAGCGCCTCCGCCTGCTGGTGGAGAAAATCGACCCAGGGCTGAGTCGGCGTGCAGCTGCGCGCCGCGCCCATCAGCTTCACCTCATACTCCACGCCGTACATCGCGGCTGCGCCGGCGATAACGCGCAGCGCCTGCTGATAGATATCGTCGTTGACCTCGTTGCTGGCGCCGCGCGTCTCCACCTTCATCAGCGCGGTGTCAGCCACCACGTTGCGGCCGGTTCCCGCCTGCAGCACGCCGACGTTGACGCGCGCCACGCCGCCGCTGTGCTGGGGCAGCCCGTGCAGCCCCAGCGTGGCCTGCGCCGCCGCCAGCAGCGCGTTGCGCCCCTCTTCAGGCTTGCCGCCCGCGTGCGCGCCGACGCCGGTAAAGCGCACGTCGAGCTTCGTGGTGGCGAGGAAGCTGTCGCTGCCGCATACCAGTTCGCCAGCGGGCACGCCGGTGCCGAGATGGATGGCGGTAAAGAGATCGACATCGTCCACCACGCCCGCTTCCACCATCGCCTTCGCGCCGCGGACGCCCTCTTCAGCGGGCTGGAAAATCAGTTTGAGGGTGCCGCTCAGCTGCGACTTCATCGCCATCAGCACGCTGGCGAGCGCCAGCCCGATGGTGGTATGGCCGTCGTGGCCGCAGGCGTGCATCATGCCGGGATTGCAGGAGGCGAAGCCTTCGCGCTGCGGCAGGTGATCGGCCGCCTGGCTCTCATTAAGATCGAGCGCGTCCATATCGACGCGGAACCCCATGACCGGGCCGGGTCGGCCAGTCTCGAGCGTGGCGACGATGCCGCAAAAGCCGCCGGAGAACGCGGGCAGCCACTGGGGCAGCGCACCCTGCTGCAGCGCGCGCGCCTCCTGCTGTTTGATGATTTCGGCGTCGGGCAGCCCCATGCGCGCCTCGGCGTTAATCACCTCGCGGCCCAGCTGCAGCTGATAGCCCAGCCTGTGTAGCGCGTCGGCCACCCGCGTCGCGGTGCGAAATTCCAGCCAGCCAGATTCGGCGTACTGATGGAGATCGCGGCGCCAGCTTTGCATCTGCGGTGCCAGCGCTTGGACCTGCTCGGAGAGGGTTGTCATAGGAAATCCTTATTGATGGTTTTTTATGCACAGCGTCGAATTTACACAAGGCGCGCGGACCGCATAAGATGCGAATAACTTTCTCCTGATAAACCGTGGTTATCATGCCGTCACAGCTTAAATTGCATCAGCTGCGCGCCTTTGTAGAGGTGGCGCGCCAGGGCAGTATCCGCGCCGCAGGCCGTCTTTCCGGGCTTTCCCAGCCAGCGCTGACCAAAGCGATTCAGGAACTTGAGCAGGTTTTAGGCGCAAAACTCTTTATTCGCCGCCAGCAGGGTGTGGTGTTAACCGACGTAGGTGATAACTTTTTTCGCCATGCGAGTCTGGTGCTGGAAGAATTACGTGTGGCGCAGGAGGATATTCAGCAGCGGCTGGGGCTGGCAGGCGGACGGGTGAATATCGGGGTGGGCGGCAGCGTGGCGCGCACCATCATGCCGCAGGTTATCACCCAGTTTCACCGCGAATATCCGCAGGTAAAGGTGCGTATTGTTGAGGGGCAGCTGGTGTCGATGATCCCGGAGCTGCGCCAGGGCGAACTCGATTTCACCATCAACACCTACGACCAGAGCCATCTCGATCAGGAGCTGAGCTTCGAGAAAATGATGCAGCGCGACTACAAGGTGGTGGTGCGCAAAGGGCACCCGCTGGAAAAGGCGCGCACGCTGGCGGAGTTGCAGCAGTGCGACTGGACGATGCCGACGCCGAAAGGCAGCTATTACCGACTGCTGCACGATCTGTTTGGCGAGCGCGGCATGGCGCCGAAAATCGTGGTCTCCTGCGAAACCTTTATGGCCTGCACCAGTCTGGTGGCGCAGAGCGATTTCGTCAGCATTTTGTCGGTGGATGTGATTAACGATCCGGTGCTGGGGCACCAGCTGGTGGCGCTGGAGCTGGACGAGCCGCTGCCAAAAGCGACCTTCTACCTGATTCAGCGCAAAGAGACCGCACTGACGCCGATGAGCGCCTATATGGCGCAGCTGTTTCGGCGATATTGCCAGTAAAAACAGGGTATTAGGTCGATCGTCTACACTGTTAAGGTGCTGTAAGAAATCCAACCGACAAATGGAGGTGAAGATGCAAGTCAGTCCTTATCTGTTTCTCTATGGCCGCTGCGAAGAGGCGATCGATTTTTACCTGGCCGCCACCGAGGGCGAACTGCTGTACAAAATGACCTTTGGCGATATGCCGGATCAGGGTGAACAGGTGGGCGACCAGTCTGCGCCGCCGCTGCCGCCGGAGAAAATCATGCACGCTCATCTGCGTATTGGTCAGGGTGAACTGATGCTGAGCGACGGCAACACCGATCAGCCGCCAGCTTCAGAACATGCGGGCTATGCGGTCAGTCTGTCGACCACCGATGTGGATCAGGGTAAAGCCTGGTTTGAAAAGCTGTCGGCGGGCGGTAAAGTCACAACGCCGTGGCAGGAGACCTTCTGGTCAGACGGCTTCGCCATGTTTATCGATAAGTTTGGCATTCCGTGGCGCATCAATGTGGTGAAACCGCAGCAGTAAGTCTGGTTAAGGTAGTGTGTTTACGCGGTGAGCGTTTTCCCATAACGCATCGCGTCAGCCCGGTAACGGGCGCACCTCAGGGATGAGGTGCGTATTTGCGCAGGTCGAGCTGGCATAGCCGTTTTTGCATCTCTGCGATCGGGCCAGCTCTCCTGCGACAGGCACTACTTTCAAGCGGGCAGATAATTGATCGCCCGCTTTTATCAGAAGTTGTAACCCGCCACCAGGTAGTAACCCCAGCCGGTAGATTTCACTTCAAAAGGTCCGCGACCAAAGTTCAGCTCCTGGCCATCCGCCCACTGACCGCCGTTATGGAAGTAACGCGCCACGGCGGAGATATGCCAGTGGTCGTAACCCAGCGACAGAATATGGCTGGAGGCGATGGAGTTGCTGGTGCGCGACGCGTCTGATTTGTCGCGCAGGTCGGAACCCCAGTCAAAGTTGGTAAAGCCGATATAGCTCAGGTTGCCGCCCCACAGGGTGGTAATCGGCACCATATATTTCACCTTGAAGCGATAGCCATCCCAGCTGTTCTCGTTCGCCGCGCCGTAGTTTTCCCACTGGTATTTGGCGTAGACGTTAAGCGACAGGCCGACGTCGCTGTGTGTGTCGATGTCGGTGCCGAGACCCATATACCAGGTGTTCTGGCGGTTATCGCTGTTGCGGCCCATATCGTAGATATAGTTGTTGGCGAAATACCACTCTTTGAACGGGCCGAAGGCCAGGCTGGTGCCGGTCAGCTTATCGATTGAGAAACGCGGCTCAATTTCCATGAACATCGGCGAACCGTGGTCAAAGATGCCGTTGGCGTTGCTGTTACCCATGCCGAAGAAATTGGTCAGATCGAGATAGCCGTAGAAATCGAACCAGTCCTTTTTCGCGAAGGCTTCATATTCCAGATAGACATCGTTATTGAACTGCGGTCCGAAGCGGGTGTGATAGCTGCCCACCACGTTGACGCTCTGATGCCACCAGTCGGAAAGGTATTGCGGATCGCTTTCTGCGGCCTGCGCGCCGCTGCTCAGGGATGTCGCCAGCAAGGCGCCTGCTATCAAGGTTTTAAATTTCATTATCATTAACCACATGCTTTTGACCGCGCGGGGACGCAGCCAGAGTAAAATCGATCCCAGAGTGGGGCGGCGAAGATGTAACCGTTTTTTACAGCCGGTTTTTGACCTGCGTAGCCTGACCGTTACAGAGCGATAGAAAATAGATTTTGCTCACGTTTGTCAAAATGTGTTGCATTGCATTTACGTGAAATTGTGAAGTTCATCACGAAATTAAGCGGTGGCGAACGGAACGCCGCAACCGTTTACGTTGTCGGCATTGCGCGCGAACGTGAAAATCAGGGCAGGGTGACGCGAACCTGTAACCCGCAGATGGCGCCCTGCGGATTGAGGCAGTTGGAGAGGGAAACCTGGATATGGTGTTTCTGCGCAACGCTGCGCACAATCGACAGGCCCAGGCCGCTGCCCTGCGCCTTTACCGTCGGCGAACGGGTAAAGCGGTCAAAGGCGCGATCGATAAACGCCTCGGGCATGCCGGGGCCGTTATCGACGATATCGACCACCGTGCGATCCCCGACCTCATGCAGCAGGACATCCACCAGGCTGCCTTCCGGGGTGTGCAGCATGGCGTTGCCGATCAGATTATCGAACAGGCTGCGCAGCTCGGAGCGGCTCGCCTGCAGGCGATAGCGAGTCGAGCCGTTAAAGCCGATGTCGATGCCGCGCTTGTCGGCCACCACCATCAGCTGCTCGATGCTCTCTTTCAGCAGATCTTCCAGCTCAATATTCTCTACCGAGGCGACCAGGGTTTTATCTTCCTGGCGTGAGATATTCAGCAGCTGCGTCACCAGATGTCGCGTGCGCGTTACGCCCGCCTCCAGCTGATCGAACTGGCGGCTCGCTTCGCCCGGCTGAATATGCTGGCGCAGGTTCTCCAGCTGCAGCGTCACCGCGGTGACCGGCGTGCGCAGCTCATGCGCCGCGTCCTCCAGGAACTGGCGCTGCGACGACCAGGCGGCGCGCAGCTTGTTCAGCAGTGAGTTGTAGGCCTCAACCAGCGGCAGGATCTCGTCCGGCAGCCCCTCGGGCGACACCAGATGGGGATGCAGCGTCTCCTGCGCGGCGATCTCGCGCGAGGCGACGCGCAGATCGCGGGTGATTTTGCGCACCACCAGCCAGATAACCAGCAGCGAGAGCGGCATCATCAAAATCAGGGGAATAATCGCCGCCAGCGCGCGCCTCACCATCTCGGCACGCATATGGCTGAGGTTATGCATCACCTGAATGGTTTTAATTTCGCTGCCTGGCTCGCCGGGACGGGTGTAGATACGCCAGGCGCACTCGTCACAGCCGCCAACGTCGATATCGTGCCAGCCTTTTTGCGCCTGCAGCGGCGCATGCAGCTCCGGCCAGGAGCTGGCGCGCAGCCTGCCGTTGCTGTCCCACAGCTGCACGACATAGGCGCTTTTCATTTTGTCGGCGTGCAGCATCAGCGGCATCAGCGCCGGGATCGTTTTGTTGGTCGCCCAGGCGTCGGCAATTTTCGACAGCTGGTCGTCCTTCATGGTGCCGATCATGTCGCCGTAGCAGCTAAAGAAATACCAGGTTACGCCGCCGATCATCAGCAGATGGATAAGCAGCAGCGTGCTCAGCAGCTTATTGCGCAGGGAGCGCATAAAAGTAAAAGGTTTCATAACGCAGGCACGCGCCAGCCAAGCCCGCGCACGTTGCGGATGGCGTCGTTGCCGAGCTTGCGGCGCATGCCGTGGATCAGCACGTCCACCGCGTTGCTGGTTACCTCTTCGCCCCAGCCGTAGATGCGGTTCTCCAGCTGCTCGCGCGACAGGATGGCGCCGGGACGCTCCAGCAGGGCGTAAAGCAGGGCATATTCGCGCGCGGTAAGCTGCTCGCGCTGGCCCTTATAGAGCACTTCGCGCGTCATCATATCCAGCTGAACGTCGCCGCTGCCGAGCAGCGAGTCCGCTGCGCCGTGGCGACGACGGGTGATTGCACGCATGCGCGCCAGCACCTCTTGCAGGTCGAACGGTTTCAGAAGGTAGTCGTCGGCGCCGCTGTCGAGCCCCTGCACGCGCTGCGCCACCGTGTCGCGCGCCGTTAAAATCAGCACCGGCGTGGTATCGCCGCGTCCGCGCGCGCGCTTCAGCACCTGCAGGCCATCGTCGCGCGGCAGGCCGAGATCGAGCAGCACGCAGGTATAGTCGCCCTCATTCCAGGCGTGATGGGCGAAGACGCCGTCGCGCGCCCAGTCAACCGACCAGCCTGCGGCTTCGAGCGCCTGCTGCAGGTTAGCGCCGATCATTTCATCATCTTCAACCAAAAGTACGCGCATGGAAGATCGCCTCGTCAGTGACTGGCCTCAGTTTACGCCGGGATTATTAGCACAGAATTAAAGCCGCCGCACGGCGGCGCGATGCTAATTCTGCGCTAATTTTTCGCTAATTAAGGGATAAATTTTCCCCGTTACAATGGGTTCACTGAACATCATGCCGTATCAGGAGGAACTCATGAATCAGCGCGAATTTATTCGTAGTCTGCTGCAGTGGATTGAAAATAACTTAGGCCAGGATCTCCATCTGGATGAGGTGTCGCGCCGCTCAGGCTATTCCCGCTGGCATCTGCAGCGTTTGTTTCGTCAGCACACCGGCTTTTCGCTGGCGGAATATATTCGTCAGCGCCGCCTGACGGAGTCCGCGCTGCTGCTGCTGAACAGTAACGAGGCGATTCTGCAGGTGGCGATGAACTACGGTTTCGACACCCAGCAGGCCTACACGCGAACCTTTAAAAACTATTTTCGCGTCACGCCGGGGCAGCTGCGCCGTCAGCGCCGCGTTGAGCCGGATCGTCTGCTGTTTCCGCTGGCGATGGCAAGCTGAGGCCAGCTAACAGGTGTAACGGATAGCTGAATTGTTTAGTCTGCTTTTTTGCGGCGGACGAAGACGATTATGGATAACAGCGAAAACTTAACGGCGATGATGATGTTCGCCCGGGTGGTAGAGTGCAAAAGCTTCAGCGAGGCCGCGCGCGCGCTCGGCCTCTCTAAATCCCACGTCAGCCGGGAGATCGCCCGGCTTGAGGTGCGGCTCGGCTTTAAGCTGCTGTATCGCACCACGCGCAATATGGCGCTGACCGAGCTGGGCCAGGCCTACTATCCCTTCTGTACCCGCATGCTGGCGGAGATGCAGCGCGCCGACGCCTTTGTTCAGCAGCTGCATCAGAACGTCGCGGGCAACGTGCGGCTGCAGGCGCCGGTCACCTACGGCTGCCAGTGCGTCGCGCCGGTGCTCAACCTCTTTTTGCGTCGCCATATCCATATCAATGTCGATCTCGACCTGACCGATCGCGGCAGCGATCGGCTGGAGGAACAGGTCGATATCGCCGTGGCGATCCGCGCCCGCGCGCCGCAGGGCGCGCACGTCCGGCTGTTAGGCGATATTGAGTGGGGACTCTATGCTGCACCGGCCTATCTGGCGCAGCGCCCGCCTGTTACCCATCCCGATATGCTGCCGCGCCACGACCTGCTGATGTTTCACGGGCCGGCGCATACCGCCGCGCTGCCATTTCGCCGCGATAAGCAGCGGCTGGCGGTCGACGTGCGCAGCCGCTTTCGCGCCAACAACAGCATGGCGCTGCTTAACGCCGCCCAGGCGGGCAGCGGCATCGCCTATTTGCCTTCCTATATGGCGCAGGCGTCGCTGGCGCGCAGCGAAATTGTTCAGCTGCTGGCGGAGTGGCAGATGGATCGCCTGCAAAGCTATCTGCTGCTGAAGGAGGCGCAGCCTGCCGCGCCGGTCAGCCTGCTGTGCGACGCGCTGGTCGCCGCGCTGAGCGGCTGATTGTTGCTCTCCAGCAACAGCGGGCGGCGCTGAGTAATTATCGCGCCGCTACTGTTGTTCCCACGACAACGACGCTAGCCTAAAAGCCAGTCAAAAAGGAGGCCTGATGGAAGCGATCGCCGCGCCAGACGCGCAAATCTGGAAACGAAACTTATGGGTATGCGTGCTGGGCTCGTTCAGCACGATTGTCGCAATGACGCTGCTGCTGCCTTTTCTGCCGCTCTATGTGCGGCAGCTCGGCGTAACGGAACCGGCGGCCATCGCGCGCTGGTCCGGGCTGGCCTACGGCGCAACCTTTTTCAGCGCCGCACTGACCGCGCCGCTCTGGGGCAGGCTGGCGGATCGCTATGGCCGCAAGCTGATGCTGATCCGCGCCAGCCTCGGCATGGCGGTGGCGATGGCGCTGATTGGCATGGCGACCGCGCCCTGGCAGCTGGTGGCGCTGCGGCTGCTGGCGGGGCTGCTCGGCGGCTACGCCTCCGGCTCTACCATTCTGGTGGCGTCGCAGACGCCGAAGGCGCAGACCGGCTGGGCGCTGGGCGTGCTCTCTTCCGGCATTATGGCGGGCAACGTTGTCGGTCCGCTGCTGGGCGGCGTGCTGCCGCCGCTGATCGGCATTCGCCATACCTTCTGGCTGACCGGCGGCGTAATTTTCCTCGCCTTTCTGGCGACCACCTTTTTGCTTAAAGAGCAGCCGCGTCCGCCTGCGGCAACGCGCGCCGCCGACAGCGCCTCCGGCGCCGTCAGCGGCGTGGTAAAGCTGATGTGGCTGTCGGGCATGCTGCTGATTTTCGCCAATATGTCGATTGAGCCAATTATCACGCTCTATATTGGGCAGTTCGTTACCGGCGATCGCGCCATTACCGTTACCGCCGGGCTGGTGATGGCCGCCGCCGCGCTGGGCAGCATTCTCTCCGCGCCGCGGCTGGGCAAGCTGGCTGACCGCATCGGCCACTGGCGCGTGCTGATCGCCGGTCTGCTGGCCTGCGCGGCGCTGCTGATCCCGCAGGCGTTTATTACCGCCGCGTGGCAGCTGGTGGCGCTGCGCTTCCTGATGGGGATGGCCCTCGGCGGGCTGCTGCCCTGTATTACGGCGATAATTCGCCATAGCGTGCCGGAAGGGCAGGTCGGACGCATGCTGGGCTACTCGACGTCTGCGCAATATATCGGTCAGGTGAGCGGCCCGCTGTTCGGTGGCTTTATCGGTGGCGCCTTCGGTATGCGGCCGGTGTTTTTGCTGACGGCGGCGGTGCTGTTGTTGTGTGGGGCAGTGAACTGGAGGAAAAGCCGCGATCATTAATTTTAATCATTATCCTGAAAACAGGTGAGCTGATACTGTATGCCATAATTAACATGGAAGCTTGAACAGTTCCCGATAGTGTTAACCGGGAGTAACTTATGAATATTCAGGAATATATTGCGAAGAGATTGCTTGAAGCCCGTGCAGACGCGGGCTTAAGCGCCGTCGCCGTCGCCGATGCGATTGGCGTGGTTCGACAAACCTACAGTAAGTTCGAGCAGGCGCAGGGCGTGCCGAGCGTTACTCAGCTGATTGCACTCTGTAAGCTTTATAACAAACCGATCGGCTATTTTTACGATAGCGATGAAGGCACGTTTCGCTTCGCCATGCGGGCGGACAATCCCGCCATGCTGGACAGCGAGCTGCGCAGCGCGCTGATCGGCAAGTTAAAAAATATCTACGCCATTGAAGAGGCCGCAGACGCCAGGCAGCCGGAAGATCTCCCCAGCTCTCTCCCGATTTTTACTGCCAGAGAAAAGGACCTGCTAAGGGTCGAAGATAAAGCCGCAGAAGAGCGTCGTCGTCTTGGCATCGGCGACGCCACCTGCGTTGGCGATATTGTGGCGCTGCTGGAGTCGTTTGATATCCGGGTCATACCGTTTAGCCATCAGGCTGAAGAGGGGCTGGCTTCCGGTTTTTCAGCCTTTAGCAACAAATATGGCACGGCGATCTACGTCAACAATCATCCTTCCGTCTCGGTGGAGCGACAGATTTTCAGCATCTGTCACGAGTACGCGCATATTATTTTTCATCGCGATGACTATACCGGCCCGGCAAAAACCTATAAAACGCGCGGCAAATCGGTCTCCCCTGAGGAAAAGGTCGCTAATCATTTTGCTGCCTGCTTTTTGATTCCTGAACACGCGCTGCGCAAGCAATTCTCTATGCAGGGCGGTGGATGGGCCTATGAAGAGACGGTGCTGCGGCTGAAAAGCATCTACCGCGTCTCCTTTGCCTGTATGGTCGAACGCCTGAGCAAATGCAGGCTGATATCGCCAAAAAATGCCGCCTGGCTGCGGGAGATCGTGCAGCATAAAGGCTGGAACAGAGAAGAACCCAGCCCGATCAGGGAGCCGCTCAGCTATAAAGGGCGCCTGCTGGTGCTGTCGCGCAAAGCGTGGGAGGCAGGAACGGCGTCTGAATCATTCCTGTCGGATCTGTTGGAGCTCAACAGAAAGGAATTAAGCGTGCTGCTGGAAAAATGGTACGCCGATCAGGAGGCTGGCGAGGATGCCTTTTCAATGCCCCAGATGCGTAATTGATACCAATGTGCTTTCCGATTTCTATGAGTGCGGCTGCTTAGCACTGATTTGGCAGCTGTTTCCCGACGGCGTATGGATCGACCCCTATGTCTGCGAAGAGCTTAAGGTGAAATTCCAGCTGGACGTGCAGCAAACGCTGGCGCAGTTGCAGTTGCCTTACACCTTCACCAACGACTATGAACCCGAACACTACGCCGAAATGCAGGAGATAAAAGAGCGCAGGCGCGCGCTTAAGCATGCTGATATTAGCTGTGTTATCCAGGCGCGCCTGCAGCAGGCGACCTGCTTGTCTGCCGATAACGCGGTCTATAAAACCTGTCAGGAAAGAGGAATAAAGGTTTCCCGGCATGGAGGCATTCTGGAAGAAGCCGTTAAGCGCAGGATCATTAGCAAGGCAGAGGCGTTGCGCTTTTTTCAGGCCTTCCTCGAGCGCGGCTTAACCATGAAGCCTTCTATCCGCGAAGCGCTGCTGGAAAAATTCTCCTGAAGCGACCAAAAAAAATGCCGGTCACAGGTGACCGGCATCAGCGTTGCGTCGTTGCTTAACGAGCGCTTATTTCTCGTCAGGCAGCGCGTAGGCGATCACATAGTCGCCCAGTTTGGTGCCGAAGGAGCCGTGACCGCCCGCCGCGATAACAACGTACTGCTTGCCATTCGCTTCATAGGTCATCGGCGTTGCCTGGCCGCCAGCCGGCAGACGCGCCTGCCACAGCAGCTCACCCGTTTCGGTGCTGAAGGCACGCAGATAGTTGTCTGCGGTCGCGCCGATAAAGAAGACTTTACCAGCCGTAGCGATCGGACCGCCCAGCATTGGCATACCCATCTTGAACGGCAGCGGAACCGGTGCGCTGTCGCGCGTGGTGCCGATACGTTTCTTCCAGACCACCTCATTGGTTTTCAGGTCGACGGCAGAAACGTAGCCCCAGGCCGGCTGCTTACACGGCAGACCAAACGGCGACAGGAACGGGTTCAGCTCAACGCCGTACGGCACGCCGTACTGCGGCTGGATACCGGTTTCGGTGCCAGAACCGCCGCTCGCGCCTTCAGGCGGCTCGATCGGGTTGCCTGGACCGCGCGGCACCAGTTTAGAGACGAACGGCAGGGCCATTGGGTTAGCGATAGCGATCTGACGATGCGGATCGACCGCGATGCCGCCCCATTCGAACATGCCCAGGTTACCCGGGAACACCAGGGTGCCCTGCTCAGACGGCGGGGTGAACGGACCTTCATAGCGCAGACGCTTAAAGATCACGCGGCACACCAGCTGGTCATACAGGGTCGCGCCCCACATATCCTTGTCCGTCAGATTCTGCTTCGGACGGAAGGTCAGCTCGGAGTACGGCTGCGTCGGCGAAACGTGATCGCCTTTGGCCGCGCCCTGCGGAACCGGGGTTTCCGGCGCAGGCACTACCGGCTTGCCGGTACGACGATCCAGCACAAAGATGTTACCGGTTTTCGCCGGGGCGTAGATCACCGGAACGGTATTACCATCTTTATCGGTGATGTCGGCCAGCGTCGGCTGCGACGGCAGGTCCATGTCCCACAGGTCGTGATGCACGGTCTGATATGACCACACCAGCTTACCGGTGGTGGCGTTCAGCGCCAGCACGCTGCTCGCGTAGCGCTCCTGCTCCGGGGTACGGTTGCCGCCCCAGATATCCGGGGTAGAGACGCCCATCGGCAGGTAAACGATATCCAGTTTCGGATCATAAACCGCCGGTGCCCAGGAGTTAGGCGAGTTCATGGTGTAGGTGTGTTCGTCAGCCGGAATCGCGTTAGGATCTTTCGCGCCCGGATCGAAGGCCCACAGCAGTTTGCCAGTGTTAACGTCGAAGCCGCGAATCACACCAGAAGGCTCGCGAGTCGAGTAGTTATCCGTTACCGCGCCCGCCATAACGATGGTGGTATCGGTGATAACCGGCGGTGACGTCGGCTCATACTGACCCGGCGTGGTTACCGGCTGCTTGTGCTGCAGATCCAGCTCGCCGTTGTTGCCGAAGGCAGGGCAGCGTGCGCCAGTTTCCGCATCCAGCGCGAACAGACGACCGTCGTTTACCGGCAGGTAAATACGGCGCGAGCAGAGCGCAGGCTGGCTGTTAGCAGCATCGGCCGCCGCAGGCACTTCGTGGTAAGAGACGCCACGGCAGGTCATATGCTGGAAGGTCGGATTCGGTTTCATACCCGGATCGAATTTCCACTTCTGCTTGCCGGTGGTCGCGTCGAGCGCGAACAGAATCTGGTGCGGCGAGCAGAGGTAGAGGGTGTCGCGGACTTTAATCGGCGTCACTTCGTCGGTAATTTCGCCCGGATCGTTAGGGGTCTTCAGATCGCCGGTCTGGAACTGCCAGGCAACCTGCAGGTTCTTCACGTTTCCTTCGTTGATCTGTTTCAGCGGCGAGAAACGCGTACCCTGCTGGTCGCGCGCATAGGCGGGCCAGTCGGCATCGTCGATATTGCTCAGCGGCTGCGCCGGCGTGGCGTTCTGCGCGGTCTCCGGCAGTTTGCCGTTGACCGTTTGCGGATCGTTAAATACCGCATACGCCAGCACCAGTGCGCTGGCGATCAGCGCGACAGCCATGCTGCCCAGCGCGGCTTTGCTGCCAGCGTTTACGCTACGGTAAACAAAAGGCAGGATCAGCCAGACGCCAAAAATTACCAGCACGTCGGTGCGCGGCGCCAGGGCCCAGAAGTCGGTGCCGACTTCCCACACGCCCCAGATCAGGGTGCCGATCAGCAGCAGCGCATAGAGAACCAGCGCGGTGCTTTTGCGACGTGACAGCAGATAAGCGGTGATAAGCATAACCACACCGCCGATAACGTAATACCAGGAACCTCCGATAGCGGCTAACCAACCACCGCCAATCAGCATAAACGCGCCCGTCAGGAATGCGAACAGCACCGTCAGGAAACGAATTACGCCAAAAGATGAGGAACTTTTCCCCATAATGTCGACCTCGTTTGTTGCCATAAAAACACAGAAAACAACGAATTACGCTGTTTTCACGTTATATAAAGTACGTAAGAAAGCAGGTGTTCAATGCTGCTCTTCCCGTGAGCATCTTGATCCGTGTGAGTTAAATTTTATAGTAAAAACGTTAAGAGGTTTGATTTTTTTGGCGCTTTACGCTTAACGGCGCGATTACTACAACATTTTATGAGGTTAACGCTGCGTTATGGCGCTCAGGGTTCGCTCACAACGCCAGCGTTTGGGTTTTTCCTCGGTGCGTCAGCAGATAAGGCTGCCTGCGCGTCGTTGCTGCTGCCATCCCGATATATTTAGCGTCTTCATCACCTCGTCGGGCGGGACAGGCTGGGGGCTGCGGACAATAACCTTAATTTCTCTTTCAGCAAATGAAGATAATAAAAAGGGGAAGGTGAATTTTTGATAATTAGTGTTAAAGAAATCTTCGCTTAACACGATGCCGGAAAAGGGAAAAGAGTCAATCAGTCGCCAGTCTGCGCCGGGCGGCGCGAAGTCGAGCAACCAGAACTGAAAAACATTTGTTATTTCAGGCAAAGCGAGGCGGCACGCTTTTAACGCCTCATAGTTAATGGCCAGGCGAACGCGCGGATGTTGCCAGCAAAAATATTGATCCGGTGCGGCAATGATTTGTTTAAGCTGCTTCAGGGCAACGGGAATAATCATTAATGCCGCTTCATGTGGACATTGATTTTTCCATGTAACTATATCGCCATTATTATTGATTTCCTCTGCATCATCCAGTAAGTAAGGTTTTGAATAACAAAAACCCAGCAGGGTGCCTGCAGGGCCGAGAATATTTTCAGTAACATCTGGATTGTACAAGCTATTTTCCATGCATCTCTGGTTAAAAGAAAAAGTCGGACAAAGTTATAAGTGTTTCTCAAGGTAACGCTCAGGTTACTGCTGGACTCAATATAAAACGGAAATATTAAAGTCGTCATCCTTTTTATGCGCCTTATTGCGCGGCTAATAACGTGCATCACAAAGAATACTTAATAATTTAATGGACCTAATTTTGTCTTTCTGGAAATAAATAGTCTGATAATAGTCAATAATAAAGCTGCCGCTCTGCGCCGCATTTTAGCGACAGGCTAAAGCACATCCCGACATTGCCAGGCGAGGAGAAATCAAGCACGCTGTGCTGCGCGTTCGCCTGCGCAGATTAAAAAGAGAGGTTCGCGCTATGACGTGAACCGGCAGACTGATTAACGGGATAAATTATGAATTCTGTGGAACAGACAGCGGATGAATCGCTGTTAAAGCATCGGGCGTTTGTTGCGTTCTGGCTGGCGCGCACCTGCTCATCGTTTGGATTTCAGATGTTTTCCGTCGCTATTAGCTGGCAGATCTATGCCCTGACCAACAGCGCGATGGCGCTGGGCATTATCGGGCTAATGCAGTTTTTGCCGTCGGTGCTGCTGGCGCTGCCCGCCGGTCATCTCGCCGATCAGCTCGACCGTCGCCGCATCGTTCTGCTGGGCCAGCTGATCGAGTGCGTCGCGCTGGTGGCGCTGCTGCTTTTAACCCTGTTCAACTGGGCCGGCAAAGTTGAGATCTGGGGACTGGTGTTTCTTATTTCGGTGGCGAAAGCGCTGGAGTGGCCCGCTATTACTTCAATGCTGCCTTCGCTGGTGCCGCCCGCCATTCTTGCGCGCGCCATGGCCTCGACCTCGGTCGGCAGCCAGGCGGCGGTTATTGTCGGTCCAACGCTGGGCGGTCTGCTCTATGTCGCTGGCCCGGACGTCGTCTATGGCGTCTCCGCCGCTTTTTATCTGCTGTCGCTTTTGCTGGTGGCGCGCTTGCGCTACGAGCGCCCGCCGCAGCCGCGTCTGCCGATGAATCTGCCCAATCTCTTTGCCGGGGTGCGCTTTATCCGCGATCGCAAAGATGTGCTCGGCGTTATCTCGCTCGATCTTTTCGCCGTGCTGCTCGGCGGCGCAACGGCGCTGCTGCCGATTTTCGCCCAGGATATTCTGCATACCGGTCCCTGGGGGCTCGGCCTGCTGCGCGGTGCGCCGTCGGTAGGTGCGCTGCTGGTGGGGCTATGGCTCAGCCGCAACAAGCTGGAAAAGCATGTCGGTATGATTATGTTCGGCTCGGTGGCGGGGTTCGGCGTCGCGACGCTGGTGTTCGCGCTGTCGACCCAGCTCTGGCTGTCGCTGCTGGCGCTGGCCGCGCTCGGCGGATTCGATATGGTAAGCATGGTAATCCGCGGCGCGCTGGTACAGCTCGATACCCCGGATGATATGCGCGGCCGCGTTAACGCGGTTAATGCCATTTTTATCAATACCTCGAATCAGCTCGGAGAGTTCGAGTCGGGGATGCTGGCCGCCTGGTTCGGCGCAGTGCCCGCCGCGGCGATTGGCGGCATCGGCACGCTGGTGGTGGTCGGACTATGGATGGCGCTGTTTCCGCATTTACGTAAGCGGCAGAAGCTGGAGAACGAAAACGGCCCGGCATAAAAAACCGGCCGTGAGGCCGGTTACAGTGAGCTGCCAGTCATACCGCTAATCACAGCCTGAAGCGCGACGGGGGACGGCGCGCCGCAGGAGAGGCCGTCAGGCCCCTGTTTTTCCCAGGTTGGCGTCAAAGTGTTGCCAGCTTTCGCGCATATCCACCACGCTGCGGGTTTTGCGTGCCTCATCGATTTTTATTGCGGTGAGGCCCGCTTCCAGCGCGTCCACCACTGAAACTTTCAGCGGCGTTCCCTGTTTAATGTGTTTCACTATCTCTTCCGCCATCAGCGCGTCCGCGCCGTAATGGCCATCGTAGGCGTTGCCGCTGTAGGCGGTTTCAACCTCTTTCTCGCCGCTGCGCGCATTGTGTACGCGGAAGTAGTTGCGCACGAAATCGCCTTCCGCCATGCCGGCGGTGCCCATCACGCAGAAACGACGAAACTCATCAGGCACGTTGAGATTGGCATGAAAGGCGAGGGTGGCTCCGCCCGCATATTCAATCAGGGCGGTCTGGTAGTCGACGATGTCGGCATCGCTGTCAAACACCGCATCGGTGCTGGACCAGCCGCTGGGTTTGATGTGGTAGACCTCAGAGTCTGGGGTCACGGCGCCCTGCGGCGCATGATCGGGGGTAAAGGATTTACGTCCGCCAAAGCTGGCTACCCGCGCCGGGCGCTGCTGCACAAGCCCCTGATAAAGATCGATATCGTGACAGCACTTTTCCAGAATGTAGGGACCGGCATATTTTTCCAGCCGCCGCCAGTCGCGCTGAAAGAAAGCACCGTGGTACGGCTTGATATGTTCTGTCGCTTCTATAGAGGTTATCTCGCCGAGCTGGCCGGCGTCGCGCGCGGCCAGCAGGTCGTGATAAAGCGGTGAATAGCGCAGCACCAGGCCGACCAGAATGCGCGCCTCGCCATACTGGCGCACCAGCTTCGCCATCTCCATGGTTTGCTCTTCATTGATAACGACCGGTTTTTCCGTAAAGACGGTATAGCCCGCCGCCAGCGCCTGGCCGACATGTTCAAGGTGAAGGAAGTTAGGCGAGCCCACCAGCACCAGATCCATTCCGCCGTGCTGCAGTAACGCATCAATCGAGTCGAACGCCTGGCCGGGTTCAATGCCGAAACTGTGCAGGTTGGGCAACCCGGCGGGTGTCGGGTCGTAATAGCCAACGACGGAGAAGTCGTCGTCAGCCTTGTTGAACTCTTTGATAATGTGGGACAGACGAAAGCCGAGACCGATGATGCCTACTTTCATGGTAAACCCCTGATCCTGAAACCGGATGGTGCAGAGCCCGCTCGCTGCCAGGCGCGGCTGGTGATTATGTGTTAGCCAACTTATTACGACAGAAAAACTAATGTCAATATCGCGCTGCGGATAATGTGAGCATGTTTTTATTATCCATATGTTAAATAAAGATAAAATTACACAGCGTTTTTGCCATATTTATTTGTTATTGCGATTTAAGTTTTTTTACCCTATCGTTCGCTCATTATGGCGATATCTCTTAAGCAGCGGGGGCGGGAGGAAGCGCGTGCAGGCACACTATCTCCTTGGCATTGATGGCGGCGGCACCCAGTGTCGCGCGCGGTTAACCGACCTACACGGTAACGTTCTGGCCGAAGCGACTGGCGGACCAGCCAACGTCTGGTCTGACTATGATGCGGCGCTGATTCGCGTTGGCGCACTGATCGATAAGGTATTTTTACAGGCCGGGCTGACGCCGCAGGCGCTGGGGGAAACGTCGCTGGTCGCCGGACTGGCCGGTGCCAACGTTGCCTCAGTACAGGCACGGCTGGCCGGCTGGCAACCCGCCTGCGCGGCGTTACGGGTGGTCAGCGATGTTGAGATCGCCTGCGCAGGCGCGCACGGTGGAGAGCCTGGCGCGGTATTTATCACCGGCACCGGCAGCCAGGGCGCCGCCTGGGACGGCACGCGTTTTACGCTGCTGGGGGGCTGGGGATTTGCTCTCTCCGACCAGGGGTCGGGCGCAGAGCTGGGGCGGCGCGCGCTGCGGCTGGCGCTGCTGGCTCACGAAGCCGTGGTTGAACCCAGCGATTTTACCCATCAGCTGATGGCGCAATTCGACCATAGCCCGGAGAGCATGCTGCTCTGGACCCGCACGGCCGTGCCCGCTGACTGGGCGCGCGTCGTGCCGCAGGTTTTCGCCGCCGCCGACGCTGGCGATGGTCACGCGCAGCATCTGCTGTCGCAGACCGCCGCCGATATCGGCCTGATGGTGCGTCGCCTGATGGCGTTAAGCAGCGGGCGCGTGGCGCTGATGGGCGGTCTGGCCGCGCCAGTTCATCGCTGGCTGGCAGCGGATATTCAGGCCTCTCTGGCGACGCCGCAGGGCGATGCGTTAAGCGGGGCGCTGAAGCTTGCCGGTGCGCATCCCGCTTTCTCGGCCAGAGCCGATCGCGTCAGGGCTATTAATTGAGGAATTTATGACCGCTCCCAACGTAACCGCGCGCATTCTGCGGTTGATTGTTGAAAACGCGCCCATTAGTCAGTCCGATTTGAAAGTTCGCAGCGGACTCAGCATGTCGACGGTTTCGCAAGCGACCAATCGCCTGCTGGCGCAAGAGATTGTCCAGGAGCTGGGGCTGCGTCGCGTCTCAATGGGGCGGCCTAAAACGCTGCTGGGGCTTAATCCCGACCGCGCCAGCGTAATTGGCATCCAGCTTAACGCTGAGCGTAACCTGATCGTCATGACCGATCTCAGCGGCAACCTGCTGGGCGAACAGCAAATGCCGTCGGGCACGCTGACGCCGCGCCAGCTCGGCGACGCGCTGGCGAAATTCCTGCGCGGCGTTGAGGAGAGGCGCGTCGGCGCTATCGGGCTGGCGCTGTCGGGGCTGGTGGACGCCGAGAATGGCTACTGTATCCGCTCGAAAGTTCTCGACTGGGATAACGTGCCCATCGCCAGCCTGCTGGAGGAGCGCTTCTCGCTGCCGGTTTTTATTGAGAACGACGCCAATGCGATGGCGATGGCTGCGCTGGTGTTTGGCCAGCTCGGCACCGCGCAGTCAGCGGTTATCGCCACCTACGGCAAGGGCATCGGGGCCGGCATCATTCTTAATCGCCAGCTCTACCGGGGACGCCACGGCAAAGCGGGCGAGATTGGCAATGGACTGGTCGGCGATGGCTCGCTGCGGCTGCTGGAGGATGTTGCCTCCTCGCGCGCCATTCTGCAGCGGGTTGCCGCACAGGAGAATATTGAGGGCGTTACCCTACAGGCCCTCGATCAGCGTCCTACGCCAGAGGTGCTGGCCGCGCTGGAAGAGGCGGGGCGCGAACTGGGCATTTCGCTGGCGAACCTGTCGGTGGCGTATGACCCGGATGTGGTTTATCTGGCGATGGAGCCGCATATGGCGTCGCGCATTTTGCTCGATAACATTACCCAGAGCTTCCAGGCATACCGCCTGAAGCTGACGCCGCATATGACGCCGCTGCAGTTTCTGACCGAATCCAACCGGATGTGGGCGCTGGGCGCAGCGGGTTTTGCCGTTAATCGTCTGCTTGATCTGCTGGCCGCGCAGGCTGATGAAGAGCCGGTCGCCTGAGACGCACCGCCAGTAAAAACGGGCGACGCGCGCCCGTTAATCTCTATACTTACCTCTAGCGCAGGCGCATGCCCTGCGCATCAAACAGCAGGCAGTGCGCGGCGGAAATGCCCAGTGCAACCTGACTACCCAGATCGCGCGCAATCGCCTCCCGCTCCTCCACCACCAGCATCTGCTCACGGCCAATATCCAGGTAAAGATAGTTGGTGTGGCCCAGCATCTCGCCATAAGCCAGCTCGCCGGTAAAGCGCTGTGCCTCAGGCGTCTGCGCGGCAGGCTGGAAATGCTCGGGACGAATGCCCAGCGTGACCTGATCTCCCTCGCGGCAGGGCGCGGCGATTTTCAGCACCAGGTTCTCAATCTTCAGCGCCGGCACGCGCAGTTGCACTTCACCCTCGCCAGCCGCGGCAATCTGCGCCTGCAGAAAGTTCATCTTTGGCGACCCGATAAAACCGGCGACAAACAGGTTATCGGGATCGTGATAGAGGGTCAGCGGCGCGCCTGCCTGCTCGATGCGTCCCTGGCGCAGCACCACGATCCGGTCCGCCAGCGTCATCGCCTCCAGCTGATCGTGGGTAACGTAGATCATGGTATTGCCGAGGGAGGCATGCAGTCGGGCGATCTCAATGCGCATCTGCAGGCGCAGCTCCGCATCAAGGTTGGAGAGCGGCTCATCAAACAGGAAAATGCGTGGATGACGAATGATGGCGCGGCCAATCGCCACGCGCTGCCGCTGGCCGCCGGACAGGGCGCGCGGCAGACGGTCAAGCAGCTCGGTGAGGTGCAGGCGCGCCGCCGTCTGCTCAATCGCCTGGCTGATTTCCGCTTTGGATTTTTTCATCACCTCCAGCGGATAGGCCAGGTTGCCGCGCACCGTCATATTGGGGTAGAGCGCATAGGACTGAAACACCATGGCGATGCCGCGCTCGGTGGCGGGCTGGCGCGTCATATCCTGCTCCTCAATCAGCAGCTGGCCGCTGCTGATCTCTTCCAGCCCGGCAATCATGCGCAGCAGCGTCGATTTACCGCAGCCGGAAGGCCCGACAAACACCACAAATTCGCCGCTGTTAATCGTCAGGTCGATGCCATGGATCACATTAACGTTGTCGTAAGACTTCTTCACATTCTGCAGGCGCAGGCTGGTCATCGGCTACCTCACTCAGAGTAACTGGCCCATGTAGATGGCATTGCTGCGCATAATCGGGGTAAACCCCATGCGCTGATAGAAGGCGCAGACCTGCTCGTTCTGCAGGCTGACGCCCAGATGAACGCCGCTGACCCCTGCTGCCCGCAGCGCTGCCAGTTCATGCTCAATCATTTTGCGGCCCCAGCCGCCTTTCTGCGCCGCAGGCAGCAGATTGATGTGCAGATGGGCAGGCCACTGCGCCACCAGCGTCTCAGCCGCCTGGTCGGGGTGACGGATGGCGTCGAGCACTTTGCTGTCGAGCGGGGCGCTGGCGCTGCGCTGACGATATTTTTCCTGTAGCTGCGGCCACCATTCTGCCTGCAGCTGCGCCTCAAAGGCGCGCGTATCAGGCGCGGCCACCACATAGCCCTGCACCTCACCCGCCCGCTCCAGCACAAAGGCGAAGTCCGGCGCGAAGCGGGCATAGGGCACGGCAAAACGCTGGCCGGGGTAGTCGGGATCGGAGTAGAGCGCGCTGGCGTCGCCGCCGGCATCCGCTGTTTCCAGGCAGATGCGGTAGAGCGCCGGATAGTCCGCCGGGGTGGCCGGACGAATGACACCTTGATTCGCCATGATCAATTCTCGTGAGTGAACAGGTTAAGGATTGCCCAGTGCCGCAGCTGAAAAGTTACGTTAATGAAAGCGGACTTAGTTTTCAAGATAGAATAATTACCTTATCGCACTAACCCAGCTCGTTCAGCAACCTTTACCCACATTCTGATGCGCATCTGTGATCGCCAACACGCCCAAACTGCGGCCTTTGGCGGGCGAATTGCGCCCGGCGAAAAGCGAAAAGTGTGAGCGTTATAGGATTTTCATATGTTTTATCAGGGCGTTATTTTGCGATTATCCTTCTGGATTATTCTGCTGCGCAAAGCCTGGCTGGCGCTATGCCGTCAGGGTAAAGGGCGCAGTGGGCCGCGTAGCCTGCTGCTTTTGCCGCCTGACTGCTGTTTATTTGCGCGCGCTCACAGCGTTGCAATTCGCGCCGCGGGCCGTTTGACTTTATTTTTTTATTAAAGTAAGTATGAGGAGGTGCGTTGCTGTGCGGCTTCAGTCTGCGGGATGGCAGACGGTGAGATGAAGGGATGCCGATCCTGGTCTGAAGAAGGTAAGCATAATGGCTGTTTCCTCCGTTCGTTTGTTCCGAATTCGCAATCTGGGTCGGCTGCTGGCGGCGGGCTTGCTGGCGGGCAGCGTTACGCATGCCGCCCACGCCGCCGTGACCCTCAATGAGTGGGATATCTACAACTATCCGCAGCAGACGGCGGCAGTTGACGAAGGGATTAAAGAATTTGCCCAGCAGAACCCCGGCATCGTGATTAACCGCTCGGTTCACTCCTTTGAAGATACGCGCATCCCGCTCAAGCTGGCGCTGACGGCCGGTGACGGGCCGCAGATCGCCCAGGTGAATCAGGGCGGCGGCGATATGGGCTCGCTGGTGAAAGATAAACTGCTGCTGCCGCTCGACGGCTACGCCGCCAGCAACGGCTGGACCACCCGCTTCCCCGACTCGATTCTGAAGCGTAACCGCTGGTCCGACAGCGGGGAGTTCGGCAGCGGCAAACTTTACGGTATCGCCAGCCTCGGCGAGATGGTCGGGCTTTACTACAACAAAGCGCTGCTGGATAAGGCGGGTATCGCGCCGCCGAAAACGCTGGCGGAGCTTGAAAGCGCAATGGCGAAGCTGAAGCAGCAGGGCACCGCGCCGATGATGCTGGGCCTGCTGGATGGCAATATGGGGCAGCAGCTGCTCAGCACCCTGTGGCAGGCGCAGATTGAGAGCCGCGACCGCAAGGCGCTGGACGATCTGATTTACGATGTGGGCGGCACCTTCAAAGAGAGCAAGCTGGTCAACGCCGCCACCATGATGAAGAGCTGGACCGATAAAGGCTATTTCTTCCCCGGCTTCCAGGGGATCGGCCATGATGACGCCGCGACGCTGTTCCAGAACGGCCAGGCGGCTTTTCTGGTCAGCGGCACCTGGTATCTGGGCCAGTTTAAAGATAATAAAGATATCCACTTCGCGGCGATGCCGGCAGGCGAGGGCGTGAAGCAGCCGCTGATGGTCGGCGGCACCGATCTCGCCTTCTCCGTGACCAGCACCGCGAAGAGCAAAGCGGAGCAGGACGCGGCGGCGAAGTTTATCAACTATATGGTCTCCGATGCGATGGCCAACCGCTGGCTGAAGGTCGGCTTCCTGCCGGCGAGCACCAGTAAAGCTGCCAAAATGCCCGCTGATAACCCGCTGCTGGCGGAAGCCTATCAGGTCTGGCTGACGCTTAACGACTATGACGGTTTAGGGCACTACGTGGACTGGGCGACCCCCACCATGAACGCCGAGCTGAATCAGAACGTCCAGCTGCTGCTGGCGGGCCGTCAGACGGCCGATCAGATGGTGGCTAACTTCGACAACAACTATCAGCGCTACCTGAAAACCCTGAAGCACTAAGCCGGTGGCCCGGCGTGCTGCCGGGCCTGAGCGTTCTGAGCCACGAGTACGGTTATGTTGAATCTAAGCGGTTGGCGTAATTTTCTCTATGTTCTGCCTGCGGTGCTGGTCTATACGGTCTTTCTGCTGTTGCCGCTGCTGGCCTCGCTGGGCATCAGCTTTACCGAATGGGATGGCACCTCGCTGCCGGTCTTCAGCGGCGTCAGCAACTATCTGCGCATGTTCAGCGATCCGGTGTTCTGGATAGCGCTGGGCAATAACGCCATTCTGATGCTGTTTTATACGCTGCTGCCCATCGGCGTGGGGCTACTGCTGTGCAGCTTTTTGTATGACACCCGCAGCAACGGCGAACGCAGCGTGCTGCGTATCCTCTTTTTCCTGCCCTATATTATGCCGATGGCGGTGCTGGGCGTGGTGTGGCGCTGGCTCTATAACCCGGCGTTTGGGCCGATCGATCAGCTGCTGCGCGCCATTGGGCTGCCGCAGCTGGCGATGTCGTGGCTCGGCGATTTTACCTGGGCGCTACCCGCCGTAGGGCTGGTAGCAACCTGGTACTTCTTTGGCTTCTGCCTGGTGCTGTTTATGGCGGGGCTGCAGCGTATGGATCCCTCGCTGCTGGAGGCGGCCGATCTTGATGGCTCCTCGCGCCGCCAGAAGTTTATGCGCATTACGCTGCCGGGGCTGCGGCCTGAGCTGCGTATCGCTCTGCTGCTGACGGTGATCGCCAGCCTGAAAGCCTTTGACCTGATTTACGTGATGACCCAGGGCGGGCCTGGCACCTCGACCATGGTCACCAATATCTTTATGTATAAGCAGGGCTTTGACCTGCACTATTTCGGCTACGCCTCGTCGGTGGCGGTATTCAGCATGCTGATTGTGCTGGGGATTAACTACCTGATCCATCTCGCCTTAAAGGAGCGTTACTGATGCGAAGCACGCCGGTGATTTCACGCGCGCTGATCTGGATAGTGGCGCTGATGACCATTCTGCCGTTTCTGATGGCGCTGATGACCTCATTCAAAACCCAGATGGAGCTGTTTCAGGGGGTGTTTACGCTGCCCGCCTCGCTGAACTTCAAAAATTACCTGACCGCCTGGCAGCAGGGCCACTTCAACGTCTATTTTCTTAACTCGGTGCTGGTGGTGATCCCGGTAGTGCTGTGCAGCGTGCTGCTGGGTATTCTGGCCGGGTTTGGCTTTGCCTGGCTGAGGATCCCCGGCAAAAAGGCGATAGCAGCGATGCTGGCGCTGGGGATGGTGCTGCCGAGCGAGGCCTTTATTATTCCGCTTTACCATGAGCTGCGCTGGATGGGGCTGACCAACACCTGGCTGGCACTGATCCTGCCTCAGATCGCCCTGTCGCTACCCTTTACCACCCTGATGATCGCCAGCGCCTTCCAGCAGGTGCCGAAAGAGCTGGTAGAGGCGGCGGTAATGGATGGCGCGTCGCGGATCAAAATTCTCTGGGGCATTCTGGTGCCCGCTATCTGGCCAACCCTGTCGACGCTGGGACTGCTGCTGTTTATCTGGACCTGGAACGAATTCCTGATCCCGCTGATTCTGGTTAACAAAGATGAGCTGCGCACGCTGCCGATCGGCATGATGTTCTTTCAGAACAAAAACACCATCGATATTCCGGTGCTGATGGCGGGGGCGATGATTGTGATCCTGCCGCTGGTGGTGGTGTTCCTGATTTTCCAGCGCAAGTTTATCAGCGGCGTCACCGAAGGGGCCGTAAAGTAAAATGTGAGATACCGCACAATGCATCTTTCTCTTGCTGATTTTCATCCCGCCGCCGACGGCGAAACCCTGGATACGACGGTGCTGCAACGCGCCATCGATCGCATCGCCGCGGCAGGCGGCGGTCGCCTGACGCTGCCCGCCGGACGCTATCGCAGCGGCTGCCTAAATTTGCCTTCCGACTTTGAACTGCACCTGGAGGCGGGTGCGGTGCTGCTCGCCAGCCCGCAGCGCGCCGATTATCAACGCTTTCGGACCCTGAGCAGCGCTGAGAAGTCGCATAACGTCCTGCTTTACGCGCTTGGCCAGCGTAATCTGACCATCAGCGGTAAAGGCAGGATCGACGGTGACGGCGAGGTCTGGTTCGCCGCCGGGCGCGACGCCCAGGGCTACCGGCTGCCGCACGCCGATCGGCCGCGCATCATCGTGTTCGAAGCGTGCGAGCAGGTGACGCTGGAGGGATTCACCATTGTCCAGGCGCCGATGTGGACGGTGCATCTGGTCAGCTGCCGCCATGTGCATATCGATCGCCTCACCATCGACAACGCCATGACGATGCCCAATACCGACGCGCTCGACATCGACAGCTGCGAGGCGGTGTTTGTCAGCAACAGCTACTTTAGCGCGGCGGATGACGCCATCTGCATCAAAACCACCTGGAAGCCCGAGGCGCTACGCCGCCCCGCGCGGCAGATCACCATCAGCAACTGCCTGCTGCGCTCCTACAGCTGCGCCTTTAAGATCGGCACCGAAACCTTTGACGATATCGAGGATGTCACCGTCACCAACTGCACCCTGTTTGACTCCAACCGCGGCATCGGCATTCTGTCGCGCGACGGCGGTGCCATGCGGCGTCTGCTGTTCAGCCATCTGACGTTTGTCTGCCACTACGCGCCACCGTGCCACTGGGGCAAAGCGGATCCGCTGTTTGTGTCGGTGCGTCCGCGCGATCCGGCGGTGCGGCCGGGGCGGGTTGAGCAGCTGCAGTTCACGCAGGCGAGCGGCGTGGCGGAAGGGGCGATTAACCTGCACGCCGCGCAGCCGGGCGATATTCGCGACGTGCTGATCGCCGATGTGCAGCTGCGTCAGGTGGTCAGCCGCGATGGCGCGCAGGGGCAGTTTGATATTCGGCCGCCGTGCAATCCGGACGCGCCCACCGGCATGGGGCTGGATAACGCCTACCGGCTCGATCCCGCGACCGGGGAGGCGTTCGGCGTGGAGCGCTATCCCGGCGGCCTGCCTGCGCTCTTTGCGCGCGGGGTCGAAAATCTGCGCTGGCATCACCTGGCGGTTGAGCGGCCTGAGCCGCTGCCGCCAGGCTGGAATCCGCAGCCTTTCGTCACCGATTAAGCGTTGAGCGCGGCGGCAACCGCTGCGCCGAGCGCTTCGGTGCTGGCGTCGCCGCCGAGATCGCGCGTCAGGCACTCGCCCTGCGCCAGCGTGCGTTCAATGGCGTCGAGCACCGCGTCGCCCGCCGCTTTATAGCCCAGATGCTCCAGCATCATCGCCCCGCACCAGATCTGGCCGATGGGGTTGGCCACGCTTTTGCCCGCGATGTCGGGGGCGGAGCCGTGTACCGGCTCAAACAGGCTGGGGAAGAGGCCTTCGGGATTGATATTGGCCGAGGGGGCGATACCGATGGTGCCGGTGCAGGCGGGGCCGAGATCGGAAAGAATGTCGCCGAACAGGTTGCTGGCGACCACCACGTCGAACCAGTCGGGGTGCAGCACGAAGTTGGCGGTAAGAATATCGATATGGTACTTGTCGACGCTGACCTGCGGGTAGTGCTCGCCCATCGCCTCGACGCGCTTGTCCCAGTAGGGCATGGTAATGGCGATGCCGTTGGATTTGGTGGCGGAGGTGAGGTGCTTTTTCGGGCGGCTGTTGGCCAGCTCATAGGCGAACTTCAGGATGCGGTCGACGCCGACGCGCGTCATCACCGTCTCCTGGATCACCACTTCGCGCTCGGTGCCGGGGAACAGGGTGCCGCCGACGCTGGTGTATTCGCCCTCGGTGTTTTCTCGCACCACGTAAAAGTCGATGTCGCCCGGCTTACGGTTCGCCAGCGGTGCCTTAACGCCAGGCATCAGGCGCACCGGCCGCAGGTTGACGTACTGATCGAATTCGCGGCGGAACTGCAGCAGGGATCCCCACAGCGAGACGTGATCCGGCACGATCGCCGGCCAGCCCACCGCGCCGAAATAGATCGCATCAAAGCTTTTTAGCTGCGCGAACCAGTCGTCGGGCAGCATCTTGCCGTGCTGCTGCCAGTATTCGGCGCTGGCGAAGTCGAACCACTCCCAGCGCAGCGCAATGCCAAACTTTTCGGCCGCCGCGTTCATCACGCGGACGCCTTCCGGCATCACTTCTTTACCGATACCGTCGCCGGGAATGACGGCAATACGATGGATTTTTTCAGACACAGGGCACCTCGCAGGGTTGATGTTCGAATTGTCCGCGCAGTATAACTTTGCATCACCGGGAAATAATTAGCCTGAAACGCAAGCCAATGTTGAATCAAAGTAGAGAATCCCGCACCTCCACCGACGATCTCGCCTTCTTTGTGCGCATCGCCTCCCTTGGCAGCCTGACGGCGGCGGCGCGCGATCTCGGCCTGTCGCTGGCGGCGGTCAGCAAGCGTCTCAGCCAGCTTGAGCGACGCCTCGGCGTGCAGCTGCTGAGGCGCACCACGCGACGGCTGGAGCTGACGGTGGAAGGACGGCGCTACCTGGAGGGCGCGCGTCCGCTGCTCGATCAGCTGGCGGCGCTGGAGGAGGCGGTGAGCAGCCAGACTCAGGTGCTGCGCGGCACGCTCAATATCAACGCCTCGTTCGGCTTTGGCCGCCGCCACGTCGCGCCCTGCGTATCGGCGTTCGCGGCGCTGCATCCCGAACTGGCGCTGTCGCTGCAGCTCAGCAGCCAGCCGCTTAATTTTCTTGATGCCAACGTCGATATTGACGTGCGCGTCGGGGAGCCGCCCGATTCGCGGCTGGTGGCGCGCCGGCTGCGCGCCAATCCACGCATTCTCTGCTGTTCGCCCGCCTACGCTGCGCGCTGCGGCCTGCCTGCCGATATTCACGCGCTGGCGCAGCACAACTGTATTCTGCTGCGCCAGCATGAAGGGGATTTCACCCTGTGGCGCTTTGTGCAGGGCAGCGAGAGCGTCAGCCAGAAGGTGCGCGGCACGCTGCTGACCAACGACGGCGAGGTCGCGATGCGCATGGCGCTGGACGGCCACGGCATTCTGCTGCGCTCGTGGTGGGATGCGCGCCACGCGGTAGAACGCGGCGAGCTGCTGCACGTACTGCCTGAATGGCAGGCGCCCGACGGTGATATTTTCGCAGTATGGCAGGCGCAGCGGCAGCTTCCCGCGCGCATTACCGCCTTTGTGGATTTCTTGCAGGCGCGCTTAAAGCAGGAGAACTAGAGGAGGCCGCCGCAGCGGGACAACATTTACACACTGATTGTTAATGAGTATGATTCTCATTCTTTTTGAGCGCTGACCGCAACGGCTGAGCCGGGCGGCGGCGCATCATTTCCCAAGGGAGTCATGCATGAAATCTCTGTTCAGTCCGCGTCACGCCGCGCTTGCTCTGGCGCTGGCCGCCGCTTTTGGCCTCTCGGCCTGTCAGGCACCGGCGAAAAAAGCCGAGGCGCCCGCCGCCGCTGCCGCCGCGCAGCCCGCCTCTGCGGTGAAACAGCGCGAACTCGGCTTTGGCCTGTATGAGATGGCTTACGTGCCGGGCGCCAAAGCGCTCTACGTCGCCAGCGCCGACGCCTTTAAGGATGTCAGCGGCGGCGTGATCTATCGCCTCGATCCCACCACGCTGGAGACCACCGGCAAAGGCTATACCGACCTGAAAAACTTCGGCATGACCATGAACCAGGACGGCAGCCTGCTCTACGTGACCAATACGCTGGATGGCGGCGTCTCGAAGATCGACCCGGTTAAAGGCAAGGTGCTGGCGCGCACCCTGTTCAGCGAGCGCAACGAAAAGGGGTTCCCGTTCGGCGCGCGTGAGATTTTCCTGCATAACGACCAGCTCTATATCGGCGGCGTGGGCGATCCGGGCGTTATCTGGGTGGTGGACGCGCAGAGCATGAAGCTGAAGAGCCGCATTAAAAATGCTGGCAAATGGGTCACTGGCATTATCTACTCGCCGGTAACCGATCGCATCTACGCCGCGAACGGCGGCGGCGAAATCCTGGTGATCAACCCGCGCAGCCATAAGATTGAGAAGCGTCTGACCGCGGGCGACGGCAAAGAGTATCTGCTGCTGAACATGGCGGAAGATCCGGCAACCGGCCGTCTGTTCGTGACCGACAACTCGAAAGCGAAAACCACTCTGGTGTTCGATGAGCGCACCGGCAAGGTAATCAAACGCATTGGCGGCGACGCGCTGGGCATTAAATTCAACGCGAAACGCAACGAGATCTATATCAGCCAGCGTGAATCGCAGAAGGTGCTGCAGCTTGACGCCACCACCTACGCGGTGAAAAACAGCTGGTCGTTCGAGGGGCATCCCAATAGCCTGCTGGTCACGCCGGATGGGCAGACGCTCTATGTCACCATCAAGCAGGGCTTTAACAAGGATCACAGCAGCAAAGGGCCGGACAGCGTGGCGCGCATAGCGCTGAATTAAGGTTTATAAAGGGCCGCCTCACGGCTTCACCTGTGGCGGCTCTTTTCCGGTGAATGAATCAGGCTCCCTTTCCCTGCGACCGGTGAATATATTCTATTACTGGAAATAATGTTATAGCTACATTATTTTTTACCACAGGATATATTGCTATTTTCTGTCTAAAAGACATGCCCGGAAAAGTATACCCGCTGTTAACCCTGGCGTAATTAACGCCGCTCTGTTTTTACACCTGAAATGATAGCGTTAATGCGCCATGAAAATGGATGTTTTTACTATTTTTTCTGGCGAATAGCTGCTGTATTCTACTGAATCAATGAGCTTTGCTTCTCTTCAAATAAACAGAATACTGCTATTCACTTATTATCGAAGGTGAAAATAATGAGAACGTTAAAACAATACGAGCTCAGCATCGTAAGCGGTGGTGCGCCGGCGACTGCCGATCAGGTAAGCGCTTTTCTTGAAGGCATTGTCTGGGGCGCGCTGGATGGATTCCTGACCGGTGTTACCGTGGGTGGAAGCGGCAGCCGTAGCGCCATATTTGGCATTATCTCTCAGGGCATAGGGGCAATTTTTGGCGGTGTTATTGGCCCGATCGTGGGCGCGATTATGGGCGCAATGGCTGGCAGAGAGGCGGTCGCAGCCTATGCGGCTGATGTCAGGACGCGCTATTCCAGCTAGCCGAAAGTGTTGCGCCAGTACCCTCTTCATTAAAGGGGCTTTAATGGAGTTTTCAGTAGTCATCATATTAATATATAAGGAAATTAATCATGCGTGAATTATCTGTTATTGAAACTGAAATCGTCAGCGGCGGTGCAATCGTCTCCTCGGTGGGCGAAGCAGCAGAAGGCGCAGCATGGGGCTTCTTTGAAGGCCTGGCGACTGGCGCGGCAGTGGGCGGCAGCGCCAGCCGTAGCGCCGTATTCGGCCCTATTGCTCAGGTTGTCGGCCTGATTTTCGGCTGTATTGTCGGCCCGGTTGTCGGAACCTTTATCGGCGCGCTGTGGGGCAGAGATGCCGTCGCGGCCTATGGCGCCGACTTCCGTAAGAATTACGGCACCAGCGACAGTGTAGCCCTGGTATAACACGAAAAATCTTTAGCGACTCTGATTTATTTGGCAGCGTTTTTTTATTTGTTTTATGTGTAATTACAAAATCCTTTTAATAATATTATTTAAAGGACGCTAATGTCTGCCTGGAGCGTCACGAGTCTGGAAAAACTCCGTAGCAGAAGGCTGCGGAGTTTTAATTTTCAGAAGAGGCTGTGTTTATATCGCTTGAGTTGTCGATCCTGTCTGTTACTTTTTTCTCTTTTTATTGATGGCTAATTTATTGCGAGCAGGTTACCGGGAGGAAATAAAAAAGCCGCGCCCTGAGGCTACGGCTTATGAATGCAGATTAGCGGAACGCGATTACTGATCGACGCCCTGCACCAGCACGACACGGTACTCTGCACCTTTCAGGCGGTGCTGTTTAGCTTCCTGATACTCCGGGCTGTCATACCAGCCGTGCGCTGCCTCAGCCGTTGGAAACTCCAGAACGACCACGCCGTCCGCTTCCGGCCCTTCCAGCGTCTCCAGCTGTCCATAAAACGCCAGCGGCGTAATAGGGTGATCGCCGCGCGCTTTGCCCGCTTTCTCGCCGTAAATAGCGAACTCTTCAGGGTTGGTAATTTTGTCGCGAATAAAGATTACATATGCGCTCATTGTCGGCTCCTTTACGCCTGGCGTTTATCTTCGGTGTTGGTGTCAAAATCGGATGCGTCGTGGCGCTCGTGCAGCTGTTCGGCCGGATCGCCCATCACGCGATTCACTTTGCGTCCGCGGATAACCGCCGGACGCTCGGCGATCTCCTGCGCCCAGCGCACCACGTTCTTGTAGGATTTGGCGTCGAGGAATTCGGTTGCGCCATACTGGTTGTTCAGCACCAGGCCGCCGAACCAGGGCCAGGTGGCGATATCGGCGATGGTATAGGCGTCGCCACCAAGGAAGCGGCTCTCCGCCAGACGGCGATCGAGCACGTCGAGCAGGCGCTTGGTCTCCAGCGTATAGCGGTTAATGGCGTATTCGATTTTCTCCGGCGCGTAGTGGTAGAAGTGGCCGAAACCGCCGCCGACGAAGGGCGCGGCGCCCTGTAGCCAGAAAAGCCAGTTCAGCGCTTCGGTACGGCCCGCCAGATCGTCTGGCAGGAAATGGCCGAACTTGTCCGCCAGGTAGAGCAGAATATTGCCGGACTCAAACACGCGCTGCGGCGGGTTCACCGAATGGTCGCTGAGCGCCGGAATCTTGGCGTTGGGGTTGATATCAACAAAGCCGCTGCCGAACTGATCGCCGTCGCCGATGCGGATCAGCCAGGCGTCATACTCCGCCTCTTTGACGCCGACCGCCAGCAGTTCCTCCAGCAGAATCGTCACTTTCTGGCCGTTGGGCGTGCCGAGCGAATAGAGCTGCAGCGGATGCTTGCCGACCGGCAGCGCTTTTTCATGGGTTGCGCCTGCGATGGGGCGGTTGGTTTTTGCGCCGTTGCCTTTGGCTTCCGGATCCCATTTCCAGACTGTTGCGGGCTGATAACTGTTTTCCGACATAGTGTGGGTTCGCCTTGTTGATGAGAAGGTGTCAGACGTCTCTGAGTGTAGCAGGGCGAATAATTGCGGTTTAACCCTGCTGGCGTTCACTAGTCGACGTTCTCCTGGGTATAGAGCATAAAGTCGACGCGGCCATCCGCATAAGTGGAAAAATCACCGCCTTTTTCCAGCTTTTGCAAAAGCAGGTTCAGCGCCAGCTGGGCGTGGCGCTGGGTATTCTGATCGAGCGTTAAGGTGAGAATGCGCTGCTGCAGCAGCTGGCGCGTGGTGGCGTAAAGCTCGTGGGTGATGTAAACCACGTCGCGTTCGCGGCGATGGCGCGCCAGCGCCTGCGAAATCGCGCTGTTGCCAGAGCCGGTATTGTAAACGCCGACTATCGACGGGGATGCCACCAGCGCCTTCTCCAGCAGCTTGCTGATGCGCGAGCGATCCTCCAGACCGGCCAGCACCTCGCGCAGAGCCAGATGGGGAAAGCGCTGCTGCAGCACGTCGCGGAATCCCTCGATGCGCTGGCGATGCGCGCGATAGTCGACGCGGCCGCTGACCATCAGCACCTCGCCCGCGCGTGCCAGCATGCTGCCCATCATCAGCCCGGCGGTGCGGCCAGCCTGCAGCTGATTGATGCCGACGTGCAGTAGCCGCTCGGCGTCGGGCAGGTCGGACACCAGGGTAATCACCGGTACGCCGCGCGCTTTGCAGTCGCGCAGCGCCTGGTAAATCGCGGGATGTTCATGGGCAAAGACCATCAGCCCGTCGACTCTGCGGCTGCTGGCGAGAATATGCGCTGCCAGCTTCTCCGGCGCGTTCTCGGCGATAAAGGTGCGCTGCAGGCGCAGGCGACGATAGCCGAGCGCGTCGGCCAGCTGCTGGAAATCCTGCGCCAGCTGGCGAAAGAAAAAGGCGTCGGTGCCGCTGAGGATCACTTCGATTTGCCACGGCTGGCGGTGCTCTTCCGGCAGAATACGGTTAAGGCCCGCCGCGCGCGCCGCCTCCAGCACCTTCTTCGTCATCGCTGGCGACACGCCGCCGCGATCGTTAAGCACCCGGTCTACGGTCGCCACGCCGACGCCGGCGGCGCGCGCCAGATTAGTGAGCGTCATTCGCTTCATGCTGAGTGAATTCCATCAATTTCTGCATTCAGCCAGCCTGACAGAACGGGCTATTTTGACAAGGTCAGCTATCCCGAACTGTGAAGAGGAGATCGAAATGTCCCCTGTAACTCAACGCGTTGCCCTGATCGGCAGCGGCTTTATTGGTCAGGTACACGCCGCGAATCTGGCGGCGCATCCGGGCGCGCATCTGGCGCTGGTGTGCGACCTCGACGCGGCGCGCGCCGAGGCGCTGGCGCAGCGCTATGGCACGCGGGCGGGGCGCGTCAGCGAGGCGCTGAATCGCAACGATATCGATGCGGTGCTGATCGCCAGCTCAACGCCGACGCACGCCGATTTTCTGGCGCAGGCGGCAGGGGCTGGCAAGGCGGTCTACTGCGAAAAGCCGATCGATCTGTCGCTGGCGAAGGCGCGCGCGGTGGTGGAGAGCCTCGCGCCGCTGAAGGTGCCGGTCACCGTCGGCTTTAACCGCCGCTTCGACCGCAGCCACCAGCAGCTGAAGCAGCAGCTTCAGCAGGGCGCAATCGGCGCGCCGGAGCTGATCCAGATGGTGTGCCGCGCGTCTGAGATGCCCTCTCTCGACTACCTGCGCGCGTCGGGCGGACAGATGCGCGATCAGGCGATCCACTTTTTCGATCTGCTGCGTTTTCTGACCGGCGACGAGGTCGATACCGTCGGCGCGCTGGGTGCGGCGCTGGCGCAGCCTGCGCTGCGCGACTTCGGTGATGTCGATACCTCGGTGCTGATTATGCGGCTGGAACGCGGCGCGCTGGCACAGCTCGATAACACCCGCCGTACCGGATACGGCTATGACGAGCGCATCAGCGTGGTGGGATCGCAAGGCATGCTGGCGTCGGAGCCGCAGGCGATGCGCGGCGCGACGCTCTATCAGCAAAGCGGCATCACTCAGCCTGGCCTTTTCCCGGACTGGTTCAGCCGCGTGCGCGACACCTACTACGCTCAGCTTGACGCCTTCCTGCGTCATCTCGGCGGCGAAACGGTGGCGGATCTGCCTGGCCTGATGGATGGTCTGCAGGCGCAGGCGATTGCCGAGGCGGCGTGCGAGTCGCTGACCAGCGGACGCTTCGTCAAGGTCGAGCGACTGGCATAGGCGCTTATCGGCTCAGCAGTTCGCGCTCGATCAGCTCGCGCGTCTCTACCGCCTGCGTCTTCATCTTCTCGGGGTAGCCGAACAGCGCAGAGGCGATAATGGATTCGCCGCCCACTTTATAGGTGCGGTTGGCGAAGTCCATCTCGCGCAGCGTCTGGAACAGCGTGTCGAAATCGACCTCGCCTTCGCCGACGCCGACGTGCTGGTGGATAGTGGCGTCCACGCCCGGCGGGTTAACGATATAGCGGCAGTGTTTGGTATGGTTCATGGTATCGGCGATCAGCACATGGGAGAGATCCTCGCCGGCATACTCCAGCATCGGCCTGACGTCGCCCTTGCCGTTGTCGTAGAAAAAGGTGTGCGGCACGCTGTAAACATATTTCACGTTGTCGCTGCGGAACGACTTCACCATATCGGCGGTTTCGTTGCTGTTCTCGCAGAAATCCCACGGATGCGACTGGATTTCGACGCGGATATTCTCGCGCTCGAACAGGGGCAGCAGCTCCTCCATTGAGCGGTAGAACATCTCTTCGCAGATCTCCGGCTCATTGGGGTTGCCGGAAAGCTCGGTATTGATCACCTGCACGCCCATCTCTACCGCAATCTCAATCATGCGCTTCCAGTTTTTTACCGCCGCCTGACGCCGCAGTTCGTCCGGGCCGGACCAGCGATAGACGACGATAAACGAGGAGATCTCCACGCCGGTGGCGTTCAGCGCGTTTTTATATTCGCGCATAATTTCGCGGCTGGCTTTCGGGTGCTTATAGAAAGGGTTGATCTGCGGATGGGGCGACTGCTCGATATAGTTGTATCCCCATTCGGCCACCTGATGCACCATGCGGGTAATACCCATATCTCTTATTACATCCACATCAAAAGCGATTTTCATCTTCACGACTCCAGGCTTAAGTTAGCGTTCTTCGTTGAATACCACGCCAGTCTGCCGACGCACCTCATCCATCGCGCGCAGCGTCTGCAGCGAGGTTGCCAGCGAGCGGATCGGCGAATCCGTCAGGCTCTGGCCGATGCACCAGGCGAAGTGGTTAATCTCATGGCAGAGCTGCTGATAGCGGTTGGCTGGCTCTTCCCAGTGCAGCGTCCGGCGCTTATCGCTGGAGACCAGGCGGAAATTACCCGGCGCGTAGAACTGGCCGTCGAGGCAGAGCGTGGCGTCGCGTCCGGCGATTACCGCCGTGCCCGGCGTATTGCTGAACAGGGTGGTATGCAGCACCGACTGCACGCCGCGCGCATGGGTAAAGAGCATTGCGGTCTGACCGTTGACGCCGCCTGGCGCGGGTTCACCCTGCGCGGCGATGCGTTCGGGCGCGCCGCCGACCAGAATGCTGAAGGCGATTAAATAGCTGCCGAGATCGAGCATCGGCCCGCCGGCGAGGTCGGCATTGAAAATGCGGTGATCCGGGGTGAAAAACTCGCCGTGATCGGCGATCAGGCTGTGAATGTCGCCCAGTGTGCCATCCGCCAGCAGCTGGCGGATAACGTCATACTTCGGCGCGAAGTCGCACCACATCGCCTCGACACAGAGCCGTCCCGCCTGGCGCGCCGCCTGCTGCAGCGCTTCACCCTCGCGCGCGTTAAGCGCCAGCGGCTTTTCAATCAGCACATGTTTGCCCGCCTGCAGCGCGCGCAGGCCGTCGGGGAAGTGATGGTTATGCGGCGTGGCGATATAGACCGCGTCGATATCCTCGCGTGCCAGCAGCGCATCGATGCCGGCGCAGGCGTGGGGAATCGACCATTTGTCGGCGAACGCCTGCGCCTTGTCATAGCGGCGCGATGAAACTGCCGTCAGCTGCTGGCGGGTGTGCTGGCAAAGCGCGCTGGCGAAATGGTCGGCGATCCAGCCAGGGCCGACGATGCCCCAGCGCAGCGTCGGGATCTGTTGCGCATCGGGCAGGCGCGGCGCCGGTAAGGTAGAGGGAAACATAACATCTCCGTATTTATCATTCTGTTAATGGCGCGCGACGGCGTAACGCGCATCCGTCAGGCTTTCACTATAGAAAGCCGGAGGCTGCCTTCTCTAACCTTTTGCTGATGGAATTCCATCAGCCTTTTCGCAGGCGAATTGCGGAAAATTTCTAGCAAATGTATTTTCCGAAGGGAACTGATTTGGAAATGAATGTTTCATTATGCGAAGAGGATCAAATTTACGCGCGGTTTTTTATCAAAAAGTCGGGCCAGCGCGCCGGGGCGGGTAGGATAGCGAAAGCGAGCTATTTCAACCTTCTCAGGAGGCAACAGAGCATGACGAAAGTCACTATGAGCGCCATCGCGCGCGAAGCGGGCGTAGGCGTGGCGACGGTCGATCGCGTGCTGAACCAGCGCGCCCCGGTGCGCGGCGCAACTGAACAGAAGGTGCTGGCGGCGGCCAGCCGCTTAGGCTATCGCCACGCGCAGGCCCGGCTGCTGCACGCCGGCTCGCCGCCGACGGCGACGCTGCGCATGGGATTTCTGCTGCTCTCTACCGACTATTCACTCTACCAGCAGCTGAGCGAGGCGCTGCGCGAACAGGCCGTACCGCACCATCCCGCCGGCGTCGAGCCGCTTTTCATCACCCACGGCATCGACGAGGTGGAGCAGGCGGCACAATCGCTGCGCGCGCTGGCAACGCGCGTCGACGCAATCGGCGTGGTGGCGCTCGATCATCCGCTGATCCGCCATGCCATTCAGGCGGTATCGCGTCAGGGCGTGCGGGTCTACGCACTCTTTTCCGACTTTTCGCCCTGTGGCCAGGCGGGCTATATCGGGGTGGATAATCAGAAGGCGGGGCGCACCGCCGCCTGGATGGCGCAGCATCTGCTGCGTCAGCCCGGCAGCGTCGGCGTGCTGCTCGGCGATCACCGCTTTACCTGCCAGGAGAGCTGCGAAATCAGCTTTCGCTCCGGGATGCGCGAATATGGGGCGACGCAGCGCGTGCTTGAGCCGCTCAACACCCGTGAAAGCGTCGAGGGTGGCTATCGCGCCGCGCAGGCGCTGCTGGAGGAGCACGCCGATTTGCAGCTGATCTATGCGCCGTGTGGCGGCATCGAGGGGGTGGTGCGCGCGCTGCGCGAACAGGCGCAGCGCAGGGTCATGTTGCTCTGTCACGGGCCGGTGCAGGAGGGGGAACTGGCGCTTATCGACGGCACTATCACAGTGATGCTGCGCCATAACATCGAGACGATGGCGGCGGCCGTGGTGCGGCTTTGCACTGAGCGCCAGAACGAGGGCGACGCGCGCTATCAGCAGGTGGTGCTGCCTTTCGAGATTATCACCAGAGAAAACATGTAAATCATTTAGTTACTGATTTAAATGATAATTTTCTATCATTTTTCTGATAAAAATAACTATGATCGCTATCAAAGAATAAAACTTCCAAGGTTGTTTGATATGGAAAATATATTCGATACTCGCGGCAAATGTGCCTGCCCGGAGAGCTATCGTGACCATCCATATCGCCAACGCGCCCTGTAGCTGGGGCGTGGATAATCCCGACAATCCCTTTCTGCCGCCGTGGCAGACCGTACTGCGCGAAGCGGCGCAGGCGGGCTACCGCAGCATTGAGCTTGGGCCGTGGCGCTATCTGCCAGTGGATCCAGAGCAGCTCAGCCGCGCCCTGAACCAGCACGGCCTGTCGATCGTCGCCGCCACGCTGTTCGACGATCTGGTCAGCGAGGCTAACTTTCCGGCAATGATCGCGCTGACGCACAGGCTGTGCCGCACCCTGTCACAGATACCCACCGCCGCGAAGACCCACGGCGACAACGCGCCCGCGCCCTATCTGGTGATTATCGACTTCGGCAACCCCGAGCGCGCCCGACTGGCCGGGCAGTCTGAACGCGCGCCGCGCCTCGGGGCGGCGGAGTGGCAGCGCCTGATGTGCCATATCACGCAAATCAGCGAGATCGCCTGGCGCGACTACGGCGTGCGGCCGGTGATCCATCCGCACGCGGGCGGCAGCATTGAGTTCGCCGACGAGCTGGCGCAGCTGGTGCAGGATATTCCGCATGAGGTGGCCGGGCTCTGCCTCGATACCGGCCATCTCTACTATGCGGGCATGGATCCCATCGCCGCGCTGCGGCGCTACTGGCACCGCATCGACTATCTCCACTTCAAAGATGTCAACGAGGCGGTCTGGCGCGACGTGCTGGCCCGCGGCCTCGACTTCTTCAGCGCCTGCGCCGAAGGGGTGATGTGCCCGATTGGCCAGGGCGCTATCGACTATCCGGCCGTGCGCGCCTTTCTGGCCGGGCAGGACTACCAGGGCTGGATCACGCTGGAGCAGGAGCGCGATCCGCGCCAGGCCGACACCAGCCTGCGCGACGTCAGCGCCAGCCTGAGCTATCTCAAATCCGTGGGTTTTTAAGGAGAAGACGATGATAAATGGTACAAAAGGGGTGGATCGCGCCCTGCGCTGGGGCATGATCGGCGGCGGCGGCACCAGCCAGATTGGCTATATTCACCGCTCGGCGGCGCTGCGCGACGGCAACTTTCAGCTGCTGGCGGGCGCGTTTGATATCGATGCCGAGCGCGGCCGCGCCTTCGGCGTCTCGCTGGGCGTGGCGGCCGAACGCTGCTATCCCGACTACGACACGCTGTTCGCCGCCGAAGCGGCGCGCGAGGATGGCATTGAAGCGGTTTCCATCGCCACGCCCAATAATACCCACTTTGCGATCTGCCGCGCAGCGCTCAACGCCGGGCTGCACGTGGTGTGCGAAAAGCCGCTCTGCTTTACCACCCAGGAGGCGGACGAGCTGGAGCGGCTGTGCGCGGAGAAAAAGCGGCTGATCGGCGTCACCTACGGCTATGCGGGGCATCAGCTGATCCAGCAGGCGCGGGAGATGATCGCCCAGGGGATGCTGGGGGAGATCCGCATCGTCAATATGCAGTTCGCCCACGGCTTTCACCATGAGGCGGTGGAGCTGCAAAATCCCAGCACGCGCTGGCGCGTCGATCCCCGCTTCGTCGGCCCCAGCTATGTGCTGGGCGATCTGGCGACCCACACGCTGTTCCTTGCCGAGACGATGGCGCCGCAGCTTAAGGTTAAACGGCTGCTCTGCGCGCGGCAGAGCTTTGTCGCCACGCGCGCGCCGCTGGAGGATAACGCCTGTGTGATGATGGAGTATGACAACGGCGCGGTGGGCACGCTCTGGGCCTCGGCGGTAAACTGCGGGTCGATGCACGGCCAGAAGATCCGCATCGTCGGCGCGAAGGCGAGCCTGGAGTGGTGGGACGAACAGCCCAACCAGCTGCGCTATGAGGTGCAGGGCGAACCGGTGCGCATTCTTGAGCGCGGCATGCCTTACCTGGCGGCGCGCGCGCTGGAAGAGGACCGCATCGGCGGCGGCCATGCCGAGGGGCTGTTCGAAGCCTGGTCGAATCTCTATCGCCGCTTCGCGCAGGCGTTCGCCGCCAGCGATCGCGGCGACGCCGCCTTTCTGCAAACCTTCTGGTATCCCGACGTCCATGCCGGGCTGGCGGGCGTGCGCTGGGTCGAGCAGTGCGTTAAATCGGCGGAGGCGGGCGCGGTCTGGGTCGAATGTTAGCGGCCCGCTGAGAGGCTAGTCGAGCAGCGACGGATCGGCGGCGATCATCAGCGCCTTCATCTCCTCGAAATGCTGGCGCGAGAAGTCGGGGATGCCTTCCCAGGCGCGCGCCGTCTTTTCCGCCACCGCGTCGCTGAGGATTTTCAGCGGCTGGCCGGTGGACCAGGCGGTGACCAGGATCTGGCAGGCGCGCTCCAGCGTCCAGATATCGTCGAAGGCTTCGCCGATATGGGACGCCGTGACCATTACGCCGTGGTTGCCCATCAGCAGGCGGCTTTTGCCCGCCAGCAGGCGCGCCAGCCGCGCGCCTTCCTCTACCGTGTCCGCCATACCGCCGTAAAGGGTATCGACCGCCACGCGGTTAAAGTAGCGCGCGCTATTCTGATCGATCGGCGGGATATGCGGCTCCGCCAGACAGGCGACACTGGTGGTATAAACCGGATGCAGATGCAGCACCACGCGCGCCTCCGGCAGGCGCTGGTGGATCTGGCCGTGAATCGACCAGGCGGTGGCGTCCACGTCGTCGCGCTGCGCGCAGGCGGCATCGTCGGCGTTGAGCAGCAGCAGATCGCTGGCGCGAATGCGGGAAAAGTGCTTCCACTTCGGATTGAGCAGAAACTGCTTGCCGTCGTGGGAGACCGCCGCGCTAAAGTGGTTCGCCACCGCCTCGTGCATGCCCAGATGGGCAATAATGCGAAAAGTGGCGGCAAGATCGATGCGGGTTTGTTCTTCAAACGAGAGCGCCATAAATCTCTCCTGACAGGGGATTGAGAAGGGAACGCGGGCGACGCTTGCCTGACGCCCGCGTCGGGCTTACGGCTGCGGCATCAGGGTTTTGATATCCTCTGCGCTGGGAGCCTCAAAGTTATACTTCTTCAGCAGCGCGGCGTACGCCGGCGTTTTGCTGTACTTCTCCAGCCCGTCGATCAGCGCCTGCTTCACCTCATCGTTGCCTTTCTTCACGCCGAAGCCGTTCAGCACCGGATAGATCAGCGTTTCAGAGGAGATCTGCACCCGGTTGCCCAGCTTCTGCACCACGCCGCGCGCCACGGCGGCGTCGGTGATCTGTGCCTCGACCGCATGGGACAGCATCGCCTGGGTGGTTTGCGGATCGGTGGTGTATTCGCTGATGGCGATAGGTGGCTTACCGTTCTTCACGCAGTAGTCGGCAGAGAGCTTATGCAGCTGCTGCAGCCAGGAGGTGGCCCCCATTGAGCCAATTTTATGGCCGCAAAACTCTTCTGGCGTTTTCGGCTGGTAGGCGCTGCCTTTCAGCGACAGGATCGCTTCGCCGCTCTTGAGATAGGGGATCATATCGATCACCTTCAGGCGTTCTGCGGTGATGTACATCGAGGAGTTGGTGATATCGAAACGGTTGCCCTGCAGGCCGGTGATCAGGTTAGGAAAGCGGGTATCAAGGTTAACCGCCTGGCGGCCCATCACCTTCGCCAGCCCGTCGAGAAACTCGATATCAAAGCCGGTCGGTTTGTTGTTCTCAATATATTCATAGGGGAAAAAGGTCATATCGGAACCGGCGATGATTTTCCCCGGCTGCTGGAACGCCGAGGCGCTAAACGACCCCAGCGCGACGCTGGCGGCCAAAAAAGTCAGGGCAACAGATTTCATAGAGCCTCCGTGGTGGCGATTAGGCGCGGGCAAGATCGTTGCCAGCCTGCTGAACAAAGAAGGATGCGCCGCTCGGCTTCTGCGGCAGACGGAACTGGTTGGCGGTGCTGCGGATGGTGCCGCTCTCCTGGCCAGACACCAGCGCGCCGGCGTCCCGGCTCGGCAGCGGGTTTTCGCCGAAGGGCAGGGCGTCTTCCGCCGCATAGACGGCGATAAACAGCGTGCGCGGCAGCGCGGTTTCGTTGGGGCTGGAGGCGTGGAGCAGGCGCGTGTGCATAAAGCAGACCGAGCCTGGCGGGCCGAAACAGGCGGCAGGCTGGCCGCACTCCGCTTCGACCACCGTTTGATCCACCGCGCCGGTAAAGCGGCCGTTTTGCCAGTGGGAGTAGAGCGGGCCTTTATGGCTGCCCGGCACCACGTTCAGCGGGCCGTTTTCCGGGGTAACTTCGCTGACCATTAGCAGCGCGGTGACGATGTCGTCGTTGCTGTGCGGCGTGAAGAGAAAATCCTGATGCCACTCAACTTTGGTAGCGGTGTGCGGCAGCTTGGAGTTGATCTTGCTGTGGTGAAAGCGCGCGCCCTGGCCGCCGGTCAGCTGGCCGGCAATCTGCGCCATGCGCGACTGCAGCGCGGCGTGGCGATAGGCCGCAGAGATTTCGGTTGGCGAGCTGACGCGGCGCAGCGACGGATGGTCGGCGCGGTGATCGCTTTCCAGATCGAAACGCGCGCGGCCGTCCAGGGTGTCGCCGTACGCCGCCTGCTGGCTGCGGCTCTCTTCCACCCAGCCGTCAAAATCGTGCTGCAGCGCGGCGATCTCTCCTGCGCTCAATACGTTTTCCACCACCAGAAACCCCTGCTGGTGATACTGATCTATCTGCCACTGTTCGATCATGATTTTCCCTCGTGCGGGTTAAATGGGTTAAGCCAGAGAAACATCTTTTAAAAAGGCTTCAACGCGCGGGTGCTGCCCGCTGCGCATCGCCTGCGGCGCGTCGTCGCAGACAACGCGGCCCTTTTCCATAAATACGATGCGGTCAGAGACCTTAAAGGCGAAGTTCATCTCATGGGTGACGATCACCATGGTGATGCCCTCATGCGCCAGGGTTTCAATCACCTGCAGCACTTCGTTGACCTTTTCCGGATCGAGCGCCGAGGTCGGTTCGTCAAACAGCATGATCTGCGGACGCATCATCAGGGCGCGGGCAATAGCGACGCGCTGCTGCTGGCCGCCGGAGAGCTGGTGCGGATATTTCCACGCGTGCTCCAGCATGCCGACCTTGTGCAGCAGCTCGCAGGCGTGCTGCCTGAGTTCGTCGCGCGCTGCCAGGCGGTGGTAGCGCGGCGCCAGCATCAGGTTGTCCAGCACATTGAGATGCGGGAACAGGTTGAAGCTCTGGAAGACCATGCCGATGTTGAGGCGGTGTTCGGCGTGCTCAATAAAGCGCGGCTTCTGCTCGCCCTGCTGGGTGAGATGGATAAAGGGCTGGCCGTTAATGCGGATTTCGCCGTTGTCGATCTGCTCCAGCCCGTTCAGCAGGCGGATCAGCGTGGTTTTGCCGGAGCCGGAGGGGCCAATGACCGACACCACTTCTCCCGGCTGGATTTGCAGGCTGACCGCGCCCAGCACTTCAACATTGTTATAGGCCTTATGCAGGCGCGAGGCCTGCAGCGCCGGGCCGCTGCTCTGCGCCGCCGGGCGCGCCAGTGGGGTGGCCCCGCGCTGCGCCAGCGCGAAAAGCTGGTCATCCACCTTGCCTGACGGACGGCGCTGGGTAACGTCGAGGTGGCGCTCCAGCTGCTTCAGCAGGAAGTCGAACACCGTCACGATCAGCACGTAGTAGCAGGCGACCGCCGCCATGGTCTCCATCACCAGGAAGTTCTGCGAATAGAGACGCTGGCCGACCATCAGGATCTCGGTCAGGGAGATCACCGATACCAGCGAGCTGAGCTTAACGATGGCGATATATTCGTTCGCCAGCGCGGGCAGTGCGACGCGCACCGCCTGCGGAATAATGATGCGCCACTGGATACCGGCGAAGCGCAGGCCGAGCGCCCGCGCGGCTTCGCTCTGGCCTTTGGGAATCGACAGCAGTCCGCCGCGATGAATTTCGGCGATATAGGCGCTTTCGCTGAGCACCATAGCGATCAGGCCCGCCCAGAAGGGATCGCTCAGCAGCGCAGAGGTTCCCGGCGCGGCCTGCGGCAGGTTATAGACGAAAATCAGCAGCACCAGCAGCGGCAGGCTGCGGAACAGCCAGATATAGCCGCGCGCCGGCAGGTTGAACAGCAGGCGGTTCGACTGCTTCGCCAGCGCGAGAATAAATCCCACTACGATACTGATGCCCCAGGTGAGCAAGCTCAGTTTAATGACGGTCCAGGTCGCCAGCCAGAATTCGGCGTCGCTGAACAGGCTGAACATATAGTTCCAGTTAAAAGTCATGAGGCATTTCACTCGCTCAAATAAACGCGAATTCCAGAAAATTCGCCGCTGTCGATATATTCACACTATGGCGGCAGCGGCTAATTTGAGGCAATTAGTAAATTGTTGCCTTCAGACTTTAAAAAAACTATCCAGCCAAAAAACGGCGGAAAATGATGCTCCGCGCTGATTAATTTAAAAAGGGGCGCTTTTTCATTGGGCGCAATTTAGCTCGCCAATGGGTTGCTCTGTTAAAGAGCAGTCCTGTGCCAAAATGATGCAGTGATAAAAATAAATGTTTTTTGCGACAGAATTAGATTTATTCAGGCGTTGATATATCAGCAACAAAGGATATTTTTTGATGCGCGCCGCACGCCAGCAGGCTGCGCATTAACAGGGCGCAGGAGTGGCATGGCCCTTGCAGAGAAAAGAGACCTGTAAAAAAGCGCGCCAGTCGAGCACGCTAAAAGAGATAAGTAAGGTTTTTATGATGCGATTCACGCTGAAACAGCTTAAGTACTTTGTCACGGTGGTCGAAACAGAGAGCATCGCCGAAGCGTCACGCCAGCTGCATATCGCGCAGCCCTCTATCTCCATCGCCATTAAAAACCTGGAAGATACCTTTGATCAGCAGCTGTTTATTCGCCACCACGCGCAGGGGGTCTCCCTGACGCCGGGCGGTCGCCGTTTCTACGAGAAGGCACGCGATCTGCTGCGGCTCTCCTATGAGTTTGAGCAGAACTCGCGCGCCGAGCATCAGCTGGTTTCCGGCACCATCGCCGTTGGCTGCTTTGAGTCAGCCGCGCCGCTCTACCTGCCGAAGCTTATCGCCGGGTTTAAAAAAATCTATCCCGATATCACCATCGAGCTGTATGACGGCGAGCAGCATGAGCTGATGCACGGGCTGCACCGCGGACGTTTCGACCTGGCGTTTCTTTACGATCTCGATCTCGACCACTCCATCAAAAAAGAACCGCTGAACGCGCCGCATCGGCCCTATGCGCTGCTGCCCGCCGCGCATCCGCTGGCGCGCCAGGCGACGGTGACGCTGCAGCAGCTGAGCCGCGAACCAATGATCCTGCTGGATGCGATCCCGAGCAAAAACTACTTTATCCGCATCTTTAAAGAGAAGGGCTATCATCCTGAGGTCGCCTACAGTTCGCCCTCAATTGAAATGGTGCGCTGCATGGTGGGCCAGGGATTAGGTTTTTCCGTGCTGGTGACGCGTCCCTGCTCCGATATTACCTACGACGGACAGCAACTAATTCACCTTGAGATTGAAGATGAGATGGCGGATTCGATGCTGATAATGGCCTATCTGCAAAATAATGAGCCGACACGGCCGGCGCAATTGTTTATGGAATATTGTCGTCGTGCCGAACTTTTTCCTGCGCCGTTGCGTCAATAATTTTTTTTCAGGCGAGTAGGCCGCGCAGCCTAATAAATTCCTATGCAGGTGTTAGCTTTATAATATTTTACCCGCTCTGTCGGCTCAAATAGTCTTGGAAACCTTCCCTATGGTGAATATATCGGCCGGCGGCTGGTTGAAGGACGCGGAAATGACAGAGATGAAAACAGAGACTGATACCCTGGTGATTGGTGCCGGGCAGGCGGGCGTCGCGATGAGCGAACACCTGAGCCGCCTCGATGTGCCGCACCTGGTGCTGGAGAAAAACCGCATCGCCGAAGCCTGGCGCAGCGGGCGCTGGGATTCGCTGGTGGCGAATGGCCCGGCCTGGCACGACCGCTTTCCCGGCATGGCGTTTCCGGAGTGTGCGCCCGACAGCTTCGTCGCCAAAGAGAAGGTGGCGGACTACTTCGTCGCCTACGCGGAAAAATTTCATGCGCCGATCCGCACCGGCGTGGAGGTGCTGCGCGTGGAGCGCAACAGCGGGCGGGCAGGATTTACCGTGTACACCTCGGAGGGCGTGATTGAGGCGCAGCGCATCGTGGCGGCCACCGGCCCCTTTCAGAAGCCGGTTATCCCGGGGATCGCGCCGCGCAGCGAGCGCCTGACGCAGATCCACTCCGCTGACTACCGCAACCCGCAGCAGCTGCCGGAGGGGGGCGTGCTGGTGATCGGCGCCGGATCCTCTGGCGTGCAGATCGCCGATGAGCTGCAGCGCGCGGGCAGAAGGGTCTATCTCTCGGTTGGCCCGCACGATCGCCCACCGCGCGCCTATCGCAACCGCGATTTCTGCTGGTGGCTGGGGGTGCTCGGCATGTGGGACGCGGCGGCGAGCCAGCCGGGTAAAGAGCACGTCACCATCGCCGTCAGCGGGGCGCGCGGCGGCCATACCGTAGATTTCCGCGCGCTGGCGAACCAGGGTGTCTGTCTGGTCGGCATGACCCAGGCGTTCGACGGCGAAACGGTGCGGTTTCAGCCCGACCTCGCGCAGAACATCGCGCGCGGCGACGCCAGCTATCTGGCGCTGCTGGATGCGGCGGATGACTATATCGCCCGCAACGGCCTCGATCTGCCGGAGGAGCCGGAGGCGCGCCATTTCCTGCCCGATCCCGCCTGCGTCGCCCATCCGCTCAGCGAACTCAACCTCGCCAGCGCGGGCGTGAACAGCATTATCTGGGCAACCGGCTATGTGGCGGACTACAGCTGGCTGGCGGTCGACGCCTTTGATGAGAAGGGCAAACCGCAGCACCATCGCGGCGTTTCCGCCGAGCCGGGCGTCTACTTTCTCGGCCTGCCCTGGCTCTCCCGGCGCGGCTCTACTTTTATCTGGGGCGTCTGGCACGACGCGAAATATATCGCCGACCAGATTGCGATTCAGCGCCAGTATCAGCACTACCAGACCGCGTCGCCCTTTTAACCCAGCAGGAGAGCCATGATGCCAACCCATACCCGTATTCGCATGTTTAACACCAAAGAGACCTATCCCAATCAGGCGCTCGATAACGATCTCTGTCAGGCGGTGCGCGCAGGCAACACCGTGTACGTCCGCGGCCAGGTCGGTACCGATTTCGACGGTAATCTGGTCGGGCTGGGCGAACCGGGCCTGCAGGCGGCGCAGGCGATGAAGAACGTCAAGCAGCTGCTGGAAGAGGCGGGCAGCGACCTGTCCCATATCGTGAAAACCACCACCTATATCACCGATCCGCGCTACCGCGAGCCGGTCTACCTGGAAGTAGGCAAATGGCTAAAAGGCGTTTTCCCCATCTCAACCGGGCTGGTGGTGTCGGCGCTGGCGCAGCCGCAGTGGCTGATGGAGATTGACGTCATCGCCGTGATCCCGGATAGCTGGCACGGTAAGGAGGCGTCATGACCCTTTCGATTAGCGCGCGCTGTCCAGAGAGCGGGCAGTTGGGCGTTGCCATCAGCTCCTCCAGCATCGCGGTCGGCGCGCGCTGCCCCTGGCTGCAGGCGGGAACGGGCGCGGTCTCCAGCCAGAACATTACCCTGCCCGCGCTGGGACAGCAGATCCTGGCGCAGCTGGAAGCGGGCGCGTCGGCGCAGCAGGCGCTGAAGCTGGCGCTGGCGGAGGATCGCTTTAGCGACTATCGTCAGGTCACGGTGATCGACTCCGCCGGCGAGGTGGCGCACTTCAGCGGCAGCGAAACCCTGGGTGTCTGGAAGGTGGCGCAGGGTGAAAACTGCGTGGCGGCGGGCAATATGCTGGCGGACGGCGCGGTAATCGACGCGATGGTTGCCGCGTTTGATGCCTCTTCCGGCGAGCTTGCCAGCCGACTGATCGCCGCGCTTCAGGCGGGCATCGCGCGCGGCGGCGAGGCGGGGCCGGTGCATTCCGCCGCCGTGAAGGTGGTGGATGACTACACCTGGCCGCTGGTGGATCTGCGCGTGGACTGGGCTGACGAGGATCCGGTCGGCGAGCTGTCGCGGCTGTGGCTCGCCTACGAACCGCAGATGGAGGCCTACGTGACGCGCGCGCTCGATCCGCGCGACGCGCCGAGCTACGGCGTGCCGGGCGATGAATAGCGCGCTGCGCGAGACGCTGTCGGCGCTGCTCGCCTTCGATACCACCAGCCGTGAATCGAACCTGGCGCTGATCGGCTTTATCCGCGACGTCCTTGCCCGGCGCGGCGTTACGGCTGAGCTTTTTTATGACGAGAGCGGCGCTAAAGCCAACCTCTATGCGCGGCTGGGGCCGGCGGGCGACGGCGGGGTGCTGCTGTCGGGCCATACCGACGTGGTGCCGGTCGACGGACAGCGCTGGACGGTACCGCCTTTTGCGCTGACCGAGCGCGACGGGCGCTGCTATGGCCGCGGCAGCGCCGATATGAAAGGGTTTATCGCCTGCGTGCTGGCGTCGCTGGATCGCTTTTTAGCGCAGCCGCTGCGGATGCCGCTACATCTCGCTTTCTCCTGCGACGAGGAGGTTGGCTGTCTGGGCGTGCGCTCGCTGGTGGCCCACCTCAGCGCATCGCCGGAAAAGCCCGCGCTCTGCATAATCGGCGAGCCCACGGCAATGCGCCCGGTTTACGGTCATAAAGGCAAAGTGGCGATGCGCTGTCAGGTGCGCGGCCGCGCCTGTCATTCCGCCTATGCGCCAGAGGGCGTTAACGCCATCGAACAGGCGGCGCAGCTAATTGGCCATATCGCCAGCGTCAGCGAGTCGCTGCGGCAGACGCAGGATGCGCGGTTCAATCCGCCGTTCAGCACGCTGCAGGTCGGCACGATTCAGGGCGGGGCAGCGCTCAATATCGTGCCGCAGGATTGCCAGTTCGACTTTGAGCTGCGCACCCTGCCGGCGGCCGATGTTGATGGCGTGCTGGAGAATATCGCGGCCTTTGCGCGCGACCAGCTGCTGCCCGCGATGCGCGAGCGGGCGCCGGAGAGTGAGATTGCATTTCAGCCGCTGGGCGCCTATCCCGGCCTGTTGACCGATCCGCAGAGCGACTTCGCCCGCTGGCTGTCGCAGTGGAGCGGCAGCGACACCTTTTCCACCGTCGCCTTTGGCACGGAAGGGGGACTGTTCGACGAGATTGGCATTGCGACGCTGGTATGCGGGCCGGGGAGTATGGCACAGGGACATCAGGCGGACGAGTTTGTCGCTGTCGAGCAGCTTGAGCGCTGCATGAAGATGCTGGGCAATCTTTGCGACTGGATGCGCGCCGGTTAACCGGGTGCGACGACGGATTGCGCACAAAGCAAAAACCCCCGCCGAAGCGAGGGTTTCAAATTTTGGTGCCCGAACCCGGACAAAAATGCCGGGAGCATTTTTGCTTTGTCGCGCCTGCGCGACAAACCCGCAGGGCGAGCCGCTGGACGCGGCGAGGTCATCGAACCGGTTCGATGAACGGGTTCCGCACAAAAGCAAAAACCCAGCCATAAGGCTGGGTTCTCTAATTAGTGGTGCCCGAACCCGGAATCGAACCAGGGACACGGGGATTTTCAATCCCCTGCTCTACCGACTGAGCTATTCGGGCAACGGGGCGCATTAAACCGTAATGGCCGCTTCGCGTCAACGCCTTTCCGGTAAAAAAGCGGGAAAACGTGACTGATTGCCTGATTTTCAGGCAAAAGCGGCAAAACCCTAGGCCAGAGCGCCGTTAGCCCGGCACAGCGCGATGCGCAGCACATCTTCCGCCAGGCGTTTGGCTGTCGCCACGTCCTGCACATTGCGCTTCACCAGCAGCCTGCTGAGGCAGCCTTCCAGGATCAGCTCAAGCTGGTCCGCCACCATCGTCGGATTATCCAGCCCCAGCTCTACCAGAATGGCGTGGGTGAAATGCCAGGAAGCCTGTTTCTGCTGCTCGGCAATCTGGTGTACCGGCTGATCCGGCTGCGGATAAAAGCTACAGGCGGCAATAAACAGGCAGCCGGGAAAGCGGCCTTTCTGCACCTGCTCACTCAGCACATGATAGCGCGCCAGCAGCTTCTGCTCGCCGTCCAGCTCGCTGAGCAATACCTGACGCCGCCAGCTGTCGATCTGCTGCCCGTGATAGCGCAGCGCATCGTAGAGCAGGGCGTCGCTGTCGCGCCAGAGCGCTTCCAGCTGCGGCAGCGTCACTTCGCTGCTGGCCGCCAGCTGCGGTAATAATGACGTCGTCGCCGCCAGTCCATGTTTTTCGAGCGCATTTAACGCATGCTCGAGTATCTGTTCACGCTGCAAATGACGTCTCCTCTCTTTACCAGTCCGCCGATGGCGGGAATTCCAGTGTCGTTCAACGCGCCCGATTCTGCAAATGTGTGCGGAAATCCTCCGCGTTGAGAAAGCCCGTCACGCGCGAGCCGGGGATCTCACGGCCCTGCGCATCGAAAAACAGGATGGTCGGCAGGCCGAGCACCTGAAGATGCTGCAACAGGGCGTTATCCGTGGCGTTATTCGCGGTGACGTTTGCCTGCAACAGCTGGTAGCGGCCCAGCGCCTCACGCACGCCCGGCTCGCTGAAGGTATATTTTTCAAACTCTTTGCACGCCACGCACCAGTCGGCGTAGAGATCGACCATGGTGACGCGGCCGTTGGCCTGTTGCAGCGCCGTGTCGAGCTGCGGCGCAGAGGCAATATGTTTAAAGGGCAGCGGCGCCGCCGTCGGCGATGCGGCCGGTGCATCCCAGACCCACTCCTGCAAGGGACGGGCGCTGACGAGCGCCGCCGCCAGCATCACTATCTGCACCAGCCGCCATTTGCCGCCCTGGCCGCGCAGGCTGTGGCAAAAGGCCCAGGCGAAACCGGCGACGCCCACCGCGCTCCAGAGCCGCACGCCCCACGTATCACCCAGCACGCGTTCCAGCAAAAATACCGGCAGCGCCAGGATGACGAAGCCGAAACCTTGCTTAACCGTTTGCATCCAGGGACCACTTTTCGGCAGCAGGCGGTTGCCGAACATCGTCACCAGGATCAACGGCAGGCCCATGCCCATCGCGTAGAGCCACAGCGTGCCCGCGCCGGTCCAGAGATTACCGCTCTGGGCGATATAGAGCAGAATAGCGCTAAGCGGCGCGGTGGTGCAGGGCGAGCAGATCAGGCCCGCCAGCGCGCCCATCAGGAACACCCCCGGCAGCGAGCCGCCCTGCTGGCGGTTGCTCCACAGGGTAAGGCGCGTCTGAACGCTGGCGGGCAGCTGCAGCTGGAACAGGCCGAACATCGACAGCGCCAGCAGGGTGAAAATCAGCGATAAACCGATTAGCACATAAGGATGCTGCAGCGCCGCCTGAAAGCGCAGGCCCGCCGCCGCAACCACCACGCCCAGCAGCGTATAGGTCAGCGCCATGCCCAGCACGTAGATTAACGCCAGGCTAAACAGCCGCAGCAAGGAGCCACTGCGCTGGCCGCCGAGAATAATTCCGGCGATCAGCGGATACATCGGCAACACGCAGGGGGTAAAGGCGACGCCGATGCCGATCAGCAGCGCCCAGAGCGGCGAGAAGGGCAGCGGCGCGGCCGACGCGGGCTGGACGCTGACCGCTGGCGGCGTCGCGTCGGCGGCCACCGCGGTTAGCGGGATGGTGCGCGTCTCGGGCGGATAGCAGAAGCCCGCCGCCGCGCAGCCCTGATAGGTCACCCTGAGGCTGGCGCCGCTGGCGGCCTGGCGTAGCTGCACCGGTACGCTGAGATCCTGCGGGTAGATTTCGCTTTTGCCGTAAAACTCATCTTCATGCGGCTGGCCTGGGGGCAGCTCCACCGGCGCGATCTGCGCCTGCTGCGCGCTGACATGAATCTGCTGACGGTAAAGGTAGTAGCCTTCTTTTACCTTCCAGCTGAGCGTCAGCTGCTGGCCCTGCTGGCTGAAATCGAAAGCAAACGCCTGGTCCACGGGGACAAAGCGGCTGCTGGCGTTTGGAGAGAAAATGGAGGCCTGCGCCGGCAGCGCGATAAACAGCGCCAGCGCAAAGGCGATCAGACAAGAGATGCGTGCAGCCATGACAAGTATTCACTGTCTCCATGTTGAACCGGTAGCGCCAGCAGTTCAGGCACTTCAAAGGGGTGTTCGCGCTTAAGCAGATCCATCAGCGCCTGCTGGTGCGTGGTACTGCTTTTTAACAGCAGCTGGACTTCGCTGGCCTGCTCCAGCTTGCCCTGCCAGACGTAAAGCGAAGTGGCGCCGGGCAGCAGCGTAACGCAGGCGGCAAGCTTCGCCTCCAGCGCCTGAGCGGCGAGCCTTCGCGCGCAGGCTTCATCCGGCGCGGTACAAAGAATCACAACGGCGTTCATCGCGTCGCTCCTGGTTGCGGAAAGCGAGGATGATAGCACGCTCGCCGCACGTCAGGCTTTACCGGTTGTAACCGTGCTACAGCACCAGGCCGCCGATTAAAAAGCCGAACAGCACCGACAGCGCAATCGCCAGCACGCCCGGCACGATAAAGGCGTGGTTAAACACATATTTGCCAATGCGCGTCGAGCCGGTGTCGTCCATTTCGACGGCGGCCAGCAGCGTCGGATAGGTCGGCAGCACGAACAGCGCAGAAACGGCGGCAAAGGAGGCGATGGCGGTATGCGGCGACACCCCCAGCAGCAGCGCGGCGGGCATAAGCGCCTTGGCGGTGGCCGCCTGCGAATAGAGCAGCATGGAGGCAAAAAACAGCGCCACCGCCAGCAGCCAGGGCGCCTGCTGCAGCAAATCACCCGCCAGCTGCTGGATCTCGCCAATATGCGCTTTGACAAAAGTATCGCCGAGCCAGGCGACGCCCATCACACAGACGCAGGCGCTCATGCCCGACTTAAAGGTGCTGGCGCTGAGAATAGCGCTGGTGTCGATTTTGCAGCTCAGTGAGATCAGGGTAGCGATGGTCAGCATAAAGACCACGATCGCCTCGTTGCGCGGCAGCGGCGGATTGGCAATCAGGCCTACGCCGTCGCTGATAGCGGTGGCGTAGAGCACTACCGCGACGATGCCGACCAGAAACAGCAGCACCGACCGTCTGGCACCGGGCTTCTCTTCATAGCGGCTCGCCCCGCGCAGCTTGACTTCGCCTCTGGCCAGGCGCGCCTGATAGACCTCATCTTCGTGCAGCTCTTTGCCGAGGAAGTTGGTGACCAGCGCGGCGAGAAACAGGCCGATCATCGTTGAGGGGATGGCGATCGCCAGCAGGGCGATATAGCCGACGCCGCGCGGCTCCAGCAGCGAGGCGAAGAACACCACCGCGGCGGAGAGCGGCGAGGCGGTGATGGCGATCTGCGAGGCGACCACGGCGATGGAGAGTGGACGCGACGGGCGCACGCCTTGCTCTTTCGCCACTTCGGCTATCACCGGCAGCGTCGAGAAGGCGGTATGGCCGGTGCCCGCCAGCAGCGTCATTGTATAAGTCACCAGCGGCGCCAGCAGCGTGACGTAGCGCGGATGGCGGCGCAGCAGCCGTTCCGCCAGGCTAACCAGATAATCCATGCCGCCCGCGACCTGCATCGCGGCGATAGCGGCGATGACCGCCATAATGATCTCAATCACGTCAAAGGGGATAGCGCCGGGCTTCAGCCCGCAGAGCAGCGTCAGCGCCAGCACGCCCAGCCCGCCGGCGAATCCGATCCCGATACCGCCCAGACGCGCGCCTAACCAGATCGCCAGCAGGACGATCGCTAATTCAACGACGATCATTCGTCACCTCATAAGAGTGAGAAAAAGAGCCGGTTATGTACCAAATAAAAAGGCGCGCCGTGTTGATCGCGGCGCGCCTTTTTTCGCATTGTGAAAACAGACCTACTGTTCGTTTTCGTCAGTATAGCGACGCGCCTTGTAGACCGGGTACATCAGGTTCTGCACCGAGAAGATGTCATCCAGCTCGCTTTCGGTCAGCAGGCCGCGCTCCAGCACCACTTCGCGCACGCTTTTACCGGTTTCCGCGCAGATCTTGCCGACGATATCGCCGTTGTGATGGCCAATGTACGGGTTGAGGTAGGTCACGATGCCGATGGAGTTAAAGACGTAGGCTTCGCACACCGCTTTGTTAGCGGTAATACCGTTAACGCATTTCTCCAGCAGGTTGTAGCAGGCGTTGGTGAGAATGCTGATCGACTCGAACAGCGCCTGGCCAATAACCGGCTCCATAACGTTGAGCTGCAGCTGGCCCGCTTCCGCCGCCATGGTTAAGGTGGTGTCGTTGCCAATCACCTTGAAGCAGACCTGGTTCACCACTTCCGGCACCACCGGATTGACCTTGGCGGGCATAATCGAGGAGCCCGCCTGCAGTTCCGGCAGGTTGATCTCGTTCAGGCCTGCGCGCGGGCCGGAAGAGAGCAGGCGCAGGTCGTTGCAGATCTTCGATAGCTTCACCGCCAGGCGCTTCAGCGACGAGTGCACCATCACGTAAGCACCGCAGTCGGAGGTCGCTTCGATCAGATCTTCCGCTGGCACCACCGGCAGGTTGCTCACCTCGGCGAGACGCTGCACCGCCAGCTGCTGATAGCCGTCCGGCGTGTTGAGGCGCGTGCCGATCGCCGTGGCACCCAGGTTCACCTCCAGCAGCAGCTCGGCGGTGCGCAGAATGCTGCGCGTCTCTTCGTTCAGCAGCACGTGGAAAGCGTGGAACTCCTGGCCGAGCGTCATCGGCACCGCGTCCTGCAGCTGGGTGCGGCCCATCTTGAGAATGGTTTCGAACTCCGCCGCCTTGCGCTCAAAGCCTTCGCCCAGCTCTTTGATCGCGTCCAGCAGCTTGAGAATCGAGCTGTAGACCGCGATACGGAAGCCGGTGGGATAGGCGTCGTTGGTGGACTGGCATTTATTGACGTGATCGTTGGGGTTAAGGAACTGATATTCGCCTTTCTGGTGGCCCATCAGTTCCAGCCCGATATTGGCCAGCACTTCGTTGGTGTTCATATTGACCGAGGTGCCCGCGCCGCCCTGATAGACGTCGACCGGAAACTGATCCATGCATTTGCCGTTATTCAGCACCTCGTCGCAGGCCTGAATAATGGTGTTGGCGATATTGCGCGGAATGGTTTGCAGCTCTTTATTGGCGAGCGCGGCGGCTTTTTTCACCATCACCATGCCGCGTACGAATTCAGGGATGTCGCTGATTTTACTGTTGCTGATACGGAAATTTTCAATCGCACGCAGAGTATGAACGCCGTAGTAGGCATCCGCGGGGACTTCACGCATGCCTAGCAGGTCTTCTTCGATACGAATGTTGTTCGCCATGATAACCTTCTTGTTATTGGCCGCTTGCGCTGGCGCTATCCATCACAGGTGATGTATTGATTTGTCGTGGAAAGCCGGAGCCGACAGTGTATCCGCCTCGACACCGGCGCGCACGATCATATGCTGCCGCCGGGCTAAAGCGCGAGCATGGACAGGTATCCATGCATCAATTATTGCTGCAATAACTACGATATGTGAGATGACGCACAAATTTAACCCTTCTGTAAATATTTGAAAACAGCGGTTGAATTAGCGTTACGGCAGGCCCATCTCATGGCTATGCCGTTTGACAGGGCATTTTCCGCTGCCTGCCTGACGCAGAGCAGCCCGACTAAAAGGAGAATACGGTGCGCTGGTTACCGTTAATCATTATTTTTGCGCTCGCCTGGATTGAGATCACCCTGTTTATTCAGGTGGCTCACGCGCTGGGCGTGTTGCTGACCATGCTGCTGGTGATTTTCACCTCGGCAATCGGCGTGTCGCTGGTGAAAAACCAGGGCATGAAAAACTTTATGCTGATGCAGGAGAAGCTGGCGCGCAACGAGAGCCCGGCCGAAGAGATGATTAAAAGCGTGTCGCTGATCATCGCGGGTTTCCTGCTGCTGCTGCCTGGCTTCTTTACCGACTTCCTCGGCCTGCTGCTGCTGTTGCCGCCGGTGCAAAAGCATCTGACCCTGAAGCTGATGCCCCACCTGCGCGTCTGGCGCGGCCCTGGCGCCGGCCCGGACAGCGGATTTACCGTGGATGGCGAGTATGAGCGCAAGGACAGCGACCGCATCGGCCATGACGATCGCCACGATCGCTAAAGGCGGTTCAGAAGAGAAGCGTGACCTGAGGTCGCGCTTTTTTTATACGCGGCGCGAAACGCGGCCCTTTTGTGCAAAATATGGGCAGTTGTCATCGCCAGGTAAAAAAATTGTCCTGGCGCCCCTTGAAAGCCATTTTAACCGACCCTATCTCTTGCACCACGAGGCCGGAAGCCCTGCAGCCCGGCGTTCAACCCAGAAACTGAATGATTGGACTTCTCAAAGGAGAGCTATCTAATGAAAATTCGTCCGTTGCACGATCGCGTTATCGTCAAGCGTAAAGAAGTTGAAGCTAAATCTGCTGGCGGCATCGTTCTGACCGGCTCTGCAGCAGGCAAATCAACCCGTGGCGAAGTACTGGCCGTGGGCAATGGTCGCATCCTGGAAAATGGTGAAGTGAAGCCGCTGGACGTTAAAGTTGGCGATCTGGTGATCTTTAGCGAAGGCTACGGCGCGAAAACTGAAAAGATCGACAACGAAGAAGTGCTGATCATCTCTGAAAGCGACATTCTGGCGATTGTTGAAGCGTAATTACGCGGAACTCACTGAACGAAACGAATTTAAGGGACAATTGAAATGGCAGCTAAAGACGTAAAATTCGGTAATGACGCTCGCGTAAAAATGCTGCGCGGCGTGAACGTACTGGCAGATGCAGTAAAAGTTACCCTGGGCCCGAAAGGCCGTAACGTGGTTCTGGATAAATCTTTTGGTGCACCGACCATCACGAAAGATGGCGTGTCCGTAGCGCGTGAGATCGAACTGGAAGACAAGTTCGAAAACATGGGCGCGCAGATGGTGAAAGAAGTTGCCTCTAAAGCGAACGACGCAGCAGGCGACGGTACCACCACCGCAACCGTACTGGCGCAGTCAATCATCACCGAAGGCCTGAAAGCTGTGGCTGCGGGTATGAACCCGATGGATCTGAAGCGCGGTATCGACCAGGCCGTTGTTGCAGCGGTTGAGCAGCTGAAAGCGCTCTCTGTTCCTTGCTCAGACTCTAAAGCTATCGCTCAGGTCGGCACCATTTCCGCTAACTCCGATGAGAGCGTCGGCACCCTGATCGCCCAGGCGATGGAAAAAGTGGGTAAAGAAGGCGTTATCACCGTTGAAGAAGGCACCGGTCTGCAGGACGAGCTGGACGTGGTTGAAGGTATGCAATTCGATCGCGGCTACCTCTCTCCGTACTTCATCAACAAGCCGGAAACGGGCGCAGTTGAGCTGGAATCACCGTTCATCCTGCTGGCTGACAAAAAAATCTCCAACATCCGCGAAATGCTGCCGGTGCTGGAAGCCGTTGCTAAAGCAGGCAAACCGCTGCTGATCGTTGCTGAAGACGTTGAAGGCGAAGCGCTGGCAACGCTGGTGGTCAACACCATGCGCGGCATCGTGAAAGTTGCTGCGGTGAAAGCGCCGGGCTTCGGCGACCGTCGTAAAGCGATGCTGCAGGATATCGCTATCCTGACCGGCGGTACCGTTATCTCTGAAGAGATCGGTATGGAGCTGGAAAAAGCGGCGCTGGAAGATCTGGGCCAGGCAAAACGCGTGGTTATCAACAAAGACACCACCACCATCATCGATGGCGTGGGTGAAGAGGCGACGATTCAGGGCCGTGTAACCCAGATTCGTCAGCAGATTGAAGAAGCAACCTCTGACTACGACAAAGAAAAACTGCAGGAGCGCGTAGCGAAACTGGCAGGCGGCGTGGCCGTTCTGAAAGTAGGCGCAGCAACTGAAGTTGAAATGAAAGAGAAGAAAGCCCGCGTTGAAGATGCCCTGCACGCAACCCGTGCTGCGGTAGAAGAAGGCGTGGTAGCGGGTGGCGGCGTGGCGCTGGTTCGCGTTGCAGCACAGCTGGCCGATCTGCGTGGTCAGAACGAAGATCAGAACGTCGGTATCAAAGTTGCGCTGCGCGCAATGGAAGCACCGCTGCGTCAGATCGTCTCTAACGCCGGCGAAGAGCCGTCTGTTGTCGCTAACAACGTGAAAGCGGGCGACGGTAACTACGGTTACAACGCGCAGACTGAAGAGTACGGCAACATGATCGACTTCGGTATCCTGGACCCAACCAAAGTGACCCGTTCTGCCCTGCAGTACGCGGCCTCTGTTGCTGGTCTGATGATCACCACCGAATGCATGGTGACCGACCTGCCGAAAAGCGACGCGCCTGACTTAGGTGCTGGCGCTGGCGGCATGGGTGGCATGGGCGGTATGGGCGGCATGATGTAATTGCCCTGACGCTTTTGCTCTCTGAAAAACCCCCGATCGGAAACGGTCGGGGGTTTTTCTTTTGCGGATGAAAAGGGTATAAGTAAGGGCGCAAACCTTCGGCTTTGCGGGCTCAGGGCAATGAATGTTCAGAAAAAAGAGATACTTTTCTGCTACGCTGCCGCCCGATACTGATGATAATAAATGGGGATTACAATGCGGATTAACCTCTTGCTCGGACTGGCAGTCAGTACCTTGTTGCTGGCGGGATGCAGCAGCTCTCACCAGCTGAGCGCTGGCGGCGAACGTGTCACCTTCACCGATCAACAACCGGGCAGCGAATGTCAGCTGCTGGGTAATGTCACCGGTTCACAGAGTAACTGGCTGAGCGGTTCCGGCGGCGAGGGCAGCTCGCTGCGCGGCGCAGCTAACGATCTGCGCAACCGCGCAGCGGAAATGGGCGGCAATGTGATTTACGGCGCCACCAGCCCGACGCAAAACCTGTGGTCCGCTTTCGCGCCTCTGGACAGCAAAATGAACGGGCAGGTCTACAAGTGCCCGGCGAAAGCCTGATCGCGTTCGCCATCCTGTAGAAAACGGCCGGTTTTAACCGGCCGTTAATTTTTGCGCGCGCAAAGCAGGCGCGCTACGCCTGACGCAGCTGCAGGTCGAGCGGCGTTTTGCTCGGCTCGCCGCCAATCTCTCGCGCCAGCTTTGGCACCATATAGCCGGACACCCTTGTCAGCAGCGTGCGCACCAGCGCGCGCGCCTCGTCGTCAGAGACGTAAAAGTGCGCCGCGCCCTGCACCTTATCGAGAACGTGCAGGTAGTAGGGCAGAATGCCCGCGTCGAACAGCGCGTTGCTGAGATCGGCGAGCGCCTGGGCGTCGTTATTGACGCCGCGCAGCAGCACGCTCTGGTTTAGCAGCGTCACGCCGGCGCGCTTCAGCTGCTGCATCGCCGCCGCCAGCGACGCATCGATCTCCTGCGCATGGTTAATATGCGTCACCATCAAAACCTGCAGGCGCGTCTCCGCCAGCATTCGGCACAGTTCATCGGTGATGCGCGCCGGAATAACCACCGGCAGGCGGCTATGGATACGCAGACGCTTCAGATGCGGTATAGCTGCCAGCGCCTCAATCAGCCACGCCAGCTCATGATCTTTCGCCATCAGCGGATCGCCGCCGGAGAAGATAATTTCATCCAGCTCGGGATGAGCGGCGATATAGTCGATAGCCCCCTGCCAGCTGCGCTTGTTGCCGGGATTATCCTGATAGGGGAAGTGGCGACGGAAGCAGTAGCGGCAGTTGACCGCGCAGCCGCCTTTGACCAGCAGCAGGGCGCGGTTTCTGTATTTATGCAATAAGCCCGGTACGACGCTGCTCTGTTCGTCGAGCGGATCGGCGCTGTAGCCCGGCGCCTGGACAAACTCTTCGCGCTGGGTAAGCACCTGAAGCAGCAGAGGATCCTGCGCGTCACCCGGCTTCATGCGGGCGATAAAGGCGCGCGGCACGCGCAGCGCAAAAAGCTGGCGGGCGTCGCGGCCAGCGGCCAGTTCCGCATGCCCTTCAAGGCCTAAAAGACGTAGTAATTCATCAGGTTCGGTGACAACATCAGCAAGTTGCTGCAACCAATCTTCTCTGGAAGGGGTTTTTAGGGTTACAATGTGTGCCATTTTTTTGGCTATTACCAGTTCAATATTTACAGAGGGCCTTTATGGCGACTTATCTTAGCAACGATTTTCGTTCCGGTCTTAAAATCATGTTCGAAGGCGAGCCTTACGCCATCGAATCCAGTGAATTCGTTAAGCCAGGTAAAGGCCAGGCATTCGCACGCGTAAAAATGCGTCGTCTGCTGACCGGCACGCGCGTTGAGAAAACCTTCAAGTCTACCGACTCAGCTGAAGGCGCGGACGTTATTGATATGACGCTGCAGTACTCTTATAACGACGGCGACTTCTTCTACTTTATGCACCCGGAAACCTTTGAGCAGTATCAGGTTGAATCCAAAGTGCTGGAAGATGTGCAGAAGTGGCTGCAGGACAACGCAGAGTGTATCGTCACCCTGTGGAACAACAAAGCTATCGCCGTACAGGCGCCGAACTTTATCGAAGCTGAAGTCATTGAAACCGATCCGGGCCTGAAAGGCGATACCGCTGGCACCGGCGGCAAGCCTGCTAAACTGGCGACCGGCGCCGTGGTTAAAGTGCCGCTGTTCGTCCAGATCGGCGAAGTGGTTAAAGTCGATACCCGCTCCGGCGAATACGTTTCACGCGTAAAATAAGTGCGAAGGCGCATCCCGGGATGCGCCTTTTTCCTGTGTGAGTAAAGAAGAATGAAAAAACAGCTACTGCTTTTCACTCTTGCGCTGCTGGCCTGTTCAGCGCTCAGCGCCTGCAATACCTTTCATGGCTTCGGCGAAGATGTTTCCCACCTTGGCGGCGCTATTTCGCGCGCGGCAAAATAGTCCTGTCCGATAACCTTTTTTCGGTGTGTTTCAGTACGTTTGGCCATAAGCAGTCTATGCTTAAAGCGCTGTACTTGACTGCAACCACAAAAAGGATATTGCCATGTTAAAGAAAAGTATTGTTGCGATTTTCTCAGTGCTGGTGCTCTCTTCTCTGCTGTCCGCCTGCAACACCACGCGAGGTGTCGGCGAGGATGTAGAAGCGGGCGGCCAGGCTATTCAGCGTACTGCGCAGTAATTTCTTCAAGCCGGTACGATCTTGTCGTACCGGTTATTTCTGCCTGACCCAAATCAGCTCTTCCACCGGGAAACCGGCCTGCCGCGCCTGATCCACCAGCTTCTGCTTCACGCCCTCATCCAGCTGCGGCGTGCGCGACAATATCCACAGGTAGTGACGATTCGGACCGCATACCAGCGCATAGCGGTACTCCTTGTCCAGCGCGATAACATTGTAGCCGCCGTAGAAAGGCCCGAAGAAAGAGACTTTTAGCGCGGCGCGCTGCGGATCGCCGGTAAAGTACGCCTTGCCTACGCTCTCCTGCCATTTCTGCTTCTGCGGCTTGTAGCCGCGGTTAATGACCTTCAGACCGCCGTCGTCGCGCGGGCTGTAGGTCGCCGTAACCTGTTCCAGGCCGCGCTCGAAGCGGTGATCGAGGCGCGCGATCTCATACCAGGTGCCGAGATAGCGCTGGCTGTCGAACCCTTCGACGACGGTAACGTTTTTTGGGGGCGTAGTAGAGCAGGCTACTGACAGCATTGAACCGAGGCCTGCGATAAAGGTTTTCCATGGAGACATAAACGATTCCTTTTTGATTGAACAGATTAAGTATAGGTGCCGCTGCGATCTTTCTCTGGTATCGGACGGCTGATTGTCTGCCGGATGCAATACAGGTAGACTTCCACCCCTTATTTTATAAGGAGTCATCAACATGAGCGAAACGGCAAGCTGGCAGCCGAGCGCACCTATTGCCAATTTGTTGAAACGAGCGGCTATCCTTGCGGAAATCCGACGTTTCTTTGCCGATCGCGGCGTGCTGGAGGTGGATACGCCGGCGATGAGCCAGGCAACCGTCACCGATATCCATCTGGTGCCCTTCCAGACGCGCTTTGTCGGTCCCGGCGCAACGCAGGGACGCGATCTCTGGCTGATGACCAGCCCGGAATACCATATGAAGCGCCTGCTGGCGGCAGGCAGCGGACCGATCTATCAGATGGGGCGCTGTTTCCGCAATGAAGAGGCGGGGCGTCACCATAACCCTGAATTCACCATGCTGGAGTGGTATCGCCCGCACTACGATATGTACCGCCTGATGAACGAGGTTGACGATTTGCTGCAGCAGGTGCTGGAGTGCGACAGCGCGGAATCGCTCTCTTATCAGCAGGCGTTTATTCGCCATCTCGATCTCGACCCGCTGTCAGCCGATAAGGCGCAGCTGCGCGAAGCGGCGGAGAAGCTGGGAGAAGGCGAGCTGGCGAACCGCGAAGAAGATCGCGATACCCTGCTGATGCTGCTGTTTATGCTGGGCGTGGAGCCGAAGATCGGCATTGATAAGCCGACCTTCGTCTATCATTTTCCTGCCAGCCAGGCGGCGCTGGCCGAGATCAGCACCGAGGATCACCGCGTCGCGGAGCGTTTCGAGGTCTACTACAAAGGCGTGGAGCTGGCGAACGGCTTCCGCGAGCTGACCGACAGCCGCGAACAGCGTCAGCGTTTCGAGCAGGATAACCGTCGGCGCGCGGCGCGCGGGCTGCCTCAGCATCCGGTCGATACTTATCTGCTGGATGCGCTGGCGCACGGCATGCCAGCCTGTTCCGGCGTGGCGCTGGGCGTGGATCGTTTGATTATGCTGGCGCTGAAGGCGGATTCCCTGAGTGAGGTTATCGCGTTTCCGGTGGATCGCAGCTAAACGAGATAGCGGGACGCTTTGCTCTTCGGTTCCCGCTACCCGCGTTTTAATGCCGTTGCGGCCGGAAAGACGCTCGGTTAATTCCCGCTGTCGGGAAACTCCTGAATGGTCACCGGCAGCGTCAGCTTCCGATCGTTGCGCAGCACCTCGACTTTAATCACTGAGCCTGGGCGGATCTCCGCGACCTGGTCCATGGTCTCCTGCGCGGAGATGGCCGGTTTGCCGTTCACGCTCAGCAGCACGTCGTTGACCTGCACGCCCGCTTTCTCCGCCGGACCGTCCGGCGTCACCACGCTGACGATAATGCCCTGAACGTGATCGATGCCGCTGCCCTGATTGTGCAGGGCGGGCAGCTCGCGCCCGGTGATGCCGATATAGCCGCGGATAACGCGGCCGTCGCGGATCAGCTTGTCCATAATCTTGCTCGCCAGCGCGGTAGGGATGGCAAAGCCAATGCCTTCCGGCGTCTCGCCGTCGTTGCTTTTATCAAAGGTCAGGGTATTGATGCCCATCAGCTCGCCCAGCGAGTTAATCAGCGCGCCGCCGGAGTTGCCCTGATTGATAGAGGCGTCGGTTTGCAGGAAGTTCTGGCGTCCCGAGGAGCTGAGGCCGACGCGGCCCGTGGCGCTGATAATGCCCTGCGTGACGGTTTGCCCCAGGTTATAGGGATTGCCGATTGCCATCACCACGTCGCCAATATGCGGCACGCGGTGCGGGTTAATCGGGATCACCGGCAGGCTGGAGGCGGTGATCTTCAGCACCGCCAGATCGGTCATGGCGTCAGAGCCGACCAGGTTGGCCTCAAAAAAGCGGCCATCCTGCAGCGCGACGATAATCTGATCGGCGTTATTAATAACGTGCTTGTTGGTCAGGATATAACCTTTGGCGTTCATGATCACGCCGGAGCCCAGCGTAGTAATGCCGCGGTTGTTATTGCCGTGGGCGCTGCGGTTGTAGACGTTGACCACGGCAGGCACGGCGCGGCGGACGCCGGCGTTAAAGCTGAAGGGCGTTTCGTCTTCGCTGTCTTCATGGTTAAGAAGGGCGCTGGTGCCGCCCATGCGCAGTGCGGGCAGCGCCGCAAGCAAAATGCCCGCGACAATCAGGCCCAACACCACTGAACGCAAAAGTTTAGGAAACATGGTGTTAACTTATGCCAGGGGGAGATCGCAGGGCAGAATAGCACGAGAAAGGCGAACAAACACGCGCTTGTGTTGTTCGCCTGTAGCAGGAATTAACGCAGCAGCAGGTAGATAGACTCGTCGCCGCGCACCACGTTCAGCGCCAGCACCGGCGGTTTGCCCTCCAGCACTTTGCGCATCTCGGCAAGGCTGGTGACGCGCGTGCGGTTCACGCCAACAATCACGTCATCTTTTTGTAGCCCGACCTGCTCAGCCGGCGTGCCTTTTTCGATGCTGTCGATCTTCACGCCCTTGTCGCCGGTTTTGGTCGCGCCGTCGCTCAGCATCGCGCCCTGCAGCGCAGGCGACATCAGCTGCGCGCTGGCGGTGGTCTGAGCGCTTTGCTCCAGCGTCACCTCTACCGACAGCGGTTTGCCGTCGCGCAGCAGGCCGAGCTTCACTTTCTCGCCCGGCGCGGTGGTGCCCACTTTTACGCGCAGTTCGGCGAAGCTGGTGATCGGCTTGTCATTAATCGAGGTGATGATATCCCCTGACTTAACGCCCGCTTTCTGTGCGGCGGACTGCGGCAGCACTTCCGAAACGAAGGCGCCGCGCTGCGCATCGACGTTAAACGCCTTGGCGATATCCGCCGTCATCTCGGTGCCCTTGATGCCGAGCTGGCCGCGCTTCACTTCGCCATATTTGATCAGCTGCTGCGCCAGGTTCATCGCCATGTCGCTCGGGATCGCAAAGCCGATGCCGATATTGCCGCCGCTCGACGCCAGAATCGCGGTGTTGATACCGATCAGCTCGCCGTTGAGATTGACCAGCGCGCCGCCGGAGTTGCCGCGGTTAATCGCGGCGTCGGTCTGAATAAAGTTTTCCAGCCCTTCCAGATTAAGTCCGCTGCGGCCCAGCGCCGAGATAATGCCGGAGGTGGCGGTCTGGCCCAGCCCGAACGGGTTGCCGATCGCCACGGCGAAATCGCCAACTTTCAGCTGATCGGAGTCGGCGATCTTCACCTGCGTCAAATTCTTCGCGCCTTCTACCTGAATCAGCGCGATATCGGTCTGTTCGTCATGACCAATCAGCTTCGCATCATATTCGCTGCCGTCACCCAGCTGCACGCTGATCTTGTCCGCGCCATTGACCACGTGGTTGTTGGTGAGGATGTAGCCCTTAGCCGCGTCGATAATTACGCCGGAGCCCAGCCCCTCGAACGGCTGCGCCTGATCGCCGCCCGGCCCCTGACCGAAGAAGCGCTTCAACGGCTCGGGAATATCCTGCGCCTGGCTGGCGGTTTCCGTACCTTCAACATGAACGCTGACCACCGCCGGCAACACTTTTTCCAGCATCGGTGCCAGGCTGGGCAGCGGCTGGCCCTGAATCTGCGCGGGCAGGGTCGCCATCGCCGCAGGCGTTGCGGCCAGGCTCATTCCGATACTCAAGGCTAATGCGCTTAACAGACGTGCTTGTTTTTTCATTGCTACAACGCTCTCGCTGCGAATAGTGGGGGGAGTAAACGTATGTGACAGCTGATTCAGGGTCTGGGTTCGCAAAAATGCGGGGCGCAACCGGGTTACGCCCCAATAAGATTAGTCGCGCGCAGCGCGTTCGCCGCGCAGCAGGCCTGACGCGCCTTCGGAATAGTCGCGCGGGATCTGAACCGGTGCCTGATCGTTATCCGCTTCCGCTTCCGTCAGCTGATAGGCAAAGGGGTTTTTCTCGCCCGGCAGGTTCGGCAGCAGATCGTTCGATCCTTTTGCCATATGCTGATAAAGCTGGCGGTAGTCGCGCGCCATGTTATCCAGCAGCTCGGCGCTCTGTGCAAAGTGGTTAGTCAGCTCTTCGCGGTAGTCCGCCAGCTCTGCTTTGGATTTCTCCAGCTCATACTGCATGCTGCGCTGTTCGCGCAGTTTTTTGTTACCGAAACGCATGGCAACCGCGCCGACAATAATGCCAATGACTAAACCAATTAACCCGTATTCCCAGGTCATAATGACTCCCATGTAATTTCCGTTGTTTGTAGGGCATCCACCATTTCAATAGTAGTCACTATACCCGTTAATCTTATGGATGTGGAACTCTGAGGCGGCATGCCTTAGTGTAGGGCGGCCTTTTTTTCGTCAACCGAACTGTGAATAAGACCTTTTCAGGGATTCTGAGAGAACCATGCAAACCTTATCTCCGCTTGCGCGCTATGAGCAGGCGCTGTCGCAGGGCGACTTTAAACCCGATGATGTACAACGCGATGCAATTACCCGACTGGACGCCGTTCAGCGGGCCTTACTTGCACGTCAGCCCGAGCAGCCCGCCAGCGGCAAAGGATTGTTCGGCCGCCTGTCCAGACTGATGGGCAAAGAGAAAACCGACGCGCAGGCGCCGGTGCGTGGCCTCTATATGTGGGGCGGCGTAGGACGCGGTAAAACCTGGGTCATGGATCTGTTTTTTCAGTCTATTCCTGGCAACCGCAAACTGCGTCTGCACTTTCACCGATTTATGCTGCGCGTGCATGAAGAGCTGACGCAGCTGCAGGGGCAGAGCGACCCGCTGCTGATCATTGCCGACCGCTTTAAAGCCGAAACGGACATTCTCTGCTTCGACGAATTTTTCGTCTCCGACATTACCGACGCTATGCTGCTCGGCACGCTGATGGAGGCGCTCTTCGCGCGCGGCATTACGCTGGTAGCGACCTCAAACATTCCGCCGGACGAGCTCTATCGCAACGGCCTGCAGCGCGCGCGCTTTCTGCCGGCGATTGAGCAGATCAAACAGCACTGCGACGTGATGAACGTCGATGCCGGCATCGACTACCGCCTGCGCACGCTGACCTCGGCGCACCTGTGGAACGCGCCGCTGAACGAGGCGACCCACGCCGAGATGGAGCGTATGTTTAAGGCGCTGGCGGGCAGCGCGCGCGACGACGCGCCGGTGCTGGAGATTAACCATCGCCAGATGGCGACGCTGGGCGTCAGCGAAGGGGTGCTGGCGATCGATTTCCTGACGCTGTGCGGAGAAGGGCGCAGCCAGCATGACTATATCGAGCTGTCGCGCCGTTTTCACAGCGTGCTGCTCTACGACGTGCCGGTGATGATCTATAAAACCGAGGATCAGGCGCGGCGCTTCCTCGCGCTGGTGGATGAGTTCTACGAGCGTCACGTCAAGCTGGTGGTCGCGGCGGAAACCTCGCTGTTCGAAATCTATCAGGGCACGCGGCTGAAATTTGAGTATCAGCGCTGCCTGTCGCGCCTGCAGGAAATGCAGAGCGAGGAGTATTTGCGCCTGCCGCATCTGCCCTGAGAGGGCGCAAGAAAAAGATCAAATAGGGTTCGATTTTTGCAATCGACTTCTCTATAATCTTGCGACCCCACGTTACAGCAACTGGATTTATTTCCCGAATCCGTTGTGCTCCGGTAACTCTATCCGAAGGGGTAGGCTTGCTGGTCAAAATGGTCGTGTGAGCCTCAACCGTTTACTTAAGCGTTTGGGTTTTCACCAACGTGTAACTTAATTTGGGTAAGCTTTTCGATGAAAACTTTTACAGCTAAACCAGAAACCGTACAGCGTGACTGGTATGTTGTTGACGCAACTGGCAAAACCTTGGGTCGCCTGGCGACTGAACTGGCGCGCCGTCTGCGTGGTAAGCATAAAGCGGAATATACTCCGCACGTTGATACCGGTGATTACATCATCGTTCTGAACGCTGACAAAGTCGCCGTTACCGGCAACAAGCGTACTGACAAGATTTACTATCACCACACTGGCCACATCGGTGGTATCAAACAGGCGACCTTTGAAGAGATGATTGCTCGCCGTCCTGAGCGTGTGATTGAAATCGCGGTTAAAGGCATGCTGCCGAAGGGCCCGCTGGGCCGTGCAATGTTCCGTAAGCTGAAAGTTTACGCGGGCAACGAGCACACCCATGCGGCACAGCAACCGCAAGTTCTTGACATTTAATCGGGATTACAGGCAATGGCTGAAACTCAAAACTACGGCACTGGTCGCCGCAAAAGCTCCACCGCTCGCGTATTTATCAAGCCGGGCAGTGGCAACATCGTTATCAACCAACGTTCTCTGGAACAGTATTTCGGTCGCGAAACTGCCCGCATGGTAGTTCGTCAGCCGCTGGAGCTGCTGGACCTGGTTGGTAAATTCGATCTGTACGTCACCGTTAAAGGTGGTGGTATTTCTGGTCAGGCAGGTGCGATCCGTCACGGCATCACCCGCGCTCTGATGGAGTACGACGAATCTCTGCGTGCTGAACTGCGTAAAGCGGGCTTCGTTACCCGTGACGCGCGTCAGGTTGAACGTAAGAAAGTCGGTCTGCGTAAAGCACGCCGTCGTCCGCAGTTCTCCAAGCGTTAATTGTTTGCGGCTTCGGCTGCTGCGATTGGCACAAAAAACCCGCTTCGGCGGGTTTTTTATTTTCTACCCCGTTGCGTCAAAAAACGCGTAAAACCCCTGCGCTGCTCGCAAATTCCCCGCAAATCTCGAATCCTCGCCCACAAGCTGCCCAAAATCTGGTAAACTCTGTGTCACTTTGCGCCCATAAGTCGGCGTGTGATGTCGGTCAACCCTCAGGATGTCGGAAAGACAGATCTTACGCGGGCTGTGAGCGAACGATTGAGCAGGTGAGTCGCCGTGTGGTTGGCTATTCGCAGTAACTTTTTGTGAACAAACTTGGAGGTTTTCATGGCTGTCGCTGCCAACAAACGTTCGGTAATGACGCTGTTTTCCGGTCCTACTGACATTTTCAGTCATCAGGTACGCATCGTACTGGCTGAAAAAGGCGTTAGTGTAGAGATCGAGCAGGTCGAAATGGATAACCTGCCGCAGGATCTGATTGACCTCAACCCGTATCGCACCGTGCCGACGCTGGTAGATCGCGAACTGACGCTGTATGAATCGCGTATCATCATGGAGTACCTGGACGAGCGCTTCCCGCATCCGCCGCTGATGCCGGTCTACCCGGTTGCGCGCGGCGAAAGCCGTCTGATGATGCACCGCGTCGAGCAGGACTGGTATAGCCTGATGCACATCATTGAAAAAAGCAGCGGTCAGGAAGCGGAAGCCGCGCGCAAGCAGCTGCGCGAAGAGCTGCTGGCAATTGCGCCGCTGTTCGCCCGCACCCCGTTCTTTATGAGCGAAGAGTTTAGCCTGGTAGACTGCTACCTGGCACCGCTGCTGTGGCGTCTGCCGTCAATGGGCATCGATCTGGCTGGCGCCGGTTCGAAAGAGCTGAAAGGCTACATGAATCGCGTATTTGAGCGTGACTCTTTCCTCGCTTCACTGACGGAAGCGGAACGTGAAATGCGCCTGCAAGCCCGGGGCTAACCTATGGAAATGTCGCAACTCTCAGCCCGCCGTCCTTACCTGCTGCGCGCCTTTTACGACTGGTTGCTCGACAACCAGCTAACGCCGCATCTGGTGGTCGACATCAATCTGGAAGGGGTTCAGGTGCCGCTGGAATACGCGCGCGATGGACAGATTGTGCTGAACATTGCGCCGCGTGCGGTGGGTAATCTGGAGCTGGGCAATGACGAAGTGCGCTTCAACGCGCGTTTCGGCGGTGTGCCGCGCCAGGTCTCGGTGCCGATGGCTGCGATTCTGGCGATCTACGCGCGGGAAAACGGCGCGGGCACCATGTTTGAGCCGGAGCCGGCCTACGAGCTGGGCGTGCAGGACGCTGAAGAGGCGCCGGTCGATCCTGTTATGTCAGTGATCGATGGCGACCGCCCGGACGACGCTCCTGAAGAGGATCCCTCGCCGGATGACGATCCGCCGCCGCGCGGCAATCGTCCGTCGCTGCGCGTGGTGAAATAGAGCATAAAAAAAGCCGGCTGCGATAGCCGGCTTTTTTGTCGCTGCGTGAACCTTACACTTCCAGATAGTCCATGATGCCTTCGGCGGCTTTGCGCCCTTCGGCAATCGCCGTTACCACCAGATCCGAACCGCGCACCGCATCGCCGCCGGCGAAGATTTTCGGGTTGCTGGTCTGGAAGGCGCTTTCAGCCTGTTCCGGCGCGATAATGCGTCCCTGACCGTCCAGCTCTACGCTGAAGTCGGCCAGCCACTCCATTTTGTGCGGACGGAAGCCAAACGCCATAACGACCGCGTCTGCGGGCAGTACATGCTCGGAGCCGGCCACGATCTCCGCGCGGCGACGTCCTGCCGCATCCGGCTGGCCCATCTCGGTGCGCGCCACTTTTACGCCGCTGACGCGACCGCTGGCGTTGATTTCGATGCCCAGCGGCTGCACGTTAAACTGAAACTCTACGCCCTCTTCACGCGCGTTTTTCACCTCGCGTTTTGAACCTGGCATGTTGGCTTCGTCACGGCGATAGGCGCAGGTGACGTGCGTCGCGCCCTGACGGATAGAGGTGCGTACGCAGTCCATCGCGGTATCGCCACCGCCCAGCACTACCACGCGCTTGCCTTCCATATTTATGTAGGGCTGATCGTCCTGCTGCGCAAAGCCCATGGTGTGTTTGGTATTGGCGATCAGGAACGGCAGCGCGTCATAGACGCCCGGCGCATCCTCGTTCTCCAGCCCGCCGCGCATCGACTGATAGGTGCCGACGCCGAGGAAGACCGCGTCATAGGCATTCACCAGGTCGCTCATCTGCACGTCGCGGCCCACTTCCGTATTCAGCTGGAACTCAATGCCCATTTCGGTAAAGAGCTCGCGGCGTTTGATCATCACCTCTTTTTCCAGCTTGAACGACGGAATGCCGAAGGTCAGCAGGCCGCCGATTTCTGGATGGCGATCGTAAACCACCGCTTTAACGCCGTTGCGCGTCAGCACGTCCGCACAGGCGAGGCCCGCCGGACCCGCGCCGATAATCGCCACTCGCTTGCCGGTCGGTTTAACGTGCGACATATCTGGCCGCCAGCCCATCTCCATCGCTTTATCGTTGATGTAGCGCTCGATATTGCCGATGGTGACCGCGCCGAACTCATCGTTCAGGGTGCAGGAACCTTCGCACAGACGGTCCTGCGGGCAGACGCGTCCGCAGACTTCCGGCAGGCTATTGGTCTGATGCGACAGCTCCGCCGCTTCAATAATGCGGCCTTCGTTCGCCAGCTTCAGCCAGTTAGGGATGTAGTTGTGAACCGGACACTTCCACTCGCAGTAAGGGTTACCGCAGGAGAGACAGCGATCGGCCTGCGCCTTCACCTGGCTGTCAGAAAAGGGCTCATAAATTTCTACAAACTCAATTTTACGAATTTTCAGCGGCTTCTTTGGCGGATCAACGCGCTGCAGGTCGATAAATTGATAGACGTTTTGACTCATCGTAACCTCTTACGGCTATCCTGCCCGGCGCACCGGGCAGGACGAACTATTACTGTGCCTGCACGCGCAGCTCGGCTGCGGAACGACTGCGGTGACCCAGCAACGCTTTAACGTCGCTGGACTTCGGTTTAACCAGCGCGAAGCGCGACGACCAGAGCGGCCAGTTGGCGAGGATCTCTTCGCCACGGCTGGAGCCGGTGTGCTGCACATGCTCGGTGATCAGACCGCGTAGGTGCTCTTCATGGATCGCCAGCTCGTCGACGTTGAGCACTTCTACCAGCTCCGGGTTGACGCGCTTGCGGAACTCGCCGTCTTCATCCAGCACGTAGGCGAAGCCGCCCGTCATGCCAGCGCCGAAGTTAACGCCGGTGCGGCCCAGCACGCAGACGATGCCGCCGGTCATATATTCACATCCGTTGTCGCCGATCCCCTCGACTACCGTGATCGCGCCCGAGTTGCGCACCGCGAAACGCTCGCCCGCGCGGCCTGCGGCGAACAGCTTGCCGCCCGTCGCGCCATAAAGGCAGGTGTTGCCCGCAATGGTCGCCTCATGGCTACGGAACGCGGAGCCGACCGGCGGACGAATCGCCAGCATGCCGCCCGCCATTCCCTTGCCGACGTAGTCGTTGGCGTCGCCGGTCAGCGTCAGTTCGACGCCGCCTGCGTTCCACACGCCGAAGCTCTGACCGGCGGTGCCGGAAAAGTGCGCGCGGATCGGATCTGCCGCCAGGCCCTGATCGCCGTGGATCGCCGCGATAGCACCAGAGAGCGTCGCGCCTACGGAGCGGTCGGTGTTGCGAATATCAAAGAAGAACGTCTTGCTCTGTCTCGCTTCCACAAACGGCATCGCCTGGTCATGCAGCGCTTTATTCAGCTCGCCCTTGTCGAAAGGCGGGTTGCTGCCTTCGGTGCAGTGCAGCGCTTTGCCCGGCATCGGCGTCGCGGTTTTCAGCAGCGACGAGAGATCCAGGTTCTGCTGCTTGGCGGTGAAGCCATCCAGCTCTTTCAGCAGATCGGTGCGGCCGATAAGGTCAGTCAGACGCTTCACGCCCAGGCTGGCCATCAGCTCGCGGGTTTCGCGCGCGATAAATTCAAAGTAGTTAGTTACCTTGAAGGGCAGGCCGTGATAGTGGTTCTTACGCAGCTTGTCGTCCTGGGTCGCTACGCCAGTTGCGCAGTTGTTCAGGTGACAGATACGCAGATATTTACAGCCCAGCGCCACCATCGGCCCGGTGCCGAAGCCGAAGCTCTCTGCGCCGAGGATCGCCGCTTTAATAATGTCCAGGCCGGTTTTCAGGCCGCCGTCGACCTGCAGACGGATCTTGTGGCGCAGACCGTTGGAGACCAGCGCCTGCTGGGTTTCCACCAGGCCAAGCTCCCACGGGCAGCCCGCATATTTCACCGAGCTTAACGGGCTGGCGCCGGTGCCGCCGTCATAGCCGGCGATGGTGATCAGGTCGGCATAGGCTTTCGCCACGCCGGTGGCGATAGTGCCAACGCCTGGCTCCGAGACCAGCTTCACCGAAATCATCGCTTTGGGGTTAACCTGCTTCAGGTCGAAAATCAGCTGCGCCAGATCTTCAATCGAGTAGATATCGTGATGCGGCGGCGGCGAAATCAGCGTGACGCCCGGCACCGAGTAGCGCAGCTTCGCGATGTAGGGCGTGACTTTGTCGCCCGGCAGCTGACCGCCTTCGCCTGGCTTCGCGCCCTGCGCCACTTTAATCTGGATCACGTCGGCGTTGGCCAGGTAGGCTGGCGTGACGCCGAAGCGGCCCGAGGCGACCTGTTTGATACGCGACACTTTACTGGTGCCGTAGCGCGCCGGATCTTCGCCGCCTTCGCCGGAGTTAGAGTAGCCGCCGAGGGAGTTCATCGCTTCGGCCAGCGCCTCATGCGCCTCCGGGCTGAGCGCGCCGATAGACATCGCTGCGGTATCAAAGCGTTTAAACAGCTCGCTGGCCGGCTCGACGTCGTCGATATGCACTGCGCCGGTGCCAGGCTGCAGCGCCAGCAGATCGCGCAGCGTCGCGACCGGACGCTCGTTTACCAGCTTCGCATAGGCCTGATAGTCGCTGTATTCGCCGCTTTCTACGGCGCGTTGCAGCGTCCCTACCACGTCCGGGTTATAGGCGTGATACTCGCCGCCGTAGACATACTTCAGCAGGCCGCCCTGATCCAGCGGCTTGCGCTGCAGCCAGGCACGCTTCGCCAGGTTGGTCAGATCCTGCTGGAAGTCGGCGAAGCTGGCGCCGCTGATGCGGCTGACCACGCCCTGAAAGCAGAGGCTGGATACATCCGCATGCAGGCCCACCGCTTCAAACAGTTTCGAGCAGCGATAGGAGGCGATGGTCGAGATGCCCATTTTGGACATGATCTTATACAGGCCTTTATTGATGCCGTTACGGTAGTTCAGCATCACGGCGCGGTAATCTTTTTCGATAACGTTGCTGTCGACCATCTTCGCCAGCGATTCATAGGCCAGGTAAGGATAAATCGCGGTCGCGCCAAAGCCGAGCAGGACGGCGAAGTGGTGCGGATCGCGCGCGCTGGCGGTCTCAACGATAATGTTGGCGTCGCAGCGCAGGCTTTTCTCTACCAGACGCGTCTGCACCGCGCCGACGATCATCGGTGCCGGAACCGGCAGGCGGTTTTCGGCGATGGCGCGATCGGAGAGCACCAGCAGCACGGTGCCGTTGCGCACCATACGCTCCGCCTCGTCGCACAGCGCGTGCACTGCCTGCTCCAGAGTCTGCGTCGCCGGGTCGAAGGTGCAGTCGAGCGTATCGGCGCGATAGTACTCGCCTTCCAGAGTGGTCAGCTGATTAAAGTCAGACCAGAGCAGGATAGGGGACTTAAAGCTGACGCGATGCGCCTGGCCTTCCGCTTCGCAGAAGACGTTCATCTCGCGACCGATGCTGGTGGCCAGCGACATGACGTGGTTTTCGCGCAGCGGATCGATCGGCGGGTTGGTGACCTGCGCGAACTGCTGGCGGAAATAGTCATAAATAATGCGCGGGCGGCTGGAGAGCACGGCAAACGGCGTGTCGTCGCCCATCGAGCCGACCGCTTCCTGGCCGTTCTCGCCCAGTACGCGAATAATGGTATCTAGCTCTTCGCTGCTGTAGCCGAACTGCTTCTGGTAAGTTGCCAGCAGCGGATCGTTCAGCTCGCGGCTGCCGACCTGGTTATCAGGCAGATCTTCGAACGGTACCAGACGCTTAACGTTTTTCTCCATCCACTCTTTGTAGGGATGGCGGCTCTTGAGATCGTGGTCAGTTTCCGCTGAATGGAGGATGCGCCCGATGCGGGTGTCGATCACCATCAGCTCGCCTGGGCCGACGCGGCCTTTTTCCACCACTTCGTCTGGCTGATAATCCCAGATGCCCACTTCTGAGGCGCAGGTGATCAGCTTGTCTTTGGTGATGACGTAGCGCGCCGGACGCAGACCGTTACGGTCAAGGTTACAGGCGGCGTAGCGGCCGTCGGACATTACAATGCCCGCCGGGCCATCCCACGGCTCCATATGCATGGAGTTAAAGTCGAAGAAGGCGCGCAGCTCTGGATCCATATCCGGGTTGTTCTGCCAGGCGGGCGGCACCAGCAGGCGCATCGCGCGCACCAGGTCCATGCCGCCGTTCAGGAACAGCTCCAGCATGTTGTCCATCGAGCTGGAGTCGGAGCCGGTTTCATTGACGAACGGCCCGGCGTTCTGCAGATCGGGGATCAGCGGCGTGTTGAATTTGTAGGCGCGGGCGCGCGCCCATTGACGGTTACCGGCAATGGTGTTGATTTCGCCGTTATGCGCCATATAGCGGAACGGCTGCGCCAGCGGCCAGCGCGGCACGGTGTTGGTAGAGAAGCGCTGGTGGAACAGGCAGATAGCCGATTCCAGACGCAGGTCCGCCAGATCGAGATAGAAGCGCGGCAGGTCAGCCGGCATACACAGGCCTTTATAGATATTGACCTGGTTTGAGAAGCTGCAAATGTAGAACGCTTTATCGTCGGTCTGCTCGATGCGCTTTTCCGCACGGCGACGCGCCATATAAAGGCGACGCTCCATATCGCGCGGACGCCAGCCGGCCGGGGCGTTAATAAACAGCTGCTGAATGCGCGGCATAGAGGAGAGGGCAATCTCTCCCAGCACGTCCTGATTGACCGGCACGTCGCGCCAGCCGACCACAGAGAGGGTTTCACGGACCACTTCCTCTTCCACAATGCGGCGGCTCGCCTGAGCCTCTTCCTCATCATGGCTGAGGAACAGCATGCCTACGGCGTAATTTTTTGCCAGGCGCCAGCCCTTCTCCTCCGCGACAACGCGGAAGAAGCGGTCAGGTTTTTGTAATAACAGACCACAGCCGTCGCCGGTCTTGCCGTCGGCAAGGATCGCGCCACGGTGTTGCATACGGGCCAGCGCGTGGATTGCGGTACGCACTACCTTATGGCTAGGTTCGCCTTCTATATGGGCGATGAGGCCGAAACCACAGTTATCCTTTTCAAGGGATTTGTCATACAACATTTCAGTGAACCTCCCCAGGCTCTGTGGATTCCCTTTGGTCGGGCTACGGGCGCAGAAAGTGCTAAGCGACAGGCTGGCGCGCATCGTGCGCTGCACTCCTGTGTCGCCCCATCTGTCTGGCCTTTGGCGTCGTTGTCACAAGCGTCGTGGTCTTGTTACAGGGGGAATCTCTGTTACTGCATAAATATGACGGGTTGAGCACCCGTCCAGAAAGCTTCCAGCGGATTTCCAACTTATCGGGAAAGCGGAATAAGGTCAAATAGCGTTCCTGGTCGTCTTTTTAGCCAGCTTTTATCAATTAACTATTTGAATAGTTTAGTTTTTACAGGCAAAAAAGGCTCTGTCGGCAACGCTCGCCGCCAGGCGGAAATGTGAACTCTCTCACTGTCATGCAGCCGTCATATCCCTTTTAGGTGCTGGTTTGAAGGGGTTTGACAGCATAATCTGCTGGATAGCAGATTACCCACACGTCATGTATCTGTTTTTCTTATAACAGCCTTTTTGCCGCAAATGCGCAGGCGTCATAAGTAAAATTAATCATAGCGGGCGCGATTATTCAGGCAGTTAAAATGAATGGCTATGCAAAAAGGAAAAGCAGTGCCGGGACAACAAGAGGCTGTCGGCAAAGAAAAAGAAAGGTCTGGATCACGCTCGCCGGAAAGCAGGCGGCCCTCCAGATTATTCGGTTGGCGCAATTAGTCAAGCAATTTAGCGCCAGCGCGGCTATCGTCGGCGATCGTGGCGTCAGATGCACCATAACGGGGCATAACGCGCGCTTTCCGGCGCTTCGTCGCGCCATCGGCAGGATAATTACGCTATGATGAGCCTGTTCTTTTCCAGGGAGTTCGTATGAAACAGATTCGCCTGCTGGCGCAGTATTATGTTGATTTGATGGTTAAGCTGGGACTGGTGCGTTTTTCGCTGCTGCTGGCGTCAGCGCTGGTGGTGCTGGCGATGATAGTCCAGATGGCGGTGACCATGGTGCTGCGCGGGCATGTCGAGAGCATCGACGTGGTGCGCTCGGTATTCTTCGGACTGCTGATTACGCCCTGGGCGGTCTACTTTCTCTCTGTTGTGGTCGATCAGCTGGAGGAGTCGCGTCAGCGTCTGTCGCGGCTGGTGGACAAGCTGGAAGAGATGCGCACCCGCGATTTAGAGCTGAACCAGCAGATGAAAGAGACCATCACCCAGCTCAATCAGGAAATTACCGATCGTATTAAGGCGGAGCAGGCGCGCGAACAGGTAATGGATAAGCTGCGCGAAGAGATGGCTCGCCGCGAGCAGGCGCAGATAGAACTGGAGCAGCAATCCTCGTTTCTCCGCTCGTTCCTCGACGCCTCGCCCGATCTGGTGTTCTACCGCAATATCGACAAGCAGTTCTCCGGCTGTAACCGCGCCATGGAGCTGCTGACCGGCAAAAGCGAAAAGCAGCTGATTGGCCTGACGCCGCGCGATATCTATGACGACGACGCCGCGACGAAAGTGCTGGAGACGGATGAGAAGGTTTTCCGCCATAACGTCTCGCTCACCTATGAACAGTGGCTGCAATACCCGGACGGACGCAAGGCCTGTTTTGAAATCCGTAAGGTGCCGTACTACGACCGCGTCGGCAAGCGCAGCGGGCTGATGGGCTTCGGCCGCGATATTACCGAGCGTAAGCGCTACCAGGACGCCCTGGAGAACGCCAGCCGGGAGAAAACCACCTTTATCTCTACTATCAGTCACGAGCTGCGTACGCCGCTTAACGGCATTGTCGGCCTGAGCCGCATTCTGCTCGATACCGATCTCAATCAGGAGCAGCTGAAATACCTGAAAACCATTCACGTTTCAGCAATTACGCTCGGCAACATCTTTAACGACGTTATCGAAGTCGACAAGATCGAGCGCCGCAAAGTGCAGCTGGATAATCAGCCGCTCGACTTCACCGGCTTCCTGGCGGATCTGGAGAACCTTTCCGGGCTGCTGGCGCAGCCGAAAGGGCTGAAGTTCGTTATGGCACCCCAGCTACCGCTGCCGCACAAAATTTGCGCCGACGGCACGCGCCTGCGCCAGATCCTGTGGAACCTGATCGGCAATGCGGTGAAGTTCACCCAGCAGGGCGAAATCGTGGTGCGCGTCGCCTACGAGCCGAACGAGACGCTGCGCTTTGAGGTGGAAGACTCCGGACAGGGCATTCCGCAGGAGGAGCAGGATAAAATTTTCGCCATGTACTATCAGGTAAAAGATCAGCATGGCGGCAAGCCGGCGACCGGCACCGGCATCGGCCTGGCGGTATCGCGCCGTCTGGCGCAGGCGATGGGCGGCGATATCACCGTGCGCAGCGCGCCGGGACAGGGCTCCTGCTTTACCGTGCTGATTAAGGCGCCGCGCGTGGCGGAAGAGGTCGAGGATGACAGCAGAGACGACAGCATGCCGCTGCCGGCGCTGCACGTTTTGCTGGTGGAAGATATCGAGCTGAACGTGATTGTGGCGCGCTCGGTGCTGGAGAAGCTTGGCTGCAGCGTTGAGGTTGCCATGACTGGCCAGGCCGCGCTGGAGATGTTCGACCCGCTGGAGTTCGATCTCGCCCTGCTCGATATCCAGCTGCCGGATATGACTGGACTCGACGTTTCGCGCGCTATCCATCAGCGCTATCCAGACGCCAGCCTGCCGCCGCTGGTGGCGCTGACCGCCAACGTGCTCAAGGACAAGAAAGAGTACCTGGAGGCGGGTATGGACGACGTGCTGAGTAAGCCGCTCTCGGTTCCGGCGCTGACCGCGATGATTAAGAAGTTCTGGGATCACCAGAGCGACGAGGCTGACGCTGCCCACCCGGAAAGCGACGACAAGCGACGCACGCTGCTGGATGTGCCGATGCTGGAGCAATATATCGAACTGGTTGGTCCCGGCCTGATTACGCAGAGCCTGACGATGTTTGAACAGATGATGCCTGGCTATCTGGAGGTGCTCGATTCAAATCTGATGGCGCGCGATCAAAAAGGCATTGCGGAAGAGGGACACAAAATCAAAGGCGCTGCGGGATCGGTAGGGCTACAGCATCTGCAACAGGTCGCGAAACAGATCCAGAGCCCGGAGCTGCCGGCATGGTGGGACAACGTAGGTGAATGGGTGGAAGAGTTAAAGCACGAGTGGCGACATGACGTTCAGGTGCTGCGCGACTGGGTAGCGGAAAGAGAAAAGTAGAGGCCTGAAAAAAAATGACCCCAGTCGAAGACCGGGGTGCGCGAATACTGCGCCAACACCAGGGAAAAAGTCGCTGTTGCTATACTTGGAGGAGTTTAAGTGCAGCAGCGTGGTATCGGTTAACGTCTGTCATCACCTTAGCAAATTCATCAATGACCAGGTAAAGATTCATTAAAATGTGTGATGTTGAGCAGCGTTTAAATACAGAAAACATTAATTTGGCAACACAGTCAAGCAAGGAATTAATTTCTGCGTTGCATTGCGCTCATTTTGACCAATTGTTGCATTTTTTGCGCGGTTTTTGCCTGTCGTAACGACAAGAGCATGGTCTTAAAGCAGCGAAAAAGTCGCACGGCGGTTTTTAGCGGTCTGATGTAGGGTAACTGCATGAAATATAAAGTCTAAGATGCTATTTCCGTGCTTTTATCCAAAACGTTTTGGAAAGCGCGCCTTTAAAGTTCCAGATTTGAATTAAGTCCTGTAAATTTACGGAGGACGCGACATAAAATCCAGGGAGCCGGGGCGCGCCCGGGCGAGCAAATTAGCCGTCCGAGGTTGCATGTTGTGTAAGCATTCGCATCAATTGGTGAAAAGCACAACATTGCGCCAAGCGGCAAAGTTTAGAAAAGTGAATCATTCATGCAGGCGCTTATCACAAATAATTAAGTATAGGGCGGGAAAGGTGATAAGGCGGCCTGAAGTATGGAACCGATTCCTTTTTCACGGAAGTGCTTGATGTCATTCGATCTGTTTCAATATTTTACAGATAAAATAGCGCCGTGCCGGTTATCTGACGCGCACATTCTGGCGCTTCTTCAGCGATTGTGACCGGGACGAGACTTTTATTACGTCGGAAATTGATTAATGCAGGGAACAGGTAAGAGAACATTGCATGAGCAAGAATAAAGGGAACCGCTGGCAGCGGGTTAAGCGTGCGGTTATCGGCGCGGTGGTGGCGATAGCAGCTATCTGGGTCGCGGGAATTGTGCTGTTTTCCTTTCTGCCGGTGCCGTTTTCAGCGGTGATGGCGGAACGGCAAATCGGCGCCTGGCTGCGCGGCGATTTTCACTATGTGGCGCACGCCGACTGGGTGGGCCACGACGAGATATCGCCCTGGATGGCGCTGGCGGTAATCGCTGCGGAGGATCAAAAATTCCCTGACCACTGGGGTTTTGACGTCGACGCGATTGAAACGGCGCTGGGCAGCGAAAGCGAACGCATGCGCGGCGCCTCGACGCTGTCGCAGCAAACGGCAAAAAACCTGTTTCTCTGGGACGGGCGTAGCTGGGTGCGCAAAGGGCTGGAGGCAGGATTAACGGTCGGCATCGAAACCGTCTGGACCAAGCGTCGCATCCTGACGGTCTATCTCAATATCGCTGAGTTTGGTCAGGGAACCTTCGGCGTGGAAGCGGCGGCGCAGCGCTATTTTCATAAGCCGGCCAGCCGCCTGACGATTGCAGAAGCGGCGCTGCTGGCGGCGGTACTGCCCAATCCTATCCGTTTTCGCGCCGATGCGCCCTCAGGCTATGTGCGACAGCGTCAGCAGTGGATTATGCGCCAGATGCGCCAGCTGGGCGGAGAGGGCTTTTTACAGCGCCATCATCTTAACTAGCGCTTACTCTTCGTCGAAGCCAGCCTCGAAAAGTTCGATAACCGCAGCCAGCGCCTGGCGCTCTTCGGGGCCGCTGGCTTCAATTTCTATATGACCGCCTTTCGCCGAATCGAGCATCAGCAGGGCGATAACGCTGCTCGCCTCCGCCTCGGTGCCAGATTCGTTACGCAGCAATACCTCGGCGTCGAAGCTCTGCACCAGCTCAAACAGCTTCATGGCCGGACGGGCGTGCATCCCCAGCTTGTTTTTAATTTCCACGGTTTGTTTGACGGTCATGATTTGCGTTTTTCCAGCGTACGATGGCGCGACTGCACGTTTTTGCCGCGTGAGCGGAAGTAGTCCGCCAGCTGCTCGGCGATATAGACCGAACGATGTTTACCGCCGGTACAGCCGATAGCGACGGTGAGATAGCTGCGGTTATTGGTTTCCAGCATCGGCAGCCATAACTCCAGGTAACTGCGCGTCTGATAGATAAAATTGTGTACTTCAGTATGGCGATCGAGAAAGGCCGCCACGGGGCGATCGAGGCCGGTCATCGGCCGCAGCTTGGGATCCCAGTGCGGGTTAGGCAGAAAGCGCACGTCGAAAACGTAGTCGGCGTCGATAGGGATGCCGTGCTTGAAGCCAAAAGATTCGAACACCATCGTCAGTTCGCGTTCGCGCTTGCCCAGCAGGCGCGTGCGCAGCATCTCCGCCAGCTCGTGAACCGACATTTCAGAGGTATCGATAATCAAATCGGCGCGGGAGCGCAGCGGCTCCAGCAGGTCGTTCTCTTCATCGATGGCGCTTTCCAGCGACAGATTTTTGCTGGAGAGGGGGTGCAGGCGGCGCGTGTCGCTGTAGCGGCGGATAAGCGTATTGCGATCGGCATCCAGAAACAGCAGCTGCGGCGAAAAGGCGTCTGGCAGATTATTCAGCGCATGTTCGAACACCTCCGGCGACTCCGGCATGTTGCGCACGTCGATGCTTACCGCGGCCGAAATATTGCGCTCCACCAGCGAGTTGGCCAGCTCCGGCAACAGCACGACCGGCAAGTTATCGACGCAGTAGAACCCCATATCTTCAAGCGCGCGTAGCGCCACCGATTTTCCTGAGCCTGACCGACCGCTAACGATCATCAGCACCATGACCTTCTCTCCCGTTTTAAACCGGCGCGCACGCCGGTAAAAGCGCTGCGCGCGTTACTGCTCCTCTGGAGCTTCTGTAATAATGGCGTAGAGTTCTTCATCGCTCTGCGCCGCGCGCAGGCGGCGACACACGGTTTTGTCCGCCAGCCGTTTGGCGACCAGAGACAGGGTGTGCAGGTGGGTTTTGCACTGATCCGCCGGCACCAGCAGCGCAAACAGCAGGTCGACCGGCTGGTTGTCCACCGCATCGAAGGCGATAGGCTGGTCGAGGCTGATAAAGACGCCGACGGCGCGCAGCGTATCCTCTTCCAGCTTGCCGTGCGGTATCGCGATACCGCTGCCGATGCCGGTGCTGCCCATACGTTCACGGGTCAGGATCGCTTCAAACAGCGTTTGATGCGGCAGATTAAGCTGCTTCGCTGCCAGCTCGCTGATAATTTCAAGCGCGCGCTTTTTACTCTGGCAGTGTACGCCGCTGCGCGTACAGTCCGGCGTCAGCACGGTGCTCAGTTCCAGTGTCAGATCGTTGTTCATTGTCGTTTCACTTGCGAGTTCACAGAGCCGCAGGCCTGCCGCGCTAAACAGCTGCGCGGTATCCCGTGGCGCTTGCACAGATGGCAAAACGGGGCGGTTAATCCGCCCCATCCTGGCCGCCCTGAGCGCGGCAAGCGCGCTGCAAGCGTGAAGGTTAGTGTTTTTTCAGTTTGTCTTTGTGCCGGGTTAGCTGACGGGCCAGTTTATCCACCAGTCCATCCAGCGCCGCGTACATATCTTCCGCTTCCGACGTGGCGTGCAGCTCGCCGCCGTTGACGTGTAAAGTTGCTTCCGCAACCTGAGTGACCTTTTCCACTTTCAGAACAATATAAACCTGATTGATACGATCGAAGTAGTGTTCCAGTTTGGCAAATTTCGTGGTGATGAATTCACGCAGTGGTTCGGTGATTTCAACGTTTTGCCCAGTGAGGTTCAGCTGCATAGGTCTTCCTTCTCATTTCGGTCAAACCAGCTGTTTACGCTGGTTGGAGGGCGGGATAGATAAAGACTCGCGATATTTAGCGACGGTCCGGCGCGCCACCATGATGCCCTGTTCAGATAACATGGAGGTGAGCTTACTGTCACTCAAGGGTTTAGCGGGATTCTCCGCCGAGATTAATTTTTTCACCAGCGCGCGGATCGCCGTAGAGGAGGCTTCGCCGCCGCCTTCGGTATTGACGTGGCTGGAGAAAAAATATTTGAGTTCAAAGATGCCGCGCGGGCTGTGCAGGTATTTCTGCGTGGTGACGCGAGAAATAGTGGATTCATGCATATCCACGGCCTGGGCGATATCCGCCAGCACCATCGGACGCATAAACTCTTCGCCCTGCTCGAAAAAGGCCTGCTGCTGCTCGACGATGCAGCGCGTCACTTTCAGCAGCGTGTCGTTGCGGCTTTCCAGACTCTTGATCAGCCAGCGCGCCTCCTGCAGATTGCTGCGGATAAACTGGCTGTCGCTGTCGTTACGCGCCGCGCCGCCCATTGCGGCGTAGTGCTGGTTGATGCGCAGGCGCGGCACGCTGTCGGCGTTCAGCTCCACCGTCCAGCGCTTGCCGACCTTGCGCACCAGCACATCGGGAATGACATATTCCGGCTCGCCGGTCTGCACCGACTGGCCGGGACGCGGATCCAGCGACTGGATCAGCAGCATCGCCTCTTTCAGCACATCTTCTTTGAAGCGGGTGACGCGCATCAGGCTGCGGAAATCGTGGTTAGCCAGCAGGTCGAGATGCTCGCTGACAATCAGTCGCGCTTCGGCCAGCATCGGCGTGGTCGGCGCGAACTGGGAAAGCTGCACCAGCAGGCAGTCGCGCAGGTCGCGCGCGCCGACGCCGACCGGATCGAAGCGCTGAATACGCTTCAGCACCGCCTCGACCTCCTCCAGCGCCAGCTCTTCATCGCCCATGCTGTCGAGGATCTCGTCAAGCGAAACGGTGAGGTATCCGGTATCGTCGATGGCGTCGACGATCGAGGTGGCGATAGCGCGATCGGTATCGGTAAACGGCGTTAAATCCACCTGCCACATCAGATAGTCCTGTAGCGACTGGGTGGTTTCGCCCTGATAGACCGGCAGCTCATCGTCCTGATAGTCGGTGCCGGTGCCGGAAGGGGTGCCTGCGGTATAGATCTCGTCCCAGGTGGCGTCGAGCGGCAGATCGTCCGGCATCTCTTTCTGTTCAAGCGCTTCGCGCGTGTCCAGCACCTCATCTTCCTGATAGTCGCGGCTGTCGACCTCTTCATGCACGTCAGCCTGTTCCAGCAGCGGATTGCTCTCCAGCGCCAGCTGCAGCTCTTGCTGCAGCTCAAGCGTAGAGAGTTGCAGCAGCCGGATTGCCTGCTGCAACTGTGGAGTCATTGCCAGCTGTTGGCTGAACCTGAGTTGCAAACCTTGCTTCATATTCAGGACGGGATTTCCTAAGCAAACATCGTATTAACGACACCTTATCAGAGTCTGAACTCTTCGCCCAAATAAACCCGTTTAACCTGCTCATCTTCAAGAATTTCATTTGGCGTGCCGTGAGCAATCAGGCGCCCCTGACTCACGATATAAGCGCGCTCGCAAACCGCCAGGGTTTCACGGACGTTGTGGTCGGTAATCAGCACGCCGAGCCCGCTGTCGCGCAGGTGCTCAATGATTTTTTTGATGTCGATAACCGAAATAGGGTCGACGCCGGCGAAGGGTTCATCCAGCAGGATAAATTTAGGATTGGCCGCCAGGGCGCGCGCAATCTCAACGCGGCGGCGCTCGCCGCCCGACAGCGCCTGACCCATGCTGTCGCGCAGGTGGCCGATATGAAACTCATCCATCAGCTCGTTAGCGCGATCCTGACGCTGCTCTTCGGTGAGATCGTCGCGGATTTGCAGCACTGCCATCAGGTTGTCATAGACGCTGAGACGGCGGAAAATCGACGCCTCCTGCGGTAAATAGCCGATGCCGCGGCGCGCGCGCGCGTGCAGCGGCAGGATGCTGATATCATCCTCATCGATCACGATGCGGCCAGCGTCGCGCGGCACGATGCCGACGACCATGTAGAAGGTGGTGGTCTTGCCCGCGCCGTTAGGGCCGAGCAGACCGACGATCTCGCCCGATTTCACCTGCAGGCTGACATCTTCTACCACGCGACGGCCTTTATAGGCCTTCGCCAGATTTTCTGCGATTAAAGTGGCCATAGCGATCAGTTACTCTTTTTCGGGCTGTTAGCGTTTTTGTCCTGCAGCTGCGACGGCACCAGTACGGTGGTGACGCGTTTGCTCTGGCCCTGGCTGTAGGCCTGCATCTTCTGCTCTTTGACCAGATAGGTAATGCGATCGCCTTTGATATTGCTGTCCTGCTGCTCGATATAAGCGTTGCCGGTCAGCTCGACGAAATCTTTTGCCAGCTCATAGTGCAGCTTAGCGGCGTGGCCCTTAACCGGCTTGCCGCTGTCCTGCATCTGATAGAAGGTGGCGGGATTGCCCCAGGCGTCCACGATGGTTTTGTTGCTGTCGCCGCCGGGACGCGTCACCACCACTTTATCGGCGGTGATTTTGATCGTTCCCTGGGTCACGATGACGTTGCCGGTAAAGGTCGCCACATTGCCTTGCAGGTCCAGCGCCTGGTTTTCGGAATCGATATTAACGGGCTTGTCCGAGTCGCCGGTCACCGCCAGCGCGGGTACACTGGCCGCCAGCAGGGCGCCGACCAGGAAAAACTTAAGGCTGTTGTTGTGCATTTTGAATTTCATAATAAGTTTTGACCTTTTCAATCAACTCGGCGTTTTTCGTCCGTAAATTTCCGCGCATCTTCATGCCGGTAGAGTTAAAACCGCGCCCAAACAACGTCACCTGATCGTTAGAGGTCACATCCTGCGAGACGAGGTTGACCTGCGCGTTGTCGGTTTTGATGCGCTGCAGCTGCGAATCCTGCGTCAGGGTGTTGACCTCGACGTGACCATACAGATAAAGCATACGATCTTTGGTGAGTTTGGCTTTATCGGCGCGCACCGACCAGGTCGGCACCTTATTTTCGTCGTAGGTGGTCATCACTGGCTTATCGAACCAGCTCACCTCATCCGCCGCGAAATAGGTCACTTTTTCCGACACCAGTTTGTAAGCCAGCGCCCCTTGCGGGTTATAGACCACGGTGTTTGAATTCGCGCTGGTGTAGGTCGGCTCCTGATCGCTGGTGGCGATCGGCGCGCTGCTGTCATCCTGGCTGGTCAGGTTCCAGCCGATCAGCACCAGCGCAATTAAGGCCAGAATCAGCGTTATCCAACGCCTGCTTTTACTCATACCGATTGCCCTTTGGCATCCTCAAATTTGTTCTGCGCCATTAAAATCAGGTCGCACAGTTCGCGCACTGCGCCGCGCCCGCCCGCAATATGCGTAACGTAATGGGCGCGCGGCAGCAGCACCGGGTGCGCATCCGCGACCGCCACGCTCAGCCCTACGCGGGCCATCACCGGCCAGTCGATAAGATCGTCGCCGATATAGGCGACCTGCTCATCGGAGAGCGACAGTTTATCCAGAAGTTCGCGATAGGCCAAAAGCTTATCGGACTGACCCTGGTAAAGATGCCGAATGCCTAAGGTTTTGCAGCGATCTTCCATCAGGCGCGCGTTGCGTCCGGTAATAATCGCCACCTCTATATCAGAGGTTAGCAAACAGCGGATGCCGAAGCCGTCGCGCACGTTAAAAGCTTTCAGCTCTTCGCCGTTATTGCCCATATAGATCAGGCCGTCCGACATAACGCCGTCGACGTCGCAAATCAGCAGACGGATCTGGCTGGCGCGCGCCATCACCTCCGCGCTGACCGGACCGTAGCAGGTTTCCACCAGGGAAGTATTTACCGACATTCTTGTTTCCTGTTCAGACTACGCCGGCGCGCAGCATGTCATGCATATGTACCACACCGAGCAGACGATCGTCATCGGCCACCAGCACAGCGGTAATGTTTTTGTTTTGCATCAGGTTCAGCGCCTCGACCGCCAGCATATTGGGGCGAACCCGAATGCCGCCGCGCGTCATCACTTCCGAAATGGTGGCTTTCTGAAAGTCGATGCCCATATCGAAGATGCGGCGCAGGTCGCCGTCGGTAAAAATGCCTTCAATCTTCATCAGATCGTCAACGATAACCGTCAGCCCTAAATTTTTGCGCGTAATCTCCAGCAGCGCGTCGCGCAGCGAGGCGTCGCGCGTAACGTGCGGGATCTCGTCGCCGCTGTGCATGATGTCGCTAACGTGCAGCAGCAGCTTGCGTCCCAGCGCGCCGCCCGGATGCGACAGGGCGAAATCTTCTGCGGTAAAGCCGCGCGCCTCCAGCAGCGCCACCGCCAGCGCGTCGCCCATGACCAGCGTTGCCGTGGTGCTGGTGGTCGGGGCGAGCCCGAGCGGGCAAGCTTCCTGCGGCACCTTCACGCAGAGATGCACGTCGGCGGCGCGGCCCATGGCGCTCTCGGGACGGCTGGTAAGGCAGATAAGCGGCACATGCTGCCGCTTCAGCACCGGGATCAGCGCCAGAATCTCGTTGGACTCGCCGCTGTTAGAGATGGCGAGCACCACATCACCGCGGCCGACCATACCGAGGTCGCCGTGGCTGGCTTCGCCCGGATGCACAAAAAAGGCGGGCGTGCCGGTGCTGGCGAAGGTGGCGGCCATCTTTTTACCGATATGGCCCGACTTGCCCATGCCCATCACCACCACTTTGCCCTGACAGCGATAGATCATCTCACAGGCGCGGCTAAAGTCGTCGTTAATATACTGGTCCAGCTGCTCCAGACCTTCACGCTCGATGCGCAGTACCGCTTTTCCCGCCGCTTGAAAGTCGAAATTCGCGTTTGAAAGCTGAGTTGACATGGCAAATCGGTCCTTTGTTATCCGTCGAGGAAAGCGGGCTGAATCCACAAAAGCGCGCCCCAGACGATGAAACCACAGAGTAAGAGGGCGCCCGCGACGCGGCCGATGCGGCGGCTGCGCTGCAGGCAGAGCAGGGTGAACAGCGCGCTGACGCCGAGCATCACCCAGTAATCGCGCGCGAAGGCGTGCTCGTCCACGCCGCCGGGGTTAAGCAGCGCGGGCAGGCCCAGCACGATGGCGATATTATAAATATTGGCGCCAATCAGATTGCCGATGGCGATATCATCTTCGCCTTTCAGCGCGCCCGCCACCACCGTCGCCAGCTCTGGCAGGCTGGTACCGACGGCGATTAACGTCGCGCCCATCACCAGCTCGCTGACGCCGAAATAGTCGGCAAAGGCGGTGGCGTTATCGATCACCATGCGCGTCGACATCGGCAAAATAATCAGCGCGACCGCCAGCCAGAGAAAGGCCACCGTATTGCCGCTCTCTTCGCGCGGCAGCTCCGCAAGCTGTTCGCGCGTCAGGGTATCGCTATTGTCGCGTTCGGCGCGGCGCGCAAAGCGGATCGCCACCAGCAGATAGGCGATGGCGATAGCGATCAGGCCGAGGCCGTCAAGGCGACTCAGGTAGTTATCAAACAGCATCAGGCCGCTGAGTAGTGAGACCAGCAGCATCAGCGGCAGTTCGCGCCGAATCAGATTGGAGTATATGTTCAGAGGGTGCAGCAGCGCCGCGCCGCCGAGTATCAATAAGATATTGGTGATGTTGGAGCCCAGCGCGGTGCCAACGGCAAGATCCATCTGGCCATGCTGCGCCGCCGAAAAAGAGAGGATCATCTCCGGAAGCGAGGTGCCGATGCTGACGACCGTCATGCCGATAATCAGCGGCGGGATACCAAAGGATCGACAGAGTATCGCGGCGCTAAACACCAGGCGATCGGCGCCATAAGCCAGTAAAATCAAACCAACGATCAGCAGGGCAGAGGCTACAAACATGGAAAATCCTTGGATGAAATGCGTTGCCGTCACGTCTTGTGCAGCAGGTTTCAGGTTCTGTCATCAGAAACAGGCGCTGATTTTGACCGTCTGAGCGGCAAAAGTAAATTTTATGCCCGCTTTCGCCAAATGAAGGCAGTAAGTTTCTGTAATGCTATCGTGAACTGGCGCGTTACAGGCTACCATCGTAGGCTTTATAACGCCCGATCCACAGAAGAGGTAATAATGGACCAACAGGAAACGAACCTGGTTGAGGTTCGTGGCGTCAGTTTTTCACGCGGCGATCGTCCGATTTTCGACGATATTTCGCTGACGGTGCCAAAGGGAAAAGTCACGGCCATTATGGGCCCGTCGGGCATAGGTAAAACGACGCTGCTGCGCCTGATCGGCGGCCAGCTGCAGCCCGATCGGGGCGAGATCTGGTTTCGCGGTGAAAATATTCCCAGCTTGTCGCGCGCGAAGCTTTATGAAACCCGTAAAAAAATGAGCATGCTGTTTCAGTCCGGTGCGCTGTTCACCGATCTGACCGTGTATGAAAATGTGGCCTGGCCGCTGCGCGAACATACGCAGCTTCCTGCGCCGCTGCTGCACAGCACGGTGATGATGAAGCTGGAAGCGGTGGGACTGCGCGGCGCGGCACAGCTAAAGCCGGCGGAGCTTTCAGGCGGCATGGCGCGGCGCGCGGCGCTGGCGCGTGCCATCGCGCTTGAGCCGGAGCTGATCATGTTCGACGAACCTTTCGTCGGCCAGGATCCTATTACCATGGGTGTGCTGGTCAAGCTGATCGACGAGCTGAACCATTCGCTGGGCCTGACCTGCATCGTGGTGTCGCACGACGTGCCGGAAGTGCTCAGCATCGCCGACAGAGCCTATATCGTGGCCGGCCAGAAAATTATCGCTCAGGGCAGCACGCCAGAGCTGCGGCAAAACCCCGATCCGCGCGTGCGTCAGTTTCTGGATGGGATTGCGGACGGACCTGTCCCGTTCCGGTTTGCCGCCGGAGACTATCTTGCCGATTTAACCGGCTCAGGGAGAGTGTAAGCCAATGTTGTTAAGGGCGCTGGCGTCATTAGGACGCCGGGGAATCAATACCTGCTCCACCTTTGGTCGGGCGGGCTTAATGCTGTTTCACGCGCTGGTAGGGAAACCCGCCTTTCGCAAACACGCGCCGCTGCTGATCAAACAGCTTTACAGCGTCGGCGTCTTGTCGCTGTTAATCATTATGGTGTCCGGGCTGTTTATCGGCATGGTGCTGGGGCTGCAGGGCTATCTGGTGCTGACCACCTATAGCGCGGAAACCAGCCTCGGTATGCTGGTAGCGCTGTCGCTGCTGCGCGAGCTGGGGCCGGTGGTCACTGCGCTGCTGTTTGCCGGCAGCGCCGGCTCGGCGCTGACGGCGGAAATTGGCCTGATGAAGGCGACCGAACAGCTCTCCAGCATGGAGATGATGGCGGTAGACCCGCTGCGCCGCGTCGTCTCGCCGCGCTTCTGGGCGGGCTTTATCAGCATGCCGCTGCTGACGCTGATTTTTACCGCCGTCGGCATCGCTGGCGGCGCGCTGGTCGGCGTGAGCTGGAAGGGCATCGACCCCGGCTTTTTCTGGTCGGCGATGCAAAACGCGGTCGATTTCCGCACTGACGTAATCAACTGCATTATCAAAAGCGCCGTTTTTGCCGTGACGGTCACCTGGATCGCGCTGTTTAACGGTTACGACGCGATTCCGACCTCTGAAGGGATTAGCCGCGCGACGACGCGCACCGTGGTACACGCCTCGCTGGCGGTGCTCGGTCTGGATTTTGTGCTGACAGCACTGATGTTTGGGAACTAATGCAATGCAAAGCAAAAAAAGCGAAATTTGGGTTGGCGTGTTTATGCTTCTGGCGCTGGTGGCGATGTTATTTCTCTGCCTGCGCGTGGCGGATCTTAAGTCGCTCGGCACCCAGCCGACCTGGCAGCTTTACGCCACCTTCGATAATATTGGCGGCCTGAAAGTCAGCTCGCCGGTTAAAATCGGCGGCGTGGTGATTGGCCGCGTCACCGACATCTCCCTTGAACCTAAAACGCTGCTGCCGCGCGTCACCATGGCGATCAGCGACGAGTACGCCAATAAGATTTCCGACACCAGCTCGCTGGCGATCCGCACGCAGGGCTTACTCGGCGAGCAGTTTTTAGCGTTGAATCTAGGCTTTGACGATCCCGAGCTGGGCTCGGCGATGTTAAAAGATGGCGACACGCTCCGCGATACCAAGTCGGCTATCGTGCTGGAAGACCTGATCGGTCAGTTCCTGTATAAGAGCGGCGGCGACAATAAAAACGATACGGATAACAAGGATCCGCAGGCCGAAGATGGCGCGCCTGCGGCCCCGGCCCAACCCTGAGAGGTAACAATCGATGTTTAAACGTTTACTGATGGTCGCCATGCTGGTTATCGCGCCGCTGGCCGCGGCGAATGCCGCCGATCAAACCAACCCCTATAAGCTGATGAACGAAGCGGCGGCGAAGACCTTTACGCGCCTGAAAAATGAGCAGCCGAAGATCAAGCAGAACCCCAACTACCTGCGCGACATCGTGCGTCAGGAGCTGCTGCCCTACGTGCAGATTAAGTATGCCGGCGCGTTAGTGCTGGGCCGCTACTACCGCGAAGCAACGCCGGCGCAGCGCGAAGCCTACTTCAACGCCTTCGGCGACTATCTGGCGCAGGCTTACGGTCAGGCGCTGGCGCTCTACCACAGCCAGACGTATCAGATCCAGCCGGAGCAGCCGCTGGGCGACGCTAAAATCATCGCCATCCGCGTGACCATTGTCGATCCCAACGGCCGCCCGCCGGTTCGTCTCGATTTCCAGTGGCGTAAGAACAGCCAGAGCGGCAACTGGCAGGCGTATGACATGGTGGCGGAAGGCGTCAGCATGATCACTACCAAACAGAACGAGTGGAGCGATCTGCTGCGCACCAAAGGCATCGACGGCCTGACCGCGCAGCTTAAGACCTATGCGGCGCAGCCGATTACGCTGGATAAACAGTAACGATGCATGAGTCATTACGCTGGCAGCGTGACGCCAGCACGCTGTCGCTGTACGGCGAACTGAACCGCGATACGCTGCTGGCGCTGTGGCAGCAGCGCGACACGCTGATCGACAAAGCGGAGATTATCGACGTCTCCGGGCTGGCGCGCGTCGATTCGGCCGGGCTGGCGCTGCTGGTACACCTGCGCGAAATCGCCCGTGCTCAGGGCGTCACGCCGCGTTTTAGCGGCATCAGCGAGAAATTGCAGTCGCTGATCACTCTCTACAATCTTCAGCAGATTATTGTTTCTGCGGAAAAAAGCAGCTGATCCCTTTCTCACTCCCTTAAGCCCCTGTTTTGCGCAGGGGCTTTTGCATGTTTAAGAGTCCGTCGCTTTCCTCTAAGATGTCACCCTTTATTATTTACAACTTAAGTAATGAGCAATGGAAAACAGTGAAATTCAGGCCGTGCTGATGAAAGCGCTGCCGCTGGACGAAGTCCATGTGATGAGCAACGACGGCAGCCACTTTCAGGTAATTGCCGTGGGTGAAATGTTTGGCGAGCTGAGCCGTGTGAAAAAACAGCAGGCCGTTTACGCGCCGCTGATGGAATACATCGCTGACAACCGCATTCATGCCGTCTCCATTAAAACTTATACCCCTGCTGAATGGGCGCGCGACCGTAAACTCAACGGTTTCTGAGCCTTCATCATGGGCGCTCGCCGCTGGCGAGTTCTTCCCGTCTTTAGTTAATTGAGAGCCGTGTTAATGGACAAATTTCGTGTGCAAGGCCCCACCCGCTTGAGTGGTGAAGTGACCATTTCCGGGGCGAAAAATGCCGCGCTGCCGATTCTGTTTGCTGCGCTGCTGGCTGAAGAGCCGGTCGAGATCCAGAACGTGCCGAAGCTGCGCGATATCGATACCACAATGAAGCTGCTGAGCCAGCTGGGTGCGAAGGTTGAGCGCAACGGCTCCGTCCACGTCGACGCCAGCAAGGTTGATATTTACTGTGCGCCCTACGAACTGGTGAAAACCATGCGCGCCTCTATCTGGGCGCTGGGCCCGCTGGTAGCGCGCTTTGGTCAGGGACAGGTCTCTTTGCCGGGCGGCTGCGCCATCGGCGCGCGTCCGGTCGATCTGCATATTACGGGCCTGGAGCAGCTGGGCGCCGAGATCAAGCTGGAAGAGGGCTACGTTAAGGCTTCTGTCGACGGCCGCCTGAAAGGCGCGCATATCGTGATGGATAAAGTGAGCGTAGGCGCGACCGTGACCATCATGAGCGCGGCGACGCTGGCGACCGGCGTTACCATTATCGAGAACGCCGCGCGCGAGCCGGAAATTGTCGATACGGCTAACTTCCTGATTACGCTGGGCGCGAAGATCAGCGGCGCAGGCACCGACAAGATCACCATCGAAGGCGTTGAGCGTCTGGGCGGCGGCGTCTATCGCGTCCTGCCGGACCGTATCGAAACCGGCACCTTCCTGGTTGCAGCGGCGATCTCGGGCGGCAAAGTGCTGTGTCACAACACTCAGCCCGATACGCTGGACGCCGTACTGGCGAAGCTGCGCGACGCGGGTGCCGACATTGAAACCGGCGAAGACTGGATCAGCCTGGACATGCACGGCAAACGCCCTAAAGCGGTCAACGTGCGTACGGCACCGCATCCGGGCTTCCCGACCGATATGCAGGCGCAGTTCACGCTGCTCAACCTGGTGGCGGAAGGGACGGGCGTGATCACCGAAACCATTTTCGAAAACCGCTTTATGCATATTCCCGAGCTGATCCGTATGGGCGCGCACGCGGAAATCGAGAGCAACACCGCTATCTGTCACGGCGTGGAAAAACTCTCTGGCGCGCAGGTGATGGCGACCGATCTGCGGGCGTCGGCGAGCCTGGTGCTGGCGGGCTGCATTGCTGAAGGCACGACGCTGGTGGATCGCATCTACCATATCGATCGCGGCTATGAGCACATTGAAGACAAACTGAAGGCGATGGGCGCGCAGATTGAACGCGTAAGCGCTGAATAAGCACGGCTTCAACAAGAAAACCAGCCACGGTAGCGCGGCTGGTTTTTTTTTGCCTGATGGATCTTCAGGCGCTGGCAGGATCCTGCTTGCGCTTTTTGTCTCCCGTCGGGGATCGAATGCGCTTTTTGCGATCCAGCAGCAGCTGGGTCTGCGGATCGTAGTAGCGGCTTGGCCAGATCTCGGCGGGATGGACGTCAATCGCCTCCGCAATCAGCCATTCTCCTTTCGGCCAGGGACGCGAAAGGGCATTGGCCAGCGTGGATGAACTCAGGCCCGCCTGGCGCGACAGCGCCGCCAGCGTCGTGCCGCGTCTGCGCAGTGCGGCAATCACATCGGCGGGATGCCAGTCTTCCCTCCTTTTTTTCATATCGCATTCTCCTTGTTCCTTGCGTGAAATATTCCCGGTGCAGCGAAGCGCGCTGTTCTTCCGCTATCTGGAAGCTTCTGGAGTTTATATATCAGAAAGTTTCTTGTTATTTCCAGTAATTTTTGGTCCGGTTCCGATAAGTGCGCGCCGCTACGCAAAAGCACGGCAACATCTGAGGGGGCGTTTCTGGAAAAAGTGAAGCGGGTAAGGGGGAAACAGCGGAGCTGCGGCGGCAGCTCCGAAGGGGTATCAGAAATCGCGCTGTACGGACATATGCGCCAGCGATTCGAGGGCGCTGCGCCAGGGCGATTCCGGCAGCGCGCTAAGCGCCGCGATCGCTTTGTCTGCCTCCTGCTCGGCGCGCTTGCGCGTCCACTCCAGCGAGCCGCACTGCTGCATGGCGGCCAGCACCGGTTCGAGAAGGTGACGGCCGTTGCCCTGTTCGATCGCCTCGCGGATCATCTTCGTCTGCTCCGGCGTGCCGTTATGCATCGCGTGCAGCAGCGGCAGCGTCGGCTTGCCTTCGCTCAGGTCGTCGCCGGTATTTTTGCCCAGCGTGGCGCCGTCGGCGCTGTAGTCGAGCAGATCGTCGATTAACTGGAAAGCGGTGCCGAGAAAGCGTCCGTAATCCTGCATCGCTTTCTCCTGCGCCGGCGTGGCCTCGGCAAGAATGGCGGATGCCTGAGAGGCCGCCTCGAACAAACGCGCGGTTTTGCTGTAAATCACCCGCATGTAGCTCTCTTCAGTGATGTCGGGATCGTTGACGTTCATCAGCTGCAGCACTTCGCCTTCGGCAATCACGTTCACCGCTTCGGACATCAGCGCCAGGATACGCAGCGAACCCATGCTGGTCATCATCTGGAAGGCGCGAGTATAGATAAAGTCGCCGACCAGCACGCTGGCTGCATTGCCGAACGCCGCGTTGGCGGTGGCTTTGCCGCGGCGCATATCGGATTCATCCACCACGTCGTCATGCAGCAGCGTCGCGGTGTGGATAAATTCGATCAGCGCCGCGTTAGTGACGTGCAGCTCGCCCTGGTAGCCGAGCGCGCGCGCCGAAAGCACGGCGATCATCGGGCGAATGCGCTTGCCGCCGCCGCTGATGATGTAATAGCCAAGCTGGTTAATCAGCGAGACCTCGGAATTCAGCTGGTCGAGGATGGTCTGGTTGACGGCCGCCATATCCTGCGCGGTTAATTCATTAATTTGTTCTAAGTTCATTCGTCTGTTCAGCTTTGACTCGTTTCAACGGCTCATGGTACGTGCTTTAACCAGCCTGAGTTCAGGTAATCTGTTACTGATTGTACTTGAATTTTCCAGATGAGAAACGTTTGCGATCGGCCTGTGTTTTTTTTCTGCAAGAGAGTGCAAAGTGCTCTTGTCTTCTGCTGGAGATTTGCGTAGAATTCGCGCCCTATTGTGAATATTTATCGCGCCGCCTGATGAACGAAAGGCATGCGCAGAAGCGGAGTTTTATATGTACGCGGTTTTCCAAAGTGGTGGTAAACAACACCGAGTAAGCGAAGGTCAGACCGTTCGCCTGGAAAAGCTGGACATCGCAACCGGTGAAACCATTGAGTTTGACCAGGTGCTGATGATCGCAAATGGCGAAGACGTGAAAATCGGCGCGCCACTGGTTTCAGGCGGCGTTATCAAAGCTGAAATCGTTGCTCACGGTCGTGGCGAGAAAGTTAAAATCGTTAAGTTTCGTCGTCGTAAGCACTACCGTAAGCAGGCTGGCCACCGTCAGTGGTTCACTGATGTGAAAATTACTGGCATCAGCGCTTAAGAGGAGATCTGACAAATGGCACATAAAAAGGCTGGTGGCTCGACTCGTAACGGTCGTGACTCCAATGCAAAACGTCTGGGTGTAAAACGTTTCGGTGGCGAATCTGTTCTGGCAGGTAGCATCATCGTTCGTCAGCGTGGTACTAAATTCCACGCCGGTAACAACGTAGGTTGTGGTCGTGACCACACCCTGTTCGCTACCGCAGACGGCAAAGTTAAATTCGAAGTGAAAGGTCCGAACAACCGTAAATACATCAGCATCGTTGCTGAGTAAGGTTGTCGTGACGCAGACAGCGACTGTCTGAACGCACGAATAAAAGCCCCGCAGCCATTGCGGGGCTTTTTACATTCTGCGACCTGTCGTTCTGTATTGCTGTACACTTTATGTACGTCTGATGCAAATCAGTCCTGATTTATCCGCCGCCGGTCAGCGCAGACAGACCCTGGCGGACCCGTCCGCAGCCCGTAAGGCGCGCGGACGATTGTGTGACGGAGAAAGAAAATGAAGTTTGTTGATGAAGCGACAATCCTGGTGGTTGCCGGCGACGGCGGCAATGGCTGCGTCAGCTTCCGCCGTGAAAAATATATTCCGAAAGGCGGCCCGGACGGCGGCGACGGCGGCGACGGCGGCGACGTTTATCTGGTCGCTGACGAGAACCTGAATACCCTGATTGACTACCGCTTTGAGAAATCCTTCCGCGCCGAACGCGGTCAGAACGGCCAGAGCCGTGACTGTACCGGCAAACGCGGTCAGGACATTATCGTCAAGGTGCCGGTCGGCACGCGCGTCATCGATCAGGGCACCGGCGAAACGCTGGGCGATATGACGCGTCACGAGCAGAAGCTGATGGTCGCCAAAGGCGGCTGGCATGGCCTGGGCAACACGCGCTTTAAATCCTCGGTAAACCGTACCCCGCGTCAGAAAACCATGGGTACGCCGGGCGAGAAGCGCGATTTGCAGCTGGAGCTGATGCTGCTGGCCGACGTCGGCATGCTGGGTCTGCCGAACGCCGGTAAATCGACCTTTATCCGCGCCGTCTCGGCGGCGAAGCCGAAAGTGGCGGACTACCCGTTCACCACCCTGGTGCCGAGCCTGGGCGTGGTGCGCATGGACAGCGAGCAGAGCTTCGTTGTCGCCGATATTCCAGGCCTGATTGAAGGGGCCGCCGAAGGCGCTGGCCTCGGTATCCGCTTCCTGAAGCACCTTGAGCGCTGCCGCGTGCTGCTGCACCTGATCGACATCGCGCCGATCGATGAGTCCGATCCGGTGGAAAACGCGCGCATTATTCTTGGCGAGCTGGAGAAGTACAGCGACAAGCTGTTCAACAAGCCGCGCTGGCTGGTGTTCAACAAAGTTGACCTGATTAGCGAAGAAGAAGCGCAGGCGCGCGCTAAAGCGATCGCCGAGGCGCTGGGCTGGGAAGAGAAATATTATCTGATCTCCGCGGCAAGCCGTCAGGGCGTGCAGGATCTCTGCTGGGACGTGATGAGTTTCATCAACGCCAACCCGAAAGAAGCGGAAGAAGAAGAGAAGAAGCCCGAGAAAGTCGAGTTCATGTGGGATGACTACCACCGTGAGACGATGGAAAGCGTGGCTGAAGAAGAAGATGAAGAGTGGGATGACGACTGGGACGAAGATGACGACGAAGGCGTCGAAATCATCTACCAGCGTTAATGCCGAAGAAAAGGGACAGCGAAAGCTGTCCCTTTTTCATTACCCCAGCACCGCCACCGTCAGCCGCGACGAGCAGCAGAGCTGGCCGCGCGCGTTGCGGATTTCAATCTGCCACACCTGATTGCGTGAGCCGATATGCAGCGGGCGGCAGATGCCGCGCACTTCGCCGCTGGAGACCGAACGGTGATGGCTGGCGTTTACCTCAATGCCGACCACGCTTTTGCCCTCTTCGGTGCAGAGATAGCCGGCGATCGAGCCCATCGACTCCGCCAGCACCACCGACGCACCACCGTGCAGCAGGCCGAAGGGCTGATGGGTGCGCGCGTCAACCGGCATGGTCGCCTCCAGATAATCGTCGCCGATAGCGGTAAAGCGGATGCCAATATGCGCCACCAGCGAGTGCTCGCCGATGGCGTTTAGCGCGTCGAGATCGGTCTCGCGTTTCCAGATCGCCATCGGTCAGGCTCCCAGCGTCGCGCCGCCGTCAACCACGATATCCTGCAGCACCACATGGCTGGCGAGATCCGAGGCGAGGAACAGCACGTTGTGGGCGATTTCCTGCGGCGTGGCGATCTTGCGCAGCGGGATGCCGAGCTTATATTGATCCGGGAAGCCGTCGATCATCTCCTGCTCGGCGGTCGGCGTATGCCACAGGCTGCGCTGCATCTCGGTATCGGTCGAGCCGGGCGAAACGATATTGCAGCGCACGCCATAGGGTGCCATCTCCAGGCCGACCGTCAGTGTGAGGCTGCGCAGCGCGGCTTTCGACGCGCCGTAAGCTGACATGCCGATACGCGGCGCGTGTGCCGAGTTCGAGGCGACAGAGACGATTGCGCCCGCGCGCTGCTGGCGAAACACCGGCAGCGTCTGCTGGAACATATTGAAGGCGCCGCCGACGTTGACCGCCAGGCATGCCTGGAAATCGGCGGCAGAGATCTCGTCGGTGGCACCGATACGCAGGATGCCCGCGCCGTTTACCAGCACGTCGAGGCGCGGCTGCTGCGCCAGCAGGCGCTGGCAGAGCGTTTTCACCTGTCCGGCATCGGCCACGTCAAGCGTGTGGCAGGCGAAAGGGTAGTCAATATCGTGAAAGCGCAGATCGAAGCCCTGAACCTGTGCGCCCGCCGCGTGAAACGCCAGCGCGGTATGGTAACCGATGCCCTGGCCTGCGCCGGTCACCCAGACCTGCTTGCGGCTGAAGTCAAAGCGCTGGCTCATCAGGCTGTCTCCCGTGACAGCAGCGCCCACCAGCCGTCGATAGTGGGATTTTTCGCCAGGCTTACGAAGTCGATATCGCCGTGCGCCTGACGCCAGCGCGCCGCCAGCGCCATCATGCGCACGGAGTCGAGACCGTAGTCGATCAGGTTCTCATCATCTTCCGGCACCTCGTCATCTTCCAGCAGCGGCAGAATAAGCGCGCGCAGATCGTCCTTGCTGAGCGGCAGCGGCATTAAATCCGCAGTCATTACCACTTTGCCGCTACGTCCGGCGGTATAGGTCAGCGCCATCATATGCTCTTCACGGCTGAAATCCGCCAGCGCGTCCGCCACCATAAAGGGCTGGATGTTACGCATAAAGGCGTCAGTGGCGGTGGTGAGACAGCCGATATGGGCGTAGACACCGGTGATAATCAGCTGATCGCGTCCCATCTCCTGCAGGATCGACTCCAGCGGCGAGCGGACAAAAGCGCTGTAGCGCCACTTGGTCAGCACCTGATCCTCAGCGTCGGGCGCCAGCGCATCGACAATCTTCTGCTGCTCTGGATGCTTGTTCAGGCCCGGTCCCCACATATCGTTCAGCAGCGCGCGATCCTCGTCGCTCTGCTGATTGGGCTGCGCGGTATAGAACACCGGGATGCCCTGCGACTTGCACCAGGCGCGCAGGCGCGCGATGTTCTCTACCACCTGATTGACCAGCGGGCTGTTTTCACCCCAGAAGTTAAGGAAGTAGGCCTGCATATCGTGGATCAGCAGGGCAGCGCGCTGCGGCTCCAGCGTCCATTTCACCTTATTGGCGGGCAGCTCGGCGGCGGCGGGCAGCGAATATGAGGTCAGTTTTGGAATAGCCATAAAATCTCCGGAACAGGTCAGGCTTGCGCTTGTTGATCGGCAAGCTGTTGGCGCAGGCGTTTCTTGTCTACTTTGCCGACCGGGGTCAGCGGCAGTTCATCCACGCAGGTAATACGGTCGGGCAACTTATATTCGGCGACGCCCAGCTCGCGCAGATGGCGGCGCAGCGCCACTGGCTTGAGCGGCTGGCGCGCGACGATAAAGGCGCAGCTTTTTTCGCCCATCAGTTCGTCATGCATCGATACCAGCGCCGCGTGGATCACATCGGTATGGCGCTGCAGCAGATTTTCGATCTCCTCGGCAGCGATCTTTTCGCCGCCGCGGTTGATCTGATCTTTCTCGCGCCCCTGCACGGTGATGTAACCCTGCGGGTTAATCTCGATCAGATCGCCCGAGCAGTAAAAACCGTTGGCGTCGAAGCTGGCTGCGTTATGCTCCGGGCTTTTGTAGTAGCCGCGGAAGGTATAGGGGCCGCGCGTCATCAGGCGGCCAACGGCGCCGCTCGGCAGCGGATCGCCGTTCTCGTCTGCTACCCACACCTCATCGTCCGGCGAAATCGGACGGCCCTGGGTGGTGAGAATGGTTTTTTCATCGTCGTCGAGACGGGTGTAGTTGACCAGCCCTTCCGCCATGCCGAACACCTGCTGCAGCCGGCAGCCGATCTCGCTCTGAATGCGCGCCGCCAGCGTTTCGCCCAGCTTCGCGCCGCCAACCTGCATCCGCTGTAGCGACGTCAGCGCCTGATTGCTGCCCCATTCCTGAATCGCCTGCAGCCACAGGCTGACGGCGGGGGGCACCAGTCCGGTATCGGTGACCTGATGCTTTTCAATCAGCGGGAAGCAGTTTGTCGCGCTGGGATCCTCGGCCAGAATCACCTGGCCGCCGGCGTAGAAGACGCCCAGCGCGCCCGGCGAACTCATGGCAAAGTTATGCGGCGCGGGTAAGGCGATCAGATAACGCGTGTCGGCGGTGACCGCGCAGATCTCGTCGCTGGCGCGGATGCTGTAGTAGTAGTCGTTATGGGTGCGCGGGATCAGCTTGGGCGTGCCGGTGCTGCCGCCGGAGAGCTGGAAAAAGGCGACCTCATCGGCGGCGGTCGGCGTCGGCTGGAAATCACCCGCCGCGTCGGCCATCAGCGCTTCCAGACTGTTTTCCGGCTGGCTGTTGTTGCGCAGGATGACCTGACGCAGCGACGGCTGCGCAGCGCGCAGCGCGTCAGTAAAGCTGTCGTCGGCAAACAGCGCATGGCGGCGATCGGCGATCAGCAGCGCAGGTTCGATCTGTGCGGCGTAGGCCAGCAGCTCGGTGCGCTGGTGGCTGAACAGCGCGTAAACCGACGCCACGCCCAGCTTGAACAGGGCAAAAACGGTAACGTAGAAGTCGGCGACGTTGCCCAGCTGCACCAGCGCGGTGTCGCCGTTTTTCAGCCCGCGACGCTGCAGCGCGGCGGCGAGGTTGTCGCTGCGCTGCGCCAGCTGGCGATAGCTCAGCTGCAGATCGCCTTCGATAACGGCGATGGCGTCGCTCTCTTTATGGCGCGCCAGGATATCGGTCATCGGCACATCCAGCCAGTAACCTTTCTCACGGTAGCGCGCGGCCAGATCGTCTGGCCAGCGATGGTAAGGGATCGACATACGAGTTCCTTTATTGCAGTCCAAAAGCGCGCAGCATGGTGTCGAGTTTGACACCGGTCTCGCGCCATTCTGATTCAGGTTGCGAATCCGCGACGATGCCTGCGCCGGCGAACAGGCGCACCCGCGCGCCGTGTACGGTGCCGCAGCGGATGGTAACGACCCATTCGCCGTTGCCCTGGTCGTCGCACCAGCCAACGATACCGCCGAACAGGCGGCGGTCAAACGGCTCCAGCGTCTGGATCAGCTGCTGCGCGCGCCTGTGTGGGAAGCCGCTCAGCGCGGGCGTGGGATGCAGCAGGCAGGCGAGCGACAGCGCGTTCTCCTGCTCATCGAGCACCTCGCCGTCGATCTGCGTCGCCAGATGCCACAGGGTGGCGGTGGTCAGCAGAGAAGGGGTGGCGGGCACCGAGAGCAGGCGGCTGCGCGGCTGCAGCACGTCGCGCATCGCATCGGTCACCAGCCTGTGCTCGTGACGATCTTTCGTCGACTGCATCAGTGCGTCGCCCGCGGCCCTGTCGCGCTGCGCGTCGGCGTCGCGTCGCGCGGAGCCGGCCAGCGGACAGGAGCTGAAATCACGCCCCTTTTTGCGCAGCATAAGTTCCGGACTGGCGCCGACCAGCGAACCGCCCTGCGGCAGCGGCAGGTGGAAGTGATAGCTGTTTGGGTTTTGCGCCACGATGCGCTGCATCAGCGCGGCGATATCCACCGGCTGTTCCGTAACGATATCCATCAGGCGCGACAGCACCACCTTGTCCAGCTCGCCGCGCTGCGTGGCGGCGACCGCCTCTGCCACCATCGCGGTAAAAACATCGTGCTCCGGCATCGCGGCGCGGCGGCGCACCTGCGGCAGCGGCGGCGGAACCCCGGGCAGCGCAGCCTGGAGATCGGCGCGGTTAAAGGTCTGATGCGATTCAGGAATAAACAGCGCGGCGGGCTGCGTAACGTCGAAGGGGATAGCGCCCACCAGGACCGGATGGGCGATGCCCTGCTTTTTTGCGCAGGCGAAGTGGCGTCGCAGCTGCTGTTGAAAGTCACCGTTCAGGGCGTCACCATCGGCCACCGGCGTGGCGATGGTGGTGTAGCAGCCCTGCGTAGCGATACTGCGCCACGGAGATGTAAAGACAAATCCCCGACACAGTGCGGAGAAATCCTCAAGCAGGGGATTTCCAAACGTCAACGTTTCCACCATAATTTTCACCTATAAATGATAAGGTAACTAATAATGATTATCATTTGTATTGTGGTTGTGTAACCTACGTTGATTAGGCTGGAGTGTCAATAAATTCGCGGCATCGCGCGTGCGATCTCAGCCTGATTCACCGAGGCGGCAGAACCTTGTCTGACAGTTAAAGGTGGGCTGAATCTTATGTTTAAGCGGATTTTTACCACGGTGGCCGCGCTGGCTTTCGTCTCCGTGCTGGCTAATTCTGACGCGCGAGCCGAAGGCGGCTGGCCGCGTACGCTGCAAAGCGGCAGCGGCAGCATAACCCTGGAGAAAGCGCCGCAGCGCATCGTCTCTACCAGCGTGACCCTGACCGGGTCGCTGCTGGCCATCGACGCGCCGGTAATCGCCAGCGGGGCGACCGCGCCAGGCAGCCGTCTGGCGGACGAGCAGGGGTTTTTCCGCCAGTGGAGCGACGTCGCGAAGCGTAAAAACCTCAAGCGGCTCTATATTGGCGAACCGAGCGCCGAAGCGGTGGCCGCAGAAGCGCCGGATCTGATTATCGTCAGCGCTACCGGCAACGATTCCGCTCTGAAGCTGGTCGATCAGTTCTCGGCTATCGCGCCGACGCTGGTGGTGAACTATGACGATAAAAGCTGGCAGCAGCTGGTCACGCTGCTCGGCGAAGCGACCGGCCACGAGGCGGACGCGGCGGCGCGCGTAAAGGCGTTCGATGCACAAGAGGCGGCGCTGAAGCAGAAAATCACGCTGCCGCCGCAGCCCGTTTCCGCCATGGTGTTTAACGGCGGCGGCCGTGCGGTGAATCTGTGGACCAGCGAATCGGCACAGGGCAAGCTGCTGGAGCAGCTCGGCTTTACGCTCGCCGTGCCGCCTGCGGATCTGCAGCAAACGCACAGCATGGGCCAGCGCAAAGATATTATTCAGCTCTCCGGCGAAAACGTCGCCAGCGGCCTGAACGGCAACACCTTTCTGTTATTCGCCGCAGAAGAGCCGGGCGCGCAACAGCTGATGCAGAACCCGTTCCTGGCACAGACCGCGGCGGTAAAGCAGCAGCAGGTTTATGCGCTGGGCGCCGACACCTTTCGTCTTGACTACTACAGCGCCAGCCACCTGCTGACGCGTCTTGAGCAGCTGTTCGTTAAATCATGACGCCTCTTCCGCCAGCGACGGTGCTGGCGGTTGATAGCGTCGCAGTCTCGCCATCAGGATCCACATCACGCCTCCCAGCAGCGCCGCGCCGAAACCCGTCAGCGCGGCGGCCTGCTGCGGCAGCAGCCATGACCCCAGCGCGCCGATCATCGCGGCGCCGATTGCATCGCCGGTGACGTTCTGTGCCGTCCAGAGGCTATTGATGCGCCCCAGCAGGGCATCGGGCGTCAGCGACTGGATCAGCTGATACTGCACCAGACTGTTAACGGCGCTGAAGTAGCCGAAGGCCGCCAGACACGCCAGCCCGAGCGCGAACTGCGGCATCAGGCTGAAGGCGCCAAGTGCTAGGAAAGCGGCGACGGCGCTGGCCAGGATCAGGCGGCCAGGCTGCGGCGTCTGCGCCAGCCGGCCGCTGGTCAGCGCCCCCAGCGCCGCGCCGAGCGGCACGGCGGCATACATCAGACCCAGCTCATCAAGGCTGACCTGCCAGTGCGGCGCCAGCGCCGGATAGAGCACGCGCACCGCGCTCGCCAACGTGACCAGCGCGCCGATCAGCGCCGCCATGCCGACCAGCGGCGCAGAAAACAGGAACTGCACGCCGCTGGCAAGCGCCCGCAGCGGATGTTCGCGCGGCTGTGGCGGCGGCGGCATCAGGGGCAGCCGCAGCAGGGTCAGCACGGTAAGCAGCGTACCGAGGGCGGCGAGGCCGTAGTTCCACGCCGCGCCGCCGTGCGCCAGCACCAGACCGCCGACGGCGGGCGAGAGAATGGCGCCGAAGCGCACCGTCAGCATCGTTATCGCGCCCGCCTGCATCAGGTTCTCGCGTCCCACCAGCGCCGGCGTGGCCGCCAGCAGCGCCGTCACGCCGATCGCGCCGAAGAAGCCGTCCCACAGGCCCAGCAGAAACACCGCGCCGATGGACGGGGAGGGCAGCGAGGCGTTGACGGCCAGCGCCACAAAGCCGAGGCCGCAGGTCGAGCGCGCAATCAGGATAAGCCGTTTGCGCTCGTAGCGATCGGCCAGCACGCCGCCGGTGAGCAGGCCGATAAACATGCCTGCGCCCGCCAGGGTAACGGCGAGCCCGACCAGCGCCGGCGAGCGGGTCAGCTGCTGGATCTGCACCGGCACGGCAATCGCCAGCATGCCTAGCGCGACGATAGAGATAAAACGGGCGATAAAGACGGCGCGAAAAGCGGGATGCGTCTTCAACAGGCTGAGATCGATGAGATGGGAGGGTTTGTTCATTGCTTCGCCTTTTGCTGCGGTTTTCCTCGCTGTAGTCGAGGCGAATCATGGTAACATACAAAAATACGAGTAATAACGATAACAAGTATCATTATCAAATTGACGCGACCGCTGCGTCAGTGAACAGTGAAGGTTCGGAACGTTATGCGCCATCTCATCGCAATAGCCGCCTCAGGGATGCTGCTGTTGCTCTTGCTTGCGCTCAGCCTGATGCTCGGCGCCAAATCGATCGCCATTCATGATGTCTCTCTTGCCCTGACCACCAGCTGCGGCAGCGCCGACTGCGTTATCGTGCGCGAAGCGCGCCTGCCGCGCACCCTTGCCGGCCTGCTGGCGGGCTGCGCGCTCGGGCTGGCGGGGGCGCTGATGCAGAGCCTGACGCGCAATCCGCTCGCCGATCCCGGCATTCTCGGCGTCAACGCGGGGGCGGGCTTCGCCGTGGTGCTGGGCATTGCCCTGTTCGGCGCGGATACGCCCGCCGACTGGCTCGGCTTCGCCTTCCTCGGCGCGCTGCTGGCGTCGCTGCTGGTGGCGCTGACCGGCGCGCTCGGCGGCGGCCGCGTTAATCCGGTGCGCCTGACCCTGGCGGGCGTGGCACTGGGCGCGGTGCTGGAAGGGCTGACCTCCGGGCTTTCTCTCCTTAATCCCGATATTTACGACCATCTGCGCTTCTGGCACAGCGGCTCGCTGGATATTCGCAGCTTTGCCGTGCTGCGCGCCACCTGGCCAGCGGTGGCGGTCGGCGCGCTGATTGCGCTGCTGCTGGCGCGCTCGCTCAATACCCTGAGCATGGGCGGCGATGTGGCGACGGCGCTCGGCGCGCGCGTGGCGCGAACCCAGCTGCTCGGGCTGCTGGCTATCGCCCTGCTGAGCGGCGCCGCCACGGCCGCCGTCGGCCCCATCGCCTTTGTCGGGCTGATGACTCCTCATCTGGCCCGCTGGCTGTGGGGCAATGACCACCGCTGGATGCTGACTGGCACGCTGCTGATTACCCCCTGTCTGCTGCTGGCTGCCGATATACTGGGCCGCCTGATGGTGCCTGGCGAGCTGCGCGTCGCGGTGGTTACCGCGCTGCTCGGCGCGCCGATGCTGATCGTGCTGGTGCGCCGCAAGCTGGGGAGAGGGCAGATATGAGTCGGGCGATGATGCACGGTATCTGGCTGCTGGCGGCCTGCGCGCTGCTGGCCTTTTTCGGCGTTACGCGCGGCGCGCTGCCGATTAGCGGGGCGCAGCTCTGGCAGCTGGTCAACGGCGAGGCGGCGCGCAACGTTCAGCTGATCGTGCTGGAGTGGCGGCTGCCGCGCGTGGCGATGGCGCTGCTGCTCGGCGCGGCGCTGGGCGTCAGCGGCGCGATTTTTCAGTCGCTGCTGCGCAACCCACTCGGCAGCCCCGATATTCTCGGCTTTAATACCGGTGCCTATAGCGGCGTGCTGGTGGCGCTGGTGCTGTTTCAGCAAAACAGCGAGGCCATGACGCTGGCGGCGCTGCTGGGCGGCGTGCTGACCGCAGGCGTGGTCTATCTTTTCGCCTGGCGCAACGGCGTCGAAACCTTCCGGCTGATTATCGTCGGCATCAGCGTACGGGCGCTGCTGATGGCGCTTAACGGCTGGCTGATCGTCAGCGCCTCGCTTGAGGCGGCGCTCAGCGCCGGGCTATGGAGCGCAGGATCGCTCAACGGCATTACCTGGGCGAAAACCGCGCCGGTCATCGCCGTGCTGCTGGCGGCGCTGTTGCTGACCGCGCTGCTGGCGCGACGTATGCGCCTGATGGAGATGGGCGACGATACCGCCTGTGCGCTGGGCGTGCCGGTAGAGCGCAGCCGGCTGTGGCTGATGCTGCTCGGCGTGGTGCTGACCGCCGCCGCGACCGCGCTGGCCGGTCCGATTTCGTTTGTCGCCCTGCTGGCACCGCAGATCGCTCGTCGCCTGTGCGGCGGGATCAAAGGCGCGCTGCCGCTGGCGGCGCTGTGCGGTGCGCTGCTGCTGCTGGCGGCGGACTATGCCGCGCAGCACCTTTTCCTGCCTTATCAGCTGCCGGTCGGCGTTATTACCGTCAGCCTCGGCGGGCTTTATCTGATTGCACTACTGATTAGGGAGGCGCGACGCCAATGACTGAGAAGACTGCGCGCCTGCAGGGCGATGCGCTGACGCTGGGCTACGAGAAGAAAATCGTGGCGGAGGGACTATCGGTCGCCATTCCTGATGGGGAACTGACGGTAATTATCGGCCCTAACGCCTGCGGCAAATCGACGCTGCTGCGCGCGCTGAGCCGCCTGGCGCCGCCGCTGAAAGGGCAGGTGCTGCTCGACGGCGCGGCGATTTCGCGCCTCTCAACCAAAGAGGTGGCGCGGCGTCTCGGCCTGCTGCCGCAAAGCTCGCAGGCGCCCTCCGGCATCAGCGTCAGCGAGCTGGTGGCGCGCGGGCGCTATCCGCATCAGCCGCTGTTCGGCCGCTGGCGTGACGAGGATGAGGAGGCGGTGCAGCAGGCGATGCGGGCCACCGGCGTGGCGGATATCGCCGCGCAGCCGGTGGATCAACTTTCCGGCGGCCAGCGCCAGCGCGTCTGGATCGCCATGGTGCTGGCGCAGCAGACGCCGCTGCTGCTGCTGGATGAACCCACGACCTGGCTCGATATTACCCATCAGATCGAACTGCTGGAGCTGATGCAGGATCTCAACCAGCAGCATGGCCGCACGCTGGTGGTGGTGCTGCACGATCTGAATCAGGCGTGCCGCTACGCTACGCATCTGATTGCGATGCGCAACGGCCAGGTTGTTGCCGAGGGCAGGCCGGCCGAGATCGTGACGCCGGAACTGATTGAGGCGGTCTACGGGCTGCGCTGCATGATTGTTGAGGATCCGGTGGCGCATACGCCGATGATTGTGCCGCTGGGGCGCAGCAAGCGCTGAAGGGCTGCAGCAAGCGCTGAAGGGCGGGTGCCGAAGCGGGCGAGTGAGCCACTACGCACCTCATCCCTGAGGTGCGCCCGTTACCGGGTCAACGCTGCGCTTTTGTGCCTGGCGCGAGACGCTTTTCAGGCAACTCCGCTCTCTGCCAAAAAGGCGGTCAGGCAAACTTCGCCAGCAGCTGCTGCAGCTGCGGGCCGATCTGTTCAAACATACGCGGCGAGATAATCTCAACGTGGGCGCACGCCAGCGGCCGCACCTCCAGCTCGCCGACATAGGGCGCCCAGGCGCGACGCGCATCCTGACCCGGCTGCTGCGTCTCGGTGGCGAGGAACAGCGTGGCGCGGCCGCTGAAGCGCGCGCTGCGCGCCGTCGCCAGCAGCCGTACCGAACTGGCGTAGTTAGCTTCGATCGCGTCGAACATCGCCTCTAACCCTTCGCCCGCCTGCTGACGCTGCGCGGCAACAAACTGCTCGCGCTCGCGGTTCACCTCTTCCAGCACCGCCGGATCCAGCTGGTTCTCGCCGCGTTTTTCATCCCAGTTTTGCGTCTCTGGCGGCCAGGTATCAAGCAGGCCGAGGAAGGCGACCTCTTCGCCGAGCGCTTCCAGCCGCGCGGCGATGCCCTGCGCCAGCGTGCCGCCCAGCGAATAGCCGAGGAAATAGTAAGGCCCGTGCGGCTGCTGCTGCCGCAGCGTGGCGAGATGGGCGTCGCACACCGCATCCAGGTGCGCCGCCTGATTCAGCGGGCCGCTGGCGTCCGGCGACTGAATGCCGACGACAGACCAGCGCGCGTCCAGGTAACGCTGCAGAACGCTGAACTGCCAGGCGAAGCCCGACGCCGGATGGAAGCAGAACAGCGTCGGCCCGCTGCCGACGCGCAGCGGCAGCACCGGCTCAAAACCGGCGTTTTGCGCCGCCTGCGCATCGCTCAGCAGCGCTGCCAGCTTCTCAACCGTCGAGGCGACCATAATCTGGCCGACGGAAACTGGCAGCTTCAGCTCGCGCCGCAGCTGCGCCGCCAGCCGCATCGCCAGCAGCGAATGGCCGCCGAGCGCAAAGAAATCCTCCTGCGCGCCGACGCTGTCGCGCGCCAGCAGCGCGGCGAACGCCTCTGCCAGCTGCGTCTCCAGCCCCGGCAGCGGCGCGCGACCCGCATCGTGCGCGCGACTCTGCGGCAGCGGCAGGGCTTTGCGATCCAGCTTGCCGTTGCTGCTGAGCGGCAGCGCCTCCAGCGCAACGATCGCCACCGGCACCATATGGGCGGGCAGCTGCTGCGCCAGCGCAGCGCGCATCGCCTCGCCATCAACGGGGCGGTCTGCCACCACATAGCCCACCAGCTGACGCGCGTCGCCCTGCTGCGCGTCGGCGTTGCCCAGCACCACCGCGTGCGTGACCGCCTGCTGCACGCCGGGCTGCGCCGCCAGCGCATGGTCGATCTCGTTCAGCTCAATGCGCTGTCCACGAATCTTTAGCTGATCGTCGCTGCGGCCCAGATATTCCACCGCGCCGTTAGCGAGCCAGCGCGCCACGTCGCCGGTGCGGTACATGCGCGTGCCGTCGCCGAACGGGTCGGCGACGAAGCGGCTGGCGGTAAGGTCGGGACGATCGAGGTAGCCGTGCGCCAGCTGCACGCCGGTAAGATAGAGATCGCCCGCGACGCCGGGCGGAACCGGCTGCAGGCGCGCGTCAAGGATGCGCAGGCCGGTATTCCAGACCGGGAAGCCGATCGGCACGCTGGCACCCTCTACCGCCGCCAGCTCCGGGCCGAACGCGGGGTAGTAGCTAACGTCCACCGCCGCCTCGGTCGGGCCGTAAAGGTTGTGCAGCGGCACCCCGGTCAGGGCTTCCCACTGGCGCGACAGATCGGCGGGCAGCGCCTCGCCGCTGCAGAAGACGCGGCGCAGGCTGGCGCAGCGCGCCACGGCCTCCTCCTCCTGCAGCGAGGCGACAAAGGCCGCCAGCATTGAGGGAACAAAGTGGGTGGTGGTGACGCGATAGCGCGCGAAGAGCTGCTGCAGCGCGTCGGGATCGCGGTGCGCGTCCGGCGGCGCCATGACCAGCTGCGCGCCCGTCATCAGCGGCCAGAAAAACTCCCACACCGAAACGTCGAAGCTGCTGGGCGTTTTCTGCAAGACCACGTCGTCGGCGGTGAGCGAATAGCTCGCCTGCATCCACAGCAGACGGTTGACGATCGCCTCATGGCCCACCAGCACCCCTTTCGGGCGGCCGGTCGAGCCGGAAGTGTAAATAAGATAGGCGCCATCCTGCGGGCGCGGCGGCTGCGGCTGCGCGGGCGCGGCGACCTCAGGCAGCAGCGCGTCATAGAAGAGCGGGGCGACCGGCGACAGCGCGGCGAAGCGGGTCTCCAGCGCGCGGCTGACGATCAGCGTTTTCGGTGCGGCATCCTCCAGCATCATCTGCAGACGATCGTCGGGATAGCCGGTATCCAGCGGCAGATAAGTCGCGCCGACGCTGACAATTGCCTGCAGCGCCAGCGACAGAAACACCGCGCGCGGCAGCGCCACGGCGACGATATCGCCGCGCTGCACGCCGCTGGCGATCAGCTGCTGCCCCAGCGCCTCGACCTGCTGGCGCATCTCGCGATAGCTGAGCTGGTGGCGATCGTCCGCCAGCGCGGGCGCGTTGGGGGTGCGCAGCACCTGCGCCTGCAGCAGGCTGTCGAGGGTGGCCTCCGGCAGCGGCATCGCGGTCTGGTTGATCGTCTCCAGCTGCTGATGTTCCGCCTCGGTCAGCAGATCCAGCTCGCCGCAGGGGCGATCCGGCTGCGCCGTCAGCTGCCGCAGCAGCAGATCGAAACGGCTGGCGTGCTGCGTCAGCACCGCCTGCTGATAGCGTGCGGCGTTGGCCAGCAGCTCCAGCGTCAGTTCGCCCTGTTCGCTGATATAGATCGCGATTTCCAAATCGCGCACCGGGCCTGACGCCAGCTGATGCGTTATCCCTTCGACCCCGTTGAAGTCGAGCTGATAGTCGAACATCTTCAGGTTGATCACCGGGCCGTAGAGGGGATCGCCGTCGCCGAGCCGGCCGGCGTCGCGCTGCACCTGTTCGGCGTCAAAGCGCTGATGGCGACGCATCTTTTTCACTTCCGCGGCCAGCTGACGCGCCAGCGCGCTGAGCGGTTGGGCGGGATCGTAATGCACCGCCATCGGCAGTACGTTAATGACGGGGCCGGTGGCGCAGAGCGCCGCGGAGCCGATACGGCGCATAAAGATAAAGCCGGCGGCGAAATCATTCTGGCCGCTCAGGCGCGCCAGCCAGAGCGCCACCAGCGCAAAAGCAGCATCGGCCGCGCTGATGCCCATCTGCTGAACCAGCGTCTGAAAGTGCGTGCTATCTGGCGAGAAGGTATGGCGCAGCAGCGCGGTGCTGGCGCTCTGTCCGGCCAGCGGCAGGGGAGAAATTGAGGCGGGCGGCGGCAGCTGCGCGCTTTTCTCGCGCCAGAAGTCGCGATCCCGCTGCCAGCTCGGCGAAGCCTGATAGCGCTGATACTCTTCGACCACCTCGCTGAAGGGGGTAAAAGGCGTCGGCTGCGGCGTTTCACCGCGCATCCATGCGGTGTAAAGGTTGGCGATGCGGCGCGTCAGAGCAGTGAAGCTAAAGCCGTCCACCACCAGGTGATGATAGCGCTGATACCAGAACCAGCGCTGCTCGCCCAGGCGCATCAGCTGGTGATGCCACAGCGGCGCGCCGCTCAGTACGCGCAGATCGCCAGCCATATCGGCGCGCATCAGTTCGCGGGCGGCGGCGTCAGGATCGGCGTGCTGACGCAGATCGAGGATCTCAGGCAGGGTGAACGTCTGCGGCGACAGCCACTGCACCGCTTCGCCTTCATGCTCGCCAAACGCCATGTTCAGCGTATCCGCCTCCTGCATACCGGCGACGATCGCTTTGCTCAGCAGCGCGCCGTCCAGCTCGCCGCGCAGCTCGACAAAGTGCGCGACCGCATAGGCGTTAGTCTGCTGCGACAGCTGATCGGCCATCCAGATGCCGGGCTGCGCCGCCACCAGCGGCAGGATTTTCTGGTCGGTATGGTGTGGGTTCATCAGCGTCTCAGACATGGTCGCTCCGGTTGGTGGTCGGGTGGGCCGGGCGAATATCGCGCCAGTTCGCATTGAGCCAGCTCAGGCATTCCGCCTGCGGCTGCGGGCCGAAGAGGCTGCGCCAGCCAGCGGGCAGGGCGCGAAAAGCGGGCCAGAGGCTGTACTGCTGGCGATCGTTGATCAGCACAAGACAATCCTGCTGCGGATCGTCAAAGGGATTGGGTTGCATATCGGTCTCCTGCCCGCAACAGTCGGGCTAGCCAGGCGATTTAAAGAAGATGCTGCCACATTGCTTTCAGTCCATTGAGCAGGCCGCCGCGCCAGCAAAGCGCGTCGTGGCCGCCGTCGACCGGATGAAAAATGACCTGGTGCCCTGCGGCGCACAGCTCCTGCTGAAGCTGTTGGTTTGCTTTATAAATCAGCTGCTCGCGACGTCCCGCCTCCAGATAAAAGCGCGACGGCGTCTGACGGTAGTCGCCCTGCTGCAGCTGCTGGATCAGCCTGCCGTCAGGCTGGCCGCGTTCCGGCCACCAGAACGAGCCGGAAAGGCTGATGGCGCCGCCGAACTGGCGCGGCCAGTTAAGTGCGGCATAGACGGCCGACAGGCCGCCGAAGCTCTGTCCGCTTACCAGCGTCTCGGCGGCGCTGATGCGATGCGGCGCCCAGCCCTGCAGCTGCGGCAGTAGCTCTTCCTGCAGAGCCAGCCAGAAGTCGGGGTTGCAGGGGAGTTCGCGGCTGCGGTGTTCGCGATCGATGATGTCGATCATGACGTAGACCGCCGGCGGCAGCTCACCGGCGTCGGTAAGCTGCTGCAGCGGCCAGGCGATCGGCATGCTGTTGGCCCAGAACTGGCCGTCCAGCAGCAGCGCCAGCGGACGTTCGGTCGACTGCGCCTCGCCGGTGGCGTAGATCCACACCGAGCGGCAGTTGCCGAGGCGCGCGCTCTGCCAGATATGGTGCTGCAGCGGCAGGGCGGGGGCGCGGCCGCTATCAACCGCCTGCCAGACGCGCTGATCGGGTGCGCCCGGCAGATGCAGCGGCGAGACGTGCATGCCGCGCCCGCCCGCCCAGCCGCGTAGCGGATTGAGCGGATCCGCCTGCGCGGTGAGGAATTTTTCGCGCCACCAGGCGCGCAGGGTCGCCATATCCGGCTCGCCCGCGAAGGCGGCGGCATCGCTGTCGGGCATCAGGCAGTAGCTGCCGCGCCAGCTGGCTGGCAGCTGTGTGCGCCAGTACCAGACGTCGGTGCCAGGGATGCGGCTGAGAGAGCGGGGGGCGGCGCGCTGATGGTGATCGGTCACGCCGGTGATATTGATCCAGACGCGGCGCGTAGAGGAGGTGGTTTCACTTCCCTGCGGATCGCGCCAGAAAAAGGTGACGCCGCATTCGCCATCATCGGCGGGTTCGATAAGGGGAAGACCCTGCTGCTGTAATGTTCGCCACCAGGAGTCACTGCCGGTTTCGTTGGTTAACCACGTCATAGAGAGCTTATTTACTGGGCCAGAAGCGCGCAAAGCTGCACGGATGTTATGAAGAATACTATTGATAATTATTTGCATTTGCAATAGGGTGTTTCCCGCTCCAACATCGCGGAGCGCGCGCGTTCCGCCAGCCTCATCAGCCTGTGTTATCAGACGGATGTTCCGCAAAGGAGAGCCTGGGCGCGGCTGGAATGCTTGCTCGCAAGGAATGACTCTTTTACCGGCGCGCCTGCAGGAGACGATAAGGTTTTCGCAGGCAATCCAGGAACATAAAAAATGCCTACATTATCCCGTTTGTCATTAGCCATTCTCATTGAACTCGGTCTGGCCGCGACCAGCGCGCAGGCGGCCGACACCAGCACCTCTTCAGCGTCCGGCACCGTCGATACGCTGGTGGTAAGCGCGGCGCAGCAGAACCTGCAGGCGCCAGGCGTCTCCACCATTACCGCCGATGAAATTAAAAAGCGTCCGCCTGCGCGCGACGTATCGGAAATCATCCGCACCATGCCCGGCGTCAACCTCACCGGTAACTCCACCAGCGGCCAGCGCGGCAACAATCGCCAGATCGATATTCGCGGTATGGGGCCGGAAAATACCCTGATTCTGGTGGACGGCATGCCGGTTTCCAGCCGGAACTCGGTGCGTCTCGGCTGGCGCGGCGAACGGGATACGCGCGGCGACACCAACTGGGTGCCGCCAGAGATGATTGAACGCATTGAGGTCATCCGCGGGCCGGCGGCGGTGCGCTACGGCAACGGCGCGGCGGGCGGCGTGGTGAACATCATCACCAAAAAATATGATGACCAGCAGTGGCACGGATCCTGGAACGCCTACTACAACGTGCCGGAGCATAAGGACGAGGGAGCCACGCGCCGCACCAACTTTAGCCTGGAAGGGCCGCTGGGGGATGACGTCAGCTTCCGTCTCTACGGCAACCTGGCGAAAACCCAGGCGGACGCTTACGACATCAACGAAGGCCATGCGGCGGATCGTACCGGCAGCTACGCCGGAAGCTATCCGGCCGGCCGTGAAGGGGTGGTCAACAAAGATATCAACGCTCTGCTGCGCTGGGCGTTCGCGCCGATGCAGGCGCTGGAGTTGCAGGCGGGCTATAGCCGTCAGGGCAACCTCTATGCTGGCGATACCCAGAACACCAATACCAGCGCGCTGGTAAAAAGCCTGTACGGCAAAGAGACTAACCGTCTCTACCGCCAGAACTTCGCGGTGAAGTGGACCGGCGCCTGGGATAACGGCGTCAGCACCAACACCTACGCGCGCTATGAGAACACGCGCAACTCGCGCATCAATGAAGGGCTGGCCGGCGGCACCGAAGGCATCTTCTCCAACAGCGGCTTCAATACCATTCAGCTGGACGATGTGCTGCTGCACAGCGAAGTCAGCGTGCCGTTCGACCTGCTGGTGAACCAGACCGCCACCCTCGGCGTCGAGTGGAACCAGCAGCGCATGAAAGATCCCTCGTCGACCACCCAGGTTGCTTCTAACGGTTCGGTGCCGGGCATCGCCAGCAGCGGACGCAGCCCCTATTCGCAGGCAGAAATCTTTTCGCTGTTCGCCGAAGACAATATGGAGCTGACCGACAGCACTATGCTGACGCCGAGCCTGCGCTTCGATCACCATTCGATCGTCGGCGATAACTGGAGTCCGTCGCTTAATCTCTCTCAGGGGCTCGGGGAGGATTTCACGCTGAAGATGGGCATTGGCCGCGCCTATAAAGCGCCGAGCCTTTATCAGACCAACCCGAACTATCTGCTCTACAGCAACGGCCAGGGCTGCGCCGCCAGCACCGGCGCCTGTTACCTGCAGGGCAACCGAGACCTGAAAGCGGAAAACAGCATCAACAAAGAGATTGGGCTGGAGTGGAAGCATGAAGGCTATCAGGCGGGCCTGACCTGGTTCCGCAACGACTACCGCAACAAGATCGAAGCGGGCTATGCGCCGTCCGGCAAAGCCTCTAACGGTACCACCGACATCTATCAGTGGGAGAACGTGCCGAAAGCGGTGGTGGAAGGGCTGGAAGGCACGGTCAATATTCCGGTTACGGAGAGCATTAGCTGGAACAACAACTTCACCTATATGCTGCAGAGCAAGAATAAAGAGACCGGCGATCGCCTGTCGATTATTCCCGACTATACGCTGAACTCGACGCTGAGCTGGCAGGCGACGCAGGATCTGTCGCTGCAATCCACGCTGACCTGGTACGGCAAGCAGGTGCCGAAGAAGTATGACTACAAAGGTAATGCGGTTACCGGCAGCGCCACCGATGAGGTAAGTCCTTACTCAGTGGTCGGCCTGAGCGGCACCTATGAGGTGAATAAGTTCGCCAGCGTGACGCTCGGCATCGACAACCTGTTCGATAAGCGCCACTACCGCCAGGGCAACGCGCAGACCACCGGCAACGCCACTACCGGTGCCTGGCTCTATGGCGCGGGCGCCAATACCTATAACGAATCAGGCCGGACCTATTACGTCAGCCTGAATACCCATTTCTGATCAGTTCAGGCGCAACGGCAGCGTGCAGCGGGCGATTAGCCCGCTGCGATCGCTGCGATTAATGAGCTTCAGCTCGCCATAGTGCATCTGCAGGATGCGCAGCACGATATTCAGCCCCAGACCGCTGCCGCCGTAGCGCTGATCGCGACGGCGAAACGCTTTGGTCAGCTCTTCCGCCGCGTCGGGATCGATGCCCGGCCCCTCATCGATAACGCTGAGAATGATATTCCCGTCGTTTTCTTCGAGCGTAATTTCAATCTGGCTCTGAGGTAGACTATAGCGCGAGGCGTTCTCCAGCAGATTGCGCAGCAGCAGGCGCAGCAGCACCGGCTCGCCCTGGCTTTGCGCCACCGCTTTGTCTGGCCAGACAAGCTGCTGCTGGCGCTGTTCGACCAGCTCGCGCATTTCCGGCTGCAGCGGCTGCAAAATTTCCGTCAGCCAGCGCACCGGCTGCGCGTGGCCGCTGGCCAGCGCCTGGCTGGCACGCGCCAGCATCAGCAACTGCTCGACGGTATGCATCAGCTGATCGATACGCGCCACCAGCATCTCGCTCTGCGGCACGCCCTGCTGCTGCAATAGTTCAAGGTGCAGGCGCAGCCCGGCGAGCGGGGTGCGCAGCTCATGGGCGGCGTCCGCCGTGAACAGCCGCTCCTGCTGCAGCGTGTGATCGAGGCGCGCCAGCAGCTGGTTAATCGCGCCGGTTACCGCCGCCACCTCTTCCATATCCGATTGAATGGCAAGCGGCGTCAGGTTATCGGCGGAGCGCTGCGCCAGGCTGGTCTGCAGCGCTCGCAGCGGGCGGACGATCCAGCTAATCGCCCAAAAGGAGAGCACCAGCGTCAGGCCGACCATAACCACCGAGGGCAGCAGCAGCGAGGCGATCGCTTCGCGGATCTCATTTTCGACGCGATCGTTGCGCGCCTTTGCGGAGAGGGTTTCGTTGACGAGAAAGCTAATCTGCTCGCGGCTTTCGTGCCACAGCCAGAAGGCGCTCATGATCTGACAGGTAAGCAGAATCAGCGCCAGCATAATCAGCAAGCGCTGACGCATGCTGTTCATTCACGGTTCTCCAGCCGATAGCCGACGCCGCGCACGGTTTTGATGCGATCTTTGCCCAGCTTGCGGCGCAGATTGTGGATATGCACCTCCAGCGTATTGGAGCCGGTATCGTCCTGCCAGCTGTAGAGATCCTGCTGCAGCGTTTCGCGATGCACATTCTGCCCGATGCGCATCAGCAGACGGGTCAGCAGCGCAAACTCTTTGGGCGTCACGTCGAGCGGCTGATTCTCCAGCAGCACCTGCTGCGAAGAGAGGTTCAGCGTCAGATCGCCCTGGCGCAGCAGGTTGTCGCTGTGGCCCTGATAGCGGCGGATCAGGGCGCGTACGCGCGCCTGCAGCTCCGCCAGCGCCAGCGGCTTGATCAGATAGTCGTCGGCACCGGCGTCGAGCCCCTCGATGCGATCGCTGAGCGCGTCGCGCGCGGTCAGGATCAGCACCGGCAGATCGATTCCGGCTCGCCGCCACTGCCGCAGGAGATCGCCGCCGTCGCGATCCGGCAGGCCGAGATCCAGCACGATCAGACTGTACTGCGCGCTGTGCAGCAGCGCGTCCGCCTCGGCGGCGCTGGCGGCGCAGTCAACGGCGTAACCCTGGCTGCTGAGTGCCTGAGTCAGGCCGCCCTGCAGCAGTACATCGTCCTCAACGATCAATATTTTCATACGCTAGTTGTTTTGATAGATATCCCGATAGAGACGGCTCTCGAAGCGCACCAGCGGAATGCGCCGCGTGCGCTGATCCTCCGGCGGTACCGCATAGCCCGACAGGTACTGCACAAAGGCGACGCGCGCGCCGCTGGCGGTGGTGATAAAGCCAGCCAGATTATAGACCCCCTGCAGCGAGCCGGTTTTCGCCGACACTTTGCCGTCAACGCCCGCCTCGTGCAGGCCGCCGCGATATTGCAGCGTGCCGTCGTGGCCCGCCAGCGGCAGCATAGAGATGTAGTCCAGCGTCGCGTCGTTTTTCGCAATGTACTGCAGCACCTGCATCATGGTATCCGGCGCGATCAGATCGTGGCGCGACAGCCCCGAACCGTCTACCTGAATGCTGTTGCCTAAATCAATATTGGCTTTCTCACGCAGGATGCGGCGGATAGCGTCCGATCCGGCGCGGAAGGTGCCGGGCACGTTGAAATAGTGATGGCCGATGGTGCGGAACACCGTGTCGGCGATCATGTTGTCCGACTTTTTCAGCATAGTATGCAACAGCGTGTGCAGGGGCGCGGACTGGGTCGACGCCAGCACGGTGCCCGGCGAAGTCACCTGGGACTGACGCACCAGGTGACCGCTGTAATCAATCTCCGCCTGACGCAGCTCCTGCTTGAGGATCTCTCCAGCCCAGGCGGCGTCATCCTGTACGGCGAACGCCAGCGGCAGCGGCTCCGCGCGCTGGCGCATGCAGCCGGTCAGCGTATAGCGGTTAAGCTCGCCCGGCACCACGTCCAGTTCGCAATACTGTCCTTCGCCGCTGTTGCGGCCGATAGTGCGCACCTGGCTGAACATATGGGCGGGGTAGTAAGAGGCGATGCGCACAAAGGCGGTTTCGCCCGGCGTGCTGGCGCTGTAGAGCGAGACGGAGAAACAGTTTTTATCAACGATGGCCGCGCCCGGCGGCGCGCTGAAGCACTGGGTCAAATCGTTCCACGGCCAGCCTGGCGCCATGTCATGGCTGGCGAACACCGAGGTGTCGATCACCAGGTTGCCTTTAATATGGGTGACGCCCTGCTTTTTCAGCGCGGCGACCATATTGCGCAGATCCTGACGGCTCAGCGTCGGGTCGCCGGCAAAGCGCGCGACCAGATCGCCGTTGAGCGTGCCGTCGCTGATGGCGCCTTTGGTTTCCAGCGTGGTCTGAAAGCGGTAGTCGCCGCCCAGTTCCAGCAGCGCCGCCAGCGCGGTGATCACCTTCATGGTGCTGGCGGGCAACGCCATCTGTTTGCCGTGATAATCGATTATTGGGGTGCTGGCGCCTATCTTCTGCACCATCAGCGCCAGATTGGCGCCATCCGGCAAATACTGCATGTATTCATCTACGGGCGCTGCTTGTGCCTGCAGCATAAACGCACAGGTTAGTCCGGTAACAAGTCGTGAAAATCGCATAATCTCGCGGTAACTGGCAGGTGAAGGCGTCAATACTACGTCCCGTTACGGTGGAAAGTAAACGATGACCCGCAGGGAACTCTGGGTTAAAATACGTATCAAAATGCAAAACCACTTTCTGGCCCGGAACCTTTTCCGGGTCAGGATTCTTTTATTTGCAAAACGAGGGTCAGACCCTGCAGAACCGGTTTTTCTGTGGACACTGGTCAGGACGACGCCGTTAAAACAGGAAAGAGAGCGAGGAGCTTAAATGAATCAGATTCCGATGACGTTAAGGGGCGCCGAAAAGCTGCGCGAAGAGCTGAACGAACTGAAAACCGTCAAACGCCCGCGCATCATCGCCTCAATCGCTGAAGCGCGCGAGCACGGCGATCTGAAAGAGAACGCGGAGTATCACGCCGCGCGCGAAGAGCAGGGGTTTTGCGAAGGTCGTATTCAGGAGATCGAAGCCAAGCTTTCTAACGCGCAGGTTATCGACGTCACCACGATGCCGAACAACGGCCGCGTGATTTTCGGCGCCACTGTAACCGTGCTTAACACCGATACCGACGAAGAGTCGACCTATCGCATCGTGGGCGACGACGAAGCGGACTTTAAGCAAAATCTGATTTCGGTCAACTCGCCGATGGCGCGCGGTCTGGTAGGTAAAGAGGTGGACGATGTGACCATTATCAAAACCCCGGGCGGCGATGTTGAGTACGAAATTCTTAAAGTGGAATACCTTTAAGAGAGAGCTACGCTTTGAACAGCGTAGAGGTTGTATGTAAAGAATGGAAAAGGCCGCGATGCGGCCTTTTAACCCATGCAGGAGCATGGCACTTTCTCTGGCCGGTTGCCCGGCGACGCGTTTAGCGCGGCAGAGAAATCTTGCTCTCTTTAGAAGGGCGATACAGCACCAGCGTTTTACCGATCACCTGCACGTTGCTGGCTTTGGTTTCACGCACGATTGCCTCAACGATCAGCTGTTTGGTTTCACGGTCTTCCGAGGCGATTTTTACCTTGATCAGCTCGTGATGCTCCAGCGCGGATTCGATTTCGGCCAGCACGCCTTCGGTCAGGCCATTGCCACCGATCATGACCACAGGTTTCAGTGGATGGGCGAGGCCTTTCAGGTGCTGTTTTTGTTTGGTACTTAGATTCATCGTATTTTTTGCTTACTCAGGGATTGAAAACGGTTCATTCTACCGCCATCTCGGGGTTATCACCAAATCAACGCAACCCATTGCGTGCAGGTTTATCGCTGCGATGACGATTTAGTTGAGAAAATTATGACGGGTAAAAAGCGTTCGGCCAGCTCTAGCCGCTGGTTACAGGAACACTTTAGCGATAAATATGTGCTTCAGGCACAGAAAAAAGGGTTGCGTTCGCGCGCCTGGTTTAAACTTGATGAAATACAACAGGGTGACAAGCTTTTCAAACCCGGTATGACCGTGGTAGATCTGGGTGCTGCACCCGGCGGCTGGTCGCAATATGTGGTCCAGCAGATCGGCTCTTCGGGACGCGTTATCGCCTGCGACATTCTGCCGATGGATCCTATCGTTGGTGTCGATTTCCTTCAGGGCGATTTCCGTGAAGAATCGGTGATCAAGGCGCTGCTCGATCGCGTAGGGGATCAGAAAGTGCAGGTGGTCATGTCGGATATGGCGCCCAATATGAGTGGGACGCCGGCAGTCGATATTCCCCGGTCGATGTATTTGGTTGAACTGGCGCTTGAAATGTGTCGGGATATCCTGGCACCGGGCGGCAGTTTTGTAGTGAAAGTGTTTCAGGGAGATGGCTTCGATGAATACCTGCGGGAAATTCGCTCCCTGTTTACGAAAGTGAAAATTCGTAAGCCGGACGCTTCGCGATCTCGTTCGCGCGAAGTGTACATTGTGGCGACAGGGCGCAAACTATAGCCCAATTGATGAAGTTGCAGCCCACCGGCCGCGATTCCATGTATGAAGGATATATAGTACCCTACGCTGTCTGTTAACACCGTTGTAATATGAGGTTAATCCCTTGAGTGACATGGCGAAAAACCTGATTCTCTGGTTAGTCATCGCGGTCGTGCTGATGTCAGTATTCCAGAGCTTTGGGCCCAGCGAGTCGAATGGCCGTAGGGTTGATTATTCAACCTTCCTGTCGGAAGTGAACCAGGATCAGGTCCGCGAGGCACGTATTAACGGGCGTGAGATTAACGTAATCAAGAAAGACAGTAATAAATACACGACCTACATTCCTGTCAACGATCCCAAGTTACTCGATAACCTGTTGACCAAAAACGTCAAAGTGGTTGGCGAACCGCCGGAAGAGCCGAGCCTGCTGGCTTCGATCTTTATCTCCTGGTTCCCAATGCTGCTGCTGATTGGCGTGTGGATCTTCTTTATGCGTCAGATGCAGGGCGGCGGCGGCAAAGGCGCGATGTCCTTTGGCAAGAGCAAAGCCCGTATGCTGACGGAAGATCAGATCAAAACCACTTTCGCTGACGTGGCAGGCTGCGACGAAGCAAAAGAGGAAGTGGGTGAACTGGTCGAGTATCTGCGCGAACCGAGCCGCTTCCAGAAGCTGGGCGGTAAAATTCCCAAAGGCGTGCTGATGGTGGGCCCGCCGGGTACCGGTAAAACCCTGCTGGCGAAAGCTATCGCGGGTGAAGCGAAAGTGCCGTTCTTTACTATTTCCGGTTCTGACTTCGTGGAAATGTTCGTGGGCGTCGGCGCATCTCGCGTGCGCGACATGTTCGAACAGGCCAAGAAAGCTGCGCCTTGCATCATCTTTATTGATGAGATCGACGCCGTCGGTCGTCAGCGCGGTGCAGGTTTAGGTGGTGGTCACGACGAACGTGAACAGACCCTGAACCAGATGCTGGTTGAGATGGATGGCTTTGAAGGCAACGAAGGTATCATCGTTATCGCCGCGACTAACCGTCCAGACGTTCTCGACCCGGCGCTGCTGCGTCCAGGCCGTTTTGACCGTCAGGTCGTGGTTGGTCTGCCGGACGTGCGCGGTCGTGAACAGATTCTGAAAGTGCATATGCGCCGCGTGCCGCTGGCGACCGATATCGACGCAGGCATCATCGCGCGCGGTACGCCGGGCTTCTCCGGTGCGGATCTCGCTAACCTGGTGAACGAAGCGGCGCTGTTCGCCGCCCGCGGCAATAAGCGCGTGGTATCAATGGTTGAGTTCGAGAAAGCGAAAGACAAAATCATGATGGGTGCGGAACGTCGCTCTATGGTGATGACGGAAGCGCAGAAAGAATCTACCGCCTACCACGAAGCGGGCCACGCTATTATCGGCCGCCTGGTGCCGGAACACGATCCGGTACACAAGGTGACGATTATTCCGCGCGGACGTGCGCTCGGCGTGACCTTCTTCCTGCCGGAAGGGGATGCGATCAGCGCCAGCCGTCAGAAGCTGGAAAGCCAGATCTCTACCCTCTATGGCGGTCGCCTGGCTGAAGAGATTATTTACGGTGCGGAACACGTTTCCACCGGCGCTTCCAACGACATCAAAGTGGCCACTAACCTGGCGCGCAACATGGTGACGCAGTGGGGCTTCTCGGAAAAACTGGGCCCGCTGCTCTATGCGGAAGAAGAGGGCGAGGTATTCCTTGGCCGCTCCGTGGCGAAAGCGAAACATATGTCTGACGAAACCGCGCGCATTATCGACCAGGAAGTTAAACACCTGATCGACAGCAACTACCAGCGCGCGCGCCGGATTCTGAGCGAGAACATGGACATCCTTCACGCGATGAAAGACGCGCTGATGAAGTATGAAACCATCGACGCGCCGCAGATCGACGACCTGATGGCGCGCCGCGAAGTGCGTCCGCCAGCGGGCTGGGAAGATCCGGGCAGCAACTCCGACAGCAACGGTACGCCAAAGGCGCCGCGTCCGGTCGATGAGCCGCGTACGCCGAATCCTGGCAACACCATGTCAGAGCAGTTCGACAAGTAACAGGGTTTCACCCTTGCAAAAACCCCGGCTGGTCCGGGGTTTTTTACATCCGTAATCAGGTAATCAGAGGAGAGTTTCCCCATGAAGTTGTACGCCCGTGATGCCCATCTCGATCTGTCGTTTCCCCATGTGATGGGTATTTTGAATGTCACGCCGGACTCCTTCTCCGATGGTGGAAAACATAATTCGCTGGTCGAGGCGCTGACGCATACCAACGAAATGGTTAACGCGGGTGCCACTATCATCGACGTCGGCGGCGAGTCGACTCGTCCGGGCGCGGACGAGGTAAGCGTGGATGAGGAGCTGGCGCGCGTCATTCCGGTGGTAGAGGCGATAGCGCAGCGTTTCGAGGTATGGATTTCGGTAGATACCTCGAAAGCTGAGGTTATCCGCGAAGCGGCGCGAGCGGGCGCTCACATCATTAACGATATTCGCTCGCTCTCCGAGCCTGGCGCGCTGGAGGCGGCGGCGGCGGCTAATTTGCCGGTCTGCCTGATGCATATGCAGGGCGAGCCGCGCACTATGCAGCAGGCGCCGGAATATCGCGATGTTGTAAGTGAAGTGGATGCTTACTTCGTAAATCAGATTGCGCGCTGCGAGGCCGCCGGCATCAAAAAAGAGCATCTGCTGCTCGACCCTGGCTTCGGTTTCGGTAAGAATCTCAACCACAACTATGAGCTGCTGGCCCACCTGAGCCATTTTCACCATTTCGAACTGCCGCTGCTGGTGGGCATGTCGCGTAAATCTATGATTGGTCAGCTGCTTAACGTCGGGCCTTCGCAGCGTCTGACGGGCAGTCTGACCTGCGCAGTGATCGCCGCGATGCAGGGCGCGCAAATCGTTCGCGTACATGACGTTAAAGAGACGGTCGAGGCGATGCGCGTTGTCGAAGCGACACGGAGAGCAAAAGGATAATTAAGGCATGAGTAATCGTAAATATTTCGGTACGGACGGCATTCGCGGCAAGGTCGGCGAAGCGCCAATCACCCCTGACTTTGTACTGAAGCTGGGCTGGGCGGCGGGTAAAGTGCTGGCGCGCCACGGCTCAAGAAAGGTGCTGATCGGCAAAGATACGCGTATCTCTGGCTATATGCTGGAGTCGGCGCTGGAAGCAGGCCTGGCGGCGGCGGGCTTATCCGCTGCTTTTACCGGCCCGATGCCGACGCCCGCTATCGCCTACCTGACGCGCACCTTCCGCGCCGAAGCGGGCATCGTTATCTCCGCGTCGCACAACCCGTTTGACGACAACGGCATCAAGTTCTTCTCCGCCGAAGGCACCAAGCTGCCGGACGAGGTAGAGGAGGCGATTGAGCTGGAAATGGAGAAGCCGCTGACCTGCGTTGAGTCCGCCGAGCTGGGCCGCGCCAGCCGTATCGTGGATGCCGCCGGCCGCTATATTGAGTTCTGTAAGGGTACCTTCCCGAGCGAGCTGAGCCTTAACGGCCTGAAAATCGTGGTCGACTGCGCAAACGGCGCCACCTACCACATCGCGCCGAACGTGCTGCGCGAGCTGGGCGCCACCGTTATCGCTATCGCCACTCAGCCCGACGGCATGAATATCAATAAAGAGTGCGGCGCGACCGATCTGCGTATGCTGCAGCAGCGCGTGCTGGCGGAGAAGGCGGATATCGGCCTGGCTTACGACGGCGACGGCGACCGCATCATGATGGTTGACCACCTGGGCGCCAGGGTCGACGGCGACCAGATCCTCTATATCATTGCGCGCGAGGGTCTGCGCCAGGGCCAGCTGCGCGGCGGCGTGGTCGGCACGCTGATGAGCAATATGGGCCTCGAGCTGGCGCTGAAGCAGCTCGGCATTCCTTTCGCCCGGGCCAAAGTAGGCGACCGCTACGTGCTGGAAAAGATGCAGGAGAAGCACTGGCGTCTCGGCGCGGAAAATTCCGGCCACGTTATTCTGCTGGACAAAACCACCACCGGCGACGGCATTGTGGCAAGTTTGCAAGTACTCACTGCAATGGTGCGCAACCATATGAGCCTGCACGATCTGTGTAGCGGCATGAAGATGCTGCCGCAGGTGCTGGTCAACGTGCGCTTCAGCGGATCCGGCGACCCGCTGGAAGACGAGACGGTAAAAAGCGTGACGGCGGAGGTGGAAAAGACCCTGGCTGGACGCGGACGCGTGCTGCTGCGTAAATCGGGCACCGAGCCACTGATTCGCGTAATGGTCGAAGGGGAAAACGAAGCGCAGGTAACCGAACTGGCGCATCGCATCGCCGAGCAGGTCAAAGCCGTTTAAGGCGCAAACGGCGGTCGGTTTTACGCCGATCCGCCGTTAAAATCATCAGGGTGGCGCTTTTTTCCGCAGTCGATCGCGGCGGTGAAAATTACCCTTGCAGAGGGGGGCGCCTTTGGTTAGTATTCACACCCGCTTCTGATGGGTGATGACGACACGGCCCATCTATACTGGCTGAAGCTTAACTGTGCGGTTATCGCGCAAGGAAACAGGTTGATTATGTACGAAGCTCTTTTAGTTATCTTCCTTATTGTAGCCATCGCCCTTGTGGGTCTGATTATGCTGCAGCAAGGTAAAGGCGCTGATATGGGAGCCTCATTCGGTGCAGGCGCATCCGCAACGCTGTTCGGTTCTACGGGTTCAGGTAACTTCATGACTCGCACCACCGGCATTCTCGCGGCACTGTTCTTCATCATCAGCCTTGTTCTGGGTAACCTGAACACCAATAAGACTTCAAAAGGAAGCGAGTGGGAAAATCTGTCAGCGCCGGCGCAGTCAACGCAATCGACTCAGCCTGCACAACCGGCAACGCCGGGTAACGATATCCCGAAATAAGATCGTCATGCTTGCGACGCGACAGATTCAAGTCGCGGTCTGAACAGTGCCGAGGTGGTGGAATTGGTAGACACGCTACCTTGAGGTGGTAGTGCCCGATTGGGCTTACGGGTTCAAGTCCCGTCCTCGGTACCAAATCTGAGTTTTACTTGCAAATATCGCAAGATCGGCGTAACATTCGTCACGTTTTCGGACGCGGGGTGGAGCAGCCTGGTAGCTCGTCGGGCTCATAACCCGAAGGTCGTCGGTTCAAATCCGGCCCCCGCAACCACTTTCCCTTAGAGTTCTTTTTCAAATATACTGTATGCATCGACGGGCGCATCGCAGCGAGTTTTGAAAAAAATTCTTCTGGACGGTGCCGAGCCGCTTAGCGGCGTACAGGGTCCAGTCACAAAAAGCCCCGATTTTTCGGGGTTTTTTGTTATCAGGAAATCGCAACACTGGGCTATTAAGCCCTTTTTTTATGTCTTGGGGGTGGGCTTGTCCACATTAGAGCAAAAATTGACAGAGTTGGTATCGGCTCCGGTAGAAGCGCTCGGCTATGAACTGGTCGGTATTGAATTCGTTCGTGGTCGCACATCAACCCTGCGCATCTATATTGATAGTGAAGATGGCATCAATGTCGATGATTGCGCGGATGTCAGCCACCAGGTAAGCGCGGTGCTGGATGTGGAAGATCCCATCACCGTGGCTTACAACCTTGAAGTCTCCTCACCGGGACTGGATCGCCCGATGTTTACCGCAGAACACTACGTGCGGTATACGGGCGAAGAAGTCAGTCTGGTCCTGCGTATGGCGGTACAGAACCGTCGTAAATGGCAGGGCATCATCAAGTCGGTCGACGGCGAGATGGTGACGGTGACCGTTGAGGGTAAAGACGAGGTGTTCGCGCTGAGCAATATTCAGAAAGCGAACCTGGTCCCCCACTTTTAAAAGTCCGGATTGAGGCTAACCAGGATGAACAAAGAGATCTTAGCTGTTGTAGAAGCCGTTTCTAACGAAAAAGCCCTGCCGCGTGAGAAAATCTTCGAAGCGCTGGAGAGCGCGCTGGCAACTGCAACCAAGAAGAAGTATGAGCAAGAGATTGACGTTCGCGTCAGCATCGATCGCAAAAGCGGCGACTTCGACACCTTCCGCCGTTGGGAAGTGGTAGAAGAGGTGACGCAGCCGACGCGCGAGATCACGCTGGAGGCAGCCCGCTTCGAGGATGAAGCGTTCAATCTGGGCGACTACGTTGAAGATCAGATCGAATCGGTCACTTTCGACCGTATTACGACCCAGACCGCGAAGCAGGTTATCGTGCAGAAAGTGCGCGAAGCCGAGCGCGCAATGGTGGTCGATCAGTTCCGCCAGCACGAAGGCGAAATCATCACCGGCGTGGTGAAGAAAGTGAATCGCGACAATATCACCCTGGATCTCGGCAGCAACGCCGAAGCGGTGATTTTGCGTGAAGATATGCTGCCGCGTGAGAACTTCCGTCCGGGCGACCGTATTCGCGGCGTGCTCTACGCCGTACGTCCGGAAGCGCGTGGCGCGCAGCTGTTCGTGACCCGTTCCAAACCGGAAATGCTGATCGAACTGTTCCGCATCGAAGTGCCGGAAATTGGCGAAGAAGTCATCGAAATTAAAGCGGCGGCTCGCGATCCGGGTTCACGCGCTAAAATCGCGGTGAAAACCAACGACAAACGTATCGATCCGGTCGGCGCCTGCGTCGGTATGCGCGGCGCGCGCGTTCAGGCTGTTTCCAGCGAGCTGGGCGGCGAGCGCATCGATATCGTGCTGTGGGACGATAACCCGGCGCAGTTTGTTATTAACGCCATGGCCCCGGCCGACGTGGCGTCAATCGTGGTTGATGAAGATAACCACACCATGGATATCGCTGTTGAAGCCGGCAATCTGGCTCAGGCGATCGGCCGTAACGGCCAAAACGTGCGTCTGGCTTCCCAGCTGAGCGGCTGGGAGCTGAACGTGATGACCGTCGATGATCTGCAGGCGAAACACCAGGCCGAAGCGCATGCTGCTATTGATATGTTTACTAAACATCTCGACATCGACGAAGAGTTCGCCACCGTACTGGTGGAAGAGGGCTTCTCTTCGCTGGAAGAGCTGGCATACGTGCCGATCAACGAGCTGCTGGACGTTGATGGTCTGGACGAAGAGACCGTAGAAGCCCTGCGTGAACGAGCCAAAAATGCGTTAACCACCCTGGCGCTGGCGAAAGAAGAGAGCCGTGGTAATCAGGAGCCCGCTGAGGATCTTCTGAATCTCGACGGCCTGGATCGTACGCTGGCGTACCGCCTGGCGGCGAAAGGCGTTTGCACGCTGGAAGATCTCGCCGAGCAAGGTGTCGACGATCTGACGGATATTGAAGGGCTGAATGATGAGCAAGCCGGCGCGCTGATTATGGCCGCGCGAAATATCTGCTGGTTCGGCGATGACGCGTAATAACAGGAAGGAACAGCATGACAGATGTAACCGTAAAATCGCTGGCCGCAGAGATTCAGACCCCGGTCGATCGCCTGGTTCAGCAATTTGCTGACGCGGGGATCCGCAAGTCGGAGAACGACGCGGTCACGCAGCAAGAGAAAGAAACTTTATTGTCTCACCTCAATCGCGAGCATGGTCAGACCGGCTCAGGCAAGTTAACATTGCAGCGTAAGACGCGCAGTACCTTGAATATCCCAGGCACCGGGGGTAAAAGTAAATCGGTGCAAATCGAAGTCCGCAAAAAGCGCACCTACGTAAAAGGTGATGCGGAAGCTGAACAGGCTGAAGCAGAAGCCCAGGCTCAGCGTGAAGCGGAAGAACAGGCGCAACGCGAGGCAGAAGAACAAGCCCGTCGCGAAGCTGAAGAAAAAGCGCAACGTGAAGCCGAAGAGAAAGCCAAGCGCGAAGCCGCTGAAAAGGCGAAGCGTGAAGCAGCGGAAAAAGAAAAAGTGACGAATCATCAAACCGACGATATGACCAAGGCTGCGCAGTCCGATAAAGCCCGTCGCGAAGCCGAAGCGGCTGAACTGAAGCGTAAAGCGGAAGAAGAAGCGCGCCGTAAGCTTGAAGAAGACGCACGCCGCGTCGCTGAAGAAGCGCGCCGCCTGGCCGAAGAAAAATCGGCTGAATGGGAGAAACCTGAAGAAGAGGATAAAGGCGACTATCACGTCACTACCTCTACTCATGCCCGTCAGGCGGAAGACGAAAACGACCGGCAGGTAGAAGCGGGCCGCGCGCGTGCGCGTACCACCGCTAAAGCCGCGCGTCCGGCGAAGAAAGGCAACAAGCATTCTGAAGCTAAAACCGATCGCGAAGAAGCGCGCGCGCAGTTCCGTGGCGGCAAAGGCGGCAAACACCGCAAGCCAAGCGCACTGCAGCAAGGCTTCAATAAACCTGCTCAGGTTGTTAACCGCGACGTCATCATCGGCGAAACCATCACCGTAGCCGAACTGGCTAACAAAATGGCGGTAAAAGGTTCGCAGGTCATCAAAGCGATGATGAAGATGGGCGCGATGGCGACCATCAACCAGGTTATCGACCAGGAAACCGCTCAGCTGGTTGCGGAAGAAATGGGTCACAAAGTGATCCTGCGCCGCGAGAACGAGCTGGAAGAAGCGGTAATGAGCGATCGCGATACCGATGCCGCGCAGGAATCCCGTGCGCCGGTCGTGACCATCATGGGTCACGTTGACCACGGTAAAACCTCGCTGCTGGACTACATCCGTTCGACCAAAGTCGCCTCGGGCGAAGCGGGCGGCATTACCCAGCACATCGGTGCTTACCATGTCGAAACCGACAACGGCATGATCACCTTCCTGGACACCCCGGGCCACGCCGCGTTTACCGCGATGCGTGCGCGTGGTGCGCAGGCGACGGATATCGTTATCCTCGTTGTGGCGGCTGACGACGGCGTGATGCCGCAGACCATCGAAGCAATCCAGCACGCGAAAGCGGCGGGCGTGCCGGTAGTGGTTGCCGTTAACAAAATCGATAAGCCGGAAGCCGATCCGGATCGCGTGAAGAACGAACTGACTCAGTACGGCATCATCCCGGAAGAGTGGGGCGGCGAAAACATGTTCGTCAATGTCTCTGCGAAAGCCGGTACCGGCATCGACGACCTGCTGAACGCCATTCTGCTGCAGGCGGAAGTGCTGGAGCTGACCGCTATCCGTGAAGGTATGGCGAGCGGCGTGGTAATCGAATCCTTCCTGGATAAAGGTCGTGGTCCGGTTGCGACCGTACTGGTGCGTGAAGGTACCCTGAACAAAGGCGACATCGTGCTGTGCGGCTTCGAATATGGCCGTGTGCGTGCGATGCGTGATGAGCTGGGTCGCGAAGTGCTGGAAGCGGGTCCGTCCATTCCGGTAGAGATCCTCGGTCTGTCCGGCGTGCCGGCAGCGGGTGACGAAGCGACCGTGGTGCGTGACGAGAAGAAAGCGCGTGAAGTTGCGCTCTATCGTCAGGGCAAGTTCCGCGAAGTCAAACTGGCGCGTCAGCAGAAGGCCAAGCTGGAGAACATGTTCGCCAACATGACCGAAGGCGAAGTCTCCGAGCTGAACATCGTGCTGAAGTCCGACGTCCAGGGTTCTGTGGAAGCGATCTCCGACTCGCTGCTGAAACTCTCCACCGACGAAGTGAAGGTGAAGATTATCGGTTCGGGCGTGGGTGGTATCACCGAAACCGACGCCACGCTGGCTGCGGCTTCTAACGCTATCATCCTCGGCTTCAACGTACGTGCCGATGCCTCTGCGCGTCGCGTCATCGATGCTGAAAACGTCGACCTGCGTTACTACTCCGTCATCTATAATCTGATCGACGAAGTGAAAGCAGCGATGAGCGGTATGCTGGCACCGGAGTTCAAACAGCAGATTATCGGTCTGGCTGAAGTTCGTGACGTGTTCAAGTCACCGAAATTTGGCGCGATCGCGGGCTGTATGGTCACCGAAGGCAATATCAAACGTCACAACCCGATCCGCGTACTGCGCGACAACGTGGTTATCTACGAAGGCGAGCTGGAATCTCTGCGCCGCTTCAAAGATGACGTTAACGAAGTGCGTAACGGCATGGAGTGTGGTATCGGCGTGAAGAACTACAACGACGTTCGCGTTGGCGATATGATCGAAGTGTTCGAAGTGATTGAAGTTAAGCGCACCATCGAATAAGCATTACGCGATGTGTTGCAATTTGGGAGGCCGCTGGCCTCCCGAATTATTTTGGAGAGTTGATTATGGCAAAAGAATTTGGCCGTCCACAGCGCGTGTCGCAGGAGCTGCAAAAAGAGATCGCCATCATTCTGCAGCGCGAGATTAAAGATCCGCGTCTTGGCATGATGGTGACGGTATCCGGCGTGGAAGTGTCGCGCGATCTCGCTTATGCCAAAGTGTTTGTCACCTTCCTCAACGACAAAGATGAGGATGCGGTGAAAAATGGTCTGAAGGCGCTGAAAGAGGCCTCCGGCTATATCCGTATTCTGCTCGGCAAAGCGATGCGCCTGCGCATTGTGCCGGAGCTGACCTTCTTCTACGACAACTCGCTGATTGAAGGTATGCGCATGTCGAACCTGGTGACGAACGTTATCAGAAACGACGTTGAGCGCCGCGGTGAGAACCCGGCGGAAGATGACAAGGAGGACTGATGAGTCGTCCTCGTCGTCGCGGTCGCGACGTCCACGGCGTGTTCCTGCTCGATAAGCAGCAGGGCGCGTCGTCTAACGATGTGCTGCAAAAAGTTAAGCGTCTCTTTAACGCCAATAAAGCGGGCCATACCGGCGCGCTCGATCCGCTGGCGACCGGCATGCTGCCGATCTGCCTCGGTGAAGCCACCAAGTTCTCCCAGTATCTGCTCGACTCGGATAAGCGCTATCGCGTTATCGCGCGCCTCGGCGAGCGTACCGATACCTCCGACGCCGACGGCAATATCGTCGAAACTCGCCCGATCTCGTTTAGCCAGGATGAGCTCGACGCGGCGCTGGAGAGCTTTCGCGGCGACACCATGCAGGTGCCGACCATGTTTTCGGCGCTCAAGTATCAGGGGCGGAAGCTGTATGAATACGCGCGCGAAGGCATTACCGTGCCGCGCGACGCGCGTCCGATTACCGTTTTCGAGCTGCAGTTTATTCGCTGGGAAGGCAGTGAGCTGGAGCTGGAAATCCACGTATCCAAAGGCACCTATATCCGCACCATTATCGACGATCTGGGTGAGGCGCTCGGCTGCGGCGCGCATGTGATTATGCTGCGTCGCCTGCAGGTAGCGCGCTATCCGATTGAAAAGATGATGACGCTGGAGCAGCTGCAGGCCGTGGCGGCGACGGTAAACGCGGCGGAAACGCCCGATTACGCGCCGCTCGACGCGCTTTTGCTGCCGATGGATAGCCCGGCGGACGCGTTCCCCATCGTCAATCTGCCCTCTGCCGTCGCTGCCTTTTTTAAGCAGGGCATGCCGGTTGAGGCGGCGAATGCGCCGCAGCAGGGACTGGTACGCGTTACGGAAGGCGATGCGCATAAATTTATCGGCATGGCGGAAATCGCCGATGACGGTCGCGTGGCGCCGCGTCGTCTGGTGGTCGAGTATCCCGCGTAACGTTACGCAACGTCCTATTTGCGTTGCTATCGGTCGAAGAGTAGAATAGCGCGGCTTTAAAGCGGGTAGCTGAATTAGAGATCGGCGCCCATACATTCATTTATTACTGGAGTTTATTATGTCTCTAAGCGTAGAAGCTAAAGCAGAGATCGTTGCTAAATACGGTCGTGGCGCTAACGACAGCGGCTCAACTGAAGTTCAGGTTGCACTGCTGACTGCCCAGATTAGCCACCTGCAGGGTCACTTCTCTGAGCACAAGAAAGACCACCACAGCCGTCGCGGTCTGCTGCGCATGGTATCTCAGCGTCGTAAGCTGCTGGACTACCTGAAGCGTAAAGACGTTGCACGCTACACCAGCCTGATCGAAAGCCTGGGCCTGCGTCGCTAAGTCTGAAGAATCTGATCAAGGATGTAGCGCAGAGAGTTTGCGAAAAAACGCGTCTTGCGATCAGATTCGTGCGAGTTTCACGAAAAGGGGGCCTTTACGGCCCCTTTTTTCGAGCAATGCGCAGCAATCCGGACCAAACTCATGTATTGTTGCAGTGAGTGATCTTCGTTTGCAGAGGTTCGCGCGGCTAATGAGAGGCTTTACCGCAGATTCGGTTAAGGGTTGTCATTAGTCGCGAGGATGCAACTGAGGATCGGTAATCCATGGCACGCCAGTGAGGCGTAGCCCCGAAGTTAAGGAATTCATTTTGCTGAACCCGATCGTACGTCAATTCCAATATGGTCAGCATACCGTCACGCTGGAAACCGGCATGATGGCGCGCCAGGCCACCGCAGCCGTTATGGCCAGCATGGACGACACCGCGGTATTCGTTACCGTTGTCGGCCAGAAAAAAGCTAAGCCAGGTCAGGACTTCTTCCCGCTGACCGTGAACTACCAGGAGCGTACCTACGCTGCTGGCCGTATCCCGGGCAGCTTCTTCCGTCGCGAAGGCCGTCCAAGCGAAGGCGAAACCCTGATTGCGCGTCTGATTGACCGCCCGATTCGCCCGCTGTTCCCGGAAGGCTTCGTGAACGAAGTTCAGGTTATCGCCACCGTGGTTTCCGTTAACCCGCAGGTTAACCCGGATATCGTTGCGATGATTGGCGCCTCCGCCGCGCTGGCGCTGTCTGGCCTGCCGTTCAACGGTCCAATCGGTGCCGCGCGCGTCGGCTACATCAACGACCAGTATGTGCTGAACCCGACCGCTGACGAAATCAAACAGTCCCGTCTGGATCTGGTGGTTGCCGGTACGCAGAATGCGGTACTGATGGTTGAGTCCGAAGCGGACATCCTGACCGAAGATCAGATGCTGGGTGCAGTGGTGTTCGGCCACGAGCAGCAGCAGGTTGTGATTGAAAACATCAATAATCTGGTCGCAGAAGCGGGCAAACCGCGCTGGGACTGGCAGCCTGAGCCGGCTAACGATGCGCTGATCGCACGCGTTGCCGCGCTGGCCGAAGCGCGCATCAGCGACGCTTACCGCATCACCGACAAGCAGGAGCGTTACACTCAGGTTGGCGTCATCAAAGATGAAACCATCGCTGCGCTGCTGGCTGAAGACGAGACGCTGGACGACGCTGAAATCGGCGATATCGTGCACAGTCTGGAAAAGAACGTGGTGCGTACCCGTATCCTGAACGGCGAACCGCGTATCGACGGCCGTGAAAAAGATATGATCCGTGGTCTGGACGTGCGCACCGGCGTACTGCCGCGCACGCACGGCTCGGCGCTGTTCACCCGTGGCGAAACGCAGGCGCTGGTCGCCGCGACGCTGGGTACCGCGCGCGACGCACAGAACCTGGATGAGCTGATGGGCGAACGTACCGACAGCTTCCTGTTCCACTACAACTTCCCTCCGTACTCGGTAGGTGAAACCGGTATGGTCGGCTCGCCGAAGCGTCGTGAAATTGGTCACGGCCGTCTGGCGAAACGCGGCGTGCTGGCCGTGATGCCGAAGCAGGAAGAGTTCCCGTACACCGTGCGCGTTGTCTCTGAAATCACCGAGTCCAACGGCTCTTCTTCTATGGCTTCCGTGTGCGGTGCTTCACTGGCGCTGATGGATGCTGGCGTGCCGATCAAAGCGGCCGTTGCAGGCATCGCGATGGGCCTGGTGAAAGAAGATGAGAAGTTTGTCGTGCTCTCCGATATCCTCGGCGACGAAGATCACCTCGGCGACATGGACTTCAAAGTAGCCGGTAGCCGTGAAGGTATCACCGCGCTGCAGATGGACATCAAAATCGAAGGCATCACCCGCGAAATCATGCAGGTTGCGCTGAATCAGGCTAAAGGTGCGCGTCTGCACATCCTGGGCGTGATGGAGCAGGCAATCAGCACGCCGCGTAAAGAAATCTCTGAGTTCGCGCCGCGCATTTACACCATCAAGATCAATTCAGACAAGATCAAAGATGTGATCGGTAAAGGCGGTTCCGTGATCCGCGCGCTGACCGAAGAGACCGGCACCACCATCGAGATCGAAGACGACGGCACCGTGAAAATCGCGGCGACCGATGGTCTGAAGGCGAAAGAGGCGATTCGTCGCATCGAAGAGATTACTGCCGAGATCGAAGTGGGCCGTATCTACAGCGGTAAAGTGACCCGTATCGTCGACTTCGGCGCCTTCGTCGCCATTGGCGGCGGCAAGGAAGGTCTGGTACACATTTCTCAGATCGCCGACAAGCGCGTAGAGAAAGTGACCGACTACCTGCAGATGGGTCAGGAAGTGCCGGTTAAGGTGCTGGAAGTGGATCGTCAGGGCCGCGTCCGTCTGAGCATCAAAGAAGCGACAGAGTCTAAGCCGCAGGGCGAAGAAGCTGCCGTGACCAGCGCACCAGACGCAGAGTAATTCCCTGTTTGCCTCTCCTTATCCCATCGCGGATGGGAGAGGCGTTTGTGTCATCGCGAGGGCGGGAATCCTTGTGCACAGCAGGCGGATAACAGGAGCGTTGTCCTAATGTTTGTATTCGGGAGTGGGAAATGAAGCCTTTTTTGCGCTGGTGTTTTGTTGCGACAGCTATCACGCTGGCAGGATGCAGCAACTCCAATTGGCGTAAGAACGAAGTTCTTGCAGTACCTCTACAGCCCACACTGCAGCAGGAAGTGATTCTGGCGCGCATGGAACAAATTCTTGCCAGTCGCGCCCTTACCGATGATGAACGCGCACAGCTGTTATATGAGCGCGGAGTGTTGTATGATAGTCTCGGTCTGAGAGCACTGGCGCGGAACGATTTCTCGCAAGCGCTGTCTATAAGACCAGATATGCCGGAAGTGTTTAACTATCTCGGCATATATTTAACGCAGGCAGGCAACTTTGATGCTGCCTATGAAGCGTTTGATTCTGTACTTGAGCTTGATCCAACTTACAATTATGCGCATTTAAACCGTGGTATCGCCCTCTATTACGGCGGTCGATACAAGTTAGCGCAAGATGATCTGCTGGCGTTTTATCAAGACGATCCCAACGATCCTTTCCGCAGCCTGTGGCTCTATCTCGATGAACGCGAGATGGATGCTGATAAGGCGAAAGTTGCGCTGCAGCAGCGTTACGACAAAGCGGCCCGTGATCAATGGGGATGGAACATTGTCGAATTCTACCTTGGCGACATCAGTGAAAGCACGCTGATGGAACGTCTCAAGGCAGACGCAACGGATAACACCTCGCTCGCTGAACATCTCAGTGAAACCAACTTCTATTTAGGTAAGCACTACCTAAGTCTGGGGGAGAAGGACAACGCGAAAGCGCTGTTCAAACTGGCGGTGGCCAACAACGTCAATAACTTTGTTGAACACCGATACGCATTGTTGGAACTGGCGCAACTCGGCCAGACACAAGACGATTTATCAGAATCTGACCAGCAATAGCTGACGAACTTTTATTGCCTGAAGTACCCGTTAAGTCATCATCTTCCGGGATGAGGGCCTTTCTGTTCGTCAAAACTTCTAATTTGAGCCGGTTCACACTTTTTGATGAAAATGACTGAAAATTTTCACGACGAGTTATGTAGACTGGCCGCCGCAATCTAAGAGGCACGTGTACTACATGACTGATATCCAAACCACTTTTGCTGACCTGGGCCTGAACGCCGACATCCTCGAATCACTGAACGGCATGGGCTACGTTAAGCCTTCTCCGATCCAGGCTGAGTGTATTCCTCACCTGCTGGCGGGCCGCGATGTACTGGGTATGGCGCAGACCGGTAGTGGTAAAACTGCAGCGTTCTCGCTGCCGCTGTTAAACAACATCGATCCTGCTCTTCGCGCACCGCAGATCCTGGTGCTGGCGCCGACCCGCGAGCTGGCGGTTCAGGTTGCTGAAGCGATGACTGAATTCTCTAAACATATGCGTGGCGTCAACGTCGTGGCCCTTTACGGCGGCCAGCGTTATGACGTGCAGCTGCGCGCGCTGCGTCAGGGCCCGCAAATTGTGGTGGGCACCCCGGGTCGTCTGCTCGACCACCTGAAACGCGGTACGCTGGATCTCTCTAATCTGCGTGGCCTGGTGCTCGACGAAGCTGACGAAATGCTGCGTATGGGCTTCATCGAAGACGTTGAAACCATCATGGCGCAGATCCCGGAAGGTCATCAGACCGCGCTGTTCTCCGCGACCATGCCGGAAGCGATCCGTCGCATCACCAAACGTTTTATGAAAGATCCGCAGGAAGTGCGTATCCAGTCCAGCGTCACCACGCGCCCGGACATCAGCCAGTCTTACTGGACCGCGTACGGTCGTAAAACCGACGCGCTGGTGCGTTTCCTTGAAGCGGAAGATTTTGATGCCGCTATCATCTTCGTGCGCACCAAAAACGCCACGCTGGAAGTGGCTGAAGCGCTGGAGCGCAACGGCTACAACAGCGCCGCGCTGAACGGCGACATGAACCAGGCGCTGCGTGAGCAGACGCTGGAGCGTCTGAAAGATGGCCGTCTCGATATCCTGATCGCCACCGACGTTGCTGCGCGTGGTCTGGACGTTGAGCGTATCAGCCTGGTCGTTAACTACGACATCCCGCTTGATGCTGAGTCTTACGTTCACCGTATTGGTCGTACCGGCCGCGCCGGTCGTGCTGGTCGCGCGCTGCTGTTCGTCGAGAACCGCGAGCGTCGTCTGCTGCGCAACATCGAGCGCACCATGAAGCTGACCATTCCAGAAGTGGAACTGCCGAACGCCGAACTGCTGAGCAAGCGTCGTCTGGAGAAATTCGCCGCGCGCGTACAGCAGCAGCTGGAAAGCAGCGATCTCGACCAGTATCGCGCTCTGCTGGAGAAACTCTCTCCGCAGGAAGAGCTGGATATGGAAACGCTGGCTGCCGCGCTGCTGAAAATGGCGCAGGGCGAACGTCCGCTGATCGTACAGCCGGATGCGCCGCGTCCGCAGCGTCGCGAGTACCGCGATCGCGACGACCGTCGTGATGACCGCCGCGCGCCGCGTGAAGCGCGTGACAACCGCGAAGGCGGCGATCGTCCGCGTCGTGAACGTCGCGACGTCGGCGAAATGGAGCTGTACCGCATTGAAGTGGGCCGTGATGACGGCGTTGAAGTACGTCACATCGTCGGCGCTATCGCCAACGAAGGCGACATCAGCAGCCGTTACATCGGCAACATCAAGCTGTTTGGCACCCACTCGACCATCGAGCTGCCGAAAGGCATGCCGGGCGATATCCTGCAGCACTTCACCCGCACGCGTATTCTCAATAAGCCGATGAATATGCAGCTGCTGGGCGATGCGCAGCCGCAGAGCGAAGGGCGCGGCGAACGTCGCGGCGGCCGTGATTTCGGCGGCGAGCGTCGTGGCGGCGGCAACCGTGAAGGTGGTCGCGAAGGCGGACGTCGTTTCTCTTCCGAGCGTCGCGAAGGCGGTCGTGAAGGCGGACGTAGCAGCTTTAGCCGTGAAGGCAGCCGCGGTCCGCGTCGCGAAGAGGGCGCTGCTGCAGCGCCGCGTCGTCGCGAGTTCTGATAATCAGCCTGGCTGATTGATAAAAAGGGAAGCCTTCGGGCTTCCCTTTTTTTTTACCTTTCTTTCTCTTCTCAGGCACCACCAGCTATCAGAACGCGCTCGCCGCTGATATAGGCGGCCTCCTCTGAGGCGAGAAACAGCGCCACCTGCGCCACATCTTCCGGCAGCCCGAAGCGCCCCAGCGGCGTCGCCGCCAGCAGCTGCGCCTTAAGCTGCGGATTGAGCTTTTTGGCCGCCAGCAGCCCTTCCGTCATAATAATACCCGGCGCCAGCGCGTTGACGCGGATATTGCGCGGGCCCAGCTCGCGCGCCAGCCCCTGCGTCAGCGTATCGATAGCGCCTTTGGTGGCCGCCCAGAGTACCGAACCCGGCGTGCTCTGCTGGCTGTTCAGCGCGCTGAGATTGATAATGCAGCCGCCGCGCGCAGGAAAGCGCCGCGCCGCCTGCTGGCAAACCAGCAGCGTGCCGAGCAGGTTCACGTTAATCTGCTGCTGCATCTCCAGCAGGCTCAGGGCGCCAAACTCGCCGTGATGAAACTGGCCGGCGTTATTGACCACAATATCGGGCGTGCCGAAGTGCGCCTCTGCGGTTTCAAACAGCCGCTCGACGTCTGTTTCGCGCGAGATATCCGCCTGCACCGCCAGCCCTTCGCTGCCCAGCGTGTGAATATCGCTCACCACATCCACCGCGCCTGGCTCATCCTGGCGATAGTTGACCACCACGCGCGCGCCAGCCGCGCCAAATGCCGTAGCGATGGCCGCGCCAATGCCCTTTGAGGCGCCCGTCACCAGCGCAATTTTTCCATCAAGTGCTTTCATCTTGTCTCTCCACCTGAGTATCGCGTTTGCAAAATATGCGCTTTCAGGCTGATTGTGCGGTAGCGCAATCCTGCAAGTCTCTTGCACGATCCTGCAAATCTGGCGGCCAGGCGGCTGCGTTCGTTGCGGGTTCAGGTAACATGTTCGCCAGCATTTATTCGCGAAGAAGGAGGGAGAATATGGCGGAACCGGCGCAGCTGGCGCATCTGGCGCAGCTTATCGCGCGTCATGCGGCCGACGATGGCCGTCACGACAGCGCGATTGATTTTCTCTTTTTCGGCCGTAGCTCGCGGCCATCGGAACCAACCTACCATGCGCAGTGGGCCAGCTTCGCGCTGGTTGCGCAGGGCGGAAAAGCGCTGCGCATAGGCGAGGAAATTATTCATTACGGTCCTGGCGATCTGCTGCTGGTGACGATGGATATGCCGGTGCGCTCCTGCGTAACCGTTGCGACGCCGGAGAAGCCCAATCTCGGCATTGGCATCGCCATCAACGAAGCGCGGTTAATGCGCTATCTCGAAACCTTTCCGCTCACCTCGTCGCTGCTGGATGCGCGCACCGAACGCGGCATCGCCGCCCATAAAGTTTCGCCGCTGCTGGTGGACGCGGTCATCCGTCTGATTCGCCTGCTGGATCAGCCGCAGGATATCGCCGCGCTGGCACCGCTTATTGAGCAGGAGATCTTTTATCGTCTGCTGACCGGCCCGGAAGGGGGCCGCATCCTTAATATGGCGCTGGCGGAGCGGCCCGGTAACAAGGTGGCGCGTGCGGCACGCTGGCTGCGGGAGAATTTTCATCAGCCGTTAAAAATCGGCCGGCTTGCCAGCAGCGTCGGCATGAGCGCTTCGTCGCTGCATCACCATTTCAAAGCGGTCACCGCGATGACGCCGATGCAGTATCAGAAGCAGCTGCGCCTTAACGAAGCGCGACGCCTGATGATGGTGGAGAAGCTGGATGCGGGTACGGCGGGCTATCGCGTGGGGTATCAGAGTGCGTCGCAGTTCAGCCGGGAGTACAGCCGTTTTTACGGCCGGTCTCCCGCGCGCGACGTGCGTCAGCTGGCGGTGGGGCCGGAAGCGTCGTAGCGCCCACCGCAGAAAAGCTTACAGCGAGCGGGCCGCTTCCATCGCGATGGCGAAGGAGCGCAGACGCGCCTCGGTATCGAAGATCTGGCCGTTGACCATAATCTCATCCGCCTGGGTTTCGCGCATCAGTCCGGCCAGGCCGTGACGCACCTTGTCGGCATCGCCAACCAGCGACATGCTCAGCGCCTGCTGCACGCCATACTGCTCCGACGGCGACCACAGGTTATCCATGTTTTCCACCGGCGCAGGCAGCGGGCCCGGCTTACCGCGGCGCAGGTTGATAAACTGCTGCTGCTGCGAGGTAAACAGGAAGCGCGCGTCACGCTCGCTGTCAGCGGCCACGACGTTAATGCAGACCATGGCATAAGGCTTCTCCAGGCGCGCCGACGGCTGGAATTTTTCACGATAGAGATGCAGCGCCTGGAACAGCTGATCGGGCGCAAAGTGCGACGCAAAGGCGAACGGCAGGCCGAGCTGCGCCGCCAGCTGCGCGCTGTAGAGGCTGGAGCCAAGCAGCCAGACCGGAATTTTCATGCCCAGGCCAGGCACGGGCTGAACCGCCGGCTGCGCATCTTCGTCGGCGTCGAACCAGTTAATCAGTTCCTGAACATCCTCCGGGAAGGTATCCGCATGGATGCTGGAGAGGTGGCGGCGCAGCGCCATCATGGTGCGCTGGTCGGAGCCGGGCGCGCGGCCCAGGCCTAAATCGATACGGCCGGGATAGAGCGAGGCCAGGGTGCCGAACTGCTCGGCGATCACCAGCGGCGCATGGTTCGGCAGCATAATGCCGCCCGATCCCAGATGCAGGGTGGTGGTATTGGCCGCCAGGTAGCCGATCAGCACCGACGTCGCCGCGCTGGCGATGCCGGTCATATTATGGTGCTCGGCCAGCCAGTAACGTTCATAACCCAACGCTTCCGCCTGACGCGCCAGCGCCAGCGAGGTATGAAAAGCATCGCGCGGGGTCGAGCCCTGAGGAATCGGCGCCAGATCCAGCACGGAAAGACGAAGGGGTTTTTTCTCAGACATGGGCACTCCAGTTGGGTATGGCGCAGGTGATGATTGACCTGCACCAACCAGTATTACGTAATAATGCCCATATTAAAACTGCTAACAACGGCAGGCGGCTAGCCTGTATGTGCCTTTCAGGAGGACAGCAGCGTCATGCCGGCCACTTTACGCCAGTAGCCGTTGCAGTCGTTGCCGCTGGCCAGCATCAGCGGCGACTGGCCCTCTTCATTGGCGCGGAAGCGAGCAATCTCCTCCAGCGTCGCGGGGCTCTGCGGCGAGAGGCGCAGAATATCGACCCAGCCACGCATGCCCACCAGATCGTTGCCGAGGTTATAGCAGTAGCCGCTCATGGTCTGAATGCCGTTGAGCACGAACACCTGCTGCCCTTCCTGTGAATGGACGCGGCGTCCGTTAGGGTAGTTGATGCAGCAGGTCTGGCAGTCATCTTTGGCGCGATTTTCGGCGCGGGCGGTAAAGCAGCGCGCCGACAGCGCCAGCGGCAGATAGCCGTAGCCCAGCACCTCCACCTCGAACTGGCTGCGAATGTTGCGCTCCTCGCTCTGCTGCAGCAGCTGCAGCAGCCAGTCGCGCGACATCTCCACCGGCATGCACCAGCGCGTCATGCCCTCTTTCACCAGCAGATGCAGCGTTTCGACGTTATAGACGTTCAGCGTAGGCCCGGCGACAAAGGGCAGCTTGCGCTCGGCCGCCATGTTCACCGTGCCGATATCGTTGGCCTCAATCAGAAACTCGCCGTTGTCGACGTAGCGCTTCAGCTCTTTCAGCTCCGAGGGCGACTGCAGCAGCGCCAGCGTGCTCAGCACCACCTGCTTGCCGCTGGTTGCCAGTTCGCGCGCCAGCTCCATCCAGCGCTGAAACGACGTGGCGCGTCGTTTGCTGCACACCGCCTCGCCGAGGTAGACAATATCCGCGCTGCTGTTTGCCGCCTGCTGATAAAAGTTCGCCAGCTGCTCTGTCGGCCAGTACCACAGCACCGGGCCGATTGCGTATTGCATTCTCTTCTCCTTATTGCCATTCACGGTGGTAAGCGCCAAGCGTGGTTTGCGAGCCTTCGGACAGTTCGTCCAGCGCCGCCGTCCAGGCCTCGGTAACCGCAAAGCTCTCTGGCGCGTGCCTGCAGCGGTCGATCGCCTGACGCCAGACGCGCGCCACCTGTGCCACATAGGCCGGGCTGCGCTGGCGTCCCTCAATCTTCACCGAGGCGACGCCAGCGCGCAGCAGATCCGGCAGCAGCGTCAGGGTATTCAGGCTGGTGGGCTCCTCCAGTACGTGATAGCGCTGACCGTTGACCTGATAGCGTCCTTTGCACAGCGTGGGATAACCGGCGCTCTCATCCGCCGCGTAGCGGTCGATCAGCACATCGTTAAGGCGCGACTCCATGCCGTTAGCCGTTTGCTGCCAGCGCACAAACTTCGCCGGTGAACAGGCGCCCGCGCTGTTGGGCGATTCGCCGGTCAGCCAGGAGGAGAGATAGCAGCGGCCCTCTGCCATGATGCAGAGGCTGCCGAAGGCGAAGACTTCGAGCGGCACCGGCGTCTCGCGCGCCAGCTGCTTCACCTGATGCAGCGACAACACGCGCGGCAGCACCACCCGGCTCAGGGCAAAGTGACGATGGTAGAAGCGCACCGCTTCCAGATTGGTGGCGGAGGCCTGCACCGACAGATGGCGTTCAACCTCGGGATAGCGCTGCGCGGCGTACTCCAGCGTGGCGATATCGGCGAGGATCAGCGCGTCCGCGCCGTTCTGCGCCGCCACGTCGATGGCGCGCCGCCAGCGGCCCATGCCGTCAGGGTGAGCGAAGGTGTTAATAGCGACATGTAATTTACGGCGATGCTGATGCAGATAGCGCGCCGCTTCCACCAGCTTCTTATCGGTAAAGTTCAGCCCGGCGAAGTGGCGCGCGTTGGTGTCATCTTTCAGTCCGACATACACCGCATCGGCGCCATTCTCCACCGCTGAACGCACGGCGGGCAGATTACCGGCCGGACACAGCAGTTCCATAGTGATCCCTCGTCGACAGGACAAGGTGACGAGTCTAGGCAAGCGGCAGGGGCGAAATGTTGATTTGGGGCAGTGAATCGCCAGTTGAGGCGACGGATAGCGGAAAATTGGCGCAATGGGGCGGCGAAATTATTGATCTCGGCTGCGGCGTGCGGCGGCGGATGTGGCAATATACCTGAAATTTCCACAAGGGAGAGACGCCCGTGTTTCAACAGTTACGTGCTGAGTTAGTGAAAAAAGGCCCGAAATTCCTGGCCTTACCTGTTTCGCTTACCCCGTTCCCGTTAAAAAAAGCTTTTCTGCAACAACTCCTAAACTGGCAATTTCGCCATGCTTTGGCGGAAGGTGAGTTAGACTTTCTGCAGGCGCGTCATCTGGGTATTGAGATCGCAGATGTGGGTTTACGCTGGATTACTACCATTGAAGAGGGCCAGCTCAGGGTCGTACAGGATGCCGAAGCGGACGTCTGGTTCCGCGGCAATGCAAACGATCTGCTGCTGGTCGCCGCCCGTAAGGCGGATCCGGATATGCTGTTTTTCCAGCGTCGTCTGCTGATCGAAGGCGACACAGAGCTGGGACTGGAGGTGAAAAACCTGATGGATGCTCTGGAACTTGAGTCTATGCCCACGGCGTTGCGCACGGGACTGCAGCAGCTGGCTGCGTTTGTCGAAGCGGGAATGAAACAGGACGCGAAGGCCGCACAGGCGCGCGTGGAGACTGTATGTTAATTCGCACAGAAATTGGGGTGGATGCGGCAAGCATCGACAGTTTGTTAAGACGCAGCTTCAGCACCGAAGCGGAAGCCGAACTGGTGCAGCAGCTGCGGGAAGACGGGCTGCTGACGCTGGGCGTGGTCGCGACGGACGACGAAGGCCAGGTGCTGGGCTACGCCGCGTTCAGCCCGGTGACGTTACAGGGCGAAGACCGTAACTGGGTCGGCCTGGCACCGCTGGCGGTCGATGAAAGCGTGCGCGGCCAGAAAATCGGCGAGCAGCTGATCTACGCCGGGCTGGATACGCTGAATGAGTTCGGCTACAGCGCGGTCGTGGTGGTGGGCGATCCGGCCTACTATAATCGCTTCGGCTTTGAGCCAGCTGCGCGCCACGGGCTGCGCTGCCGCTGGCAGGGCGGCGAAGCGGCATTTCAGATCTATCGCCTGGCGGACGATGCCTTTGTCGGCGCAGAAGGGGAGATCGATTTCGCCGAGCCGTTTAACCGGCTTGCGTAAGCCAGCTGGCAAGGCAGTCCGGCTGTTGTGCCACCAGCCGCAGCTTCTGCTGGCGGCTGAGCTGCTTGACCTGGTACTCCAGCCGCGACGCCGCGGCGCGGTCGCCGGCGTCGCAGCGATAAACCAGCGACAGCGGGCCTCTGCCGCGCAGGGCGCGCGCGCCGCGTCCGGCGGCATGCTGCTCGACGCGCCGCGCCACGTCAGTGGTGATGCCGGTGTAGAGCGCGCCGGCGGCGGTCTGGACGATATAGAGCTGCCAGCCCTCATTCATAATCTGCATCCCTGAATCTTTACTGTCGGGCAGTGTAGCGCGCCAGCGGCGCGGCGGCTATCTGACGATTTTTGCACGGAGCAATAGAAGGTGTCTGACCATTCTCATCTGGTGCGTTACCTGAAAAAACAGCATGTCCTCTCGCTTTGTTGCCAGGCCGACAACGACCTCTGGTGCGCTAACTGCTTTTACGTGTTCGACGAGGCACGCATGGCGTTCTGGCTGATGACGGAACCTGACACGCGCCACGGCGCGCTGCTGCAGGCCAATCCGCAGGTCGCGGGCACGGTCAACGGCCAGCCTAAAACCGTGCTGCTGATTAAAGGCGTGCAGTATCGCGGTCAGATTGCGCGGCTTGAGGGCGACGCGGAAGCGCAGGCGCGCAAGGCTTATCAAAAACGTTTTCCAGTGGCGCGCAAAGTCTCAGCACCGCTGTGGGAGATCCGGCTGGAGGAGGTCAAGATGACCGATAACGCGCTGGGTTTTGGTAAGAAAATTAGCTGGCGGCGTGACGAGAGTGAAATCCCTTTCCCCTGAGGGAAAGGGAAAAGGGCGTTATGACGCCTGAAGGATCCGCAGCGACTCGCGGTTAAAGGCGGGCAGATCGTCCGGGGTGCGGCTGGTGACGAGTCGATCGTCATCTACAATCACCTCTTCATCATAGAAGTCCGCGCCGGCGTTACGCAGATCGACAGCAATTGCCTTCACGCAGGTCATTTTGCGGCCGCGCACGCCGTTAGCGCTGATCAGCAGCTGCGGGCCGTGGCAGATAGCGAAAATCGGTTTGCCGCTGGCAACGAACTCTTTAGTAAAGGTGACAAAACGATCGTCGCTGCGCAGCGAGTCGGGCGAATGGCCGCCAGGCAGCAGCAGCGCGTCAAATTCTGCCGGGCTGACGTCGTCAATGGCGCGGTCGATTTTCACCTGCGCTTCGCCCTGCTTGCCGGTGACGGTTTTACCCGCCTCTTTCTCAATGGTCACCACCTCAAAGCCCGCCTGCTTGTAGGCGTCGGCCGGTGAGGTGAACTCTGAGTCTTCAAATTCATCGGTAATCAACACCGCAATCTTCTTGCTCATTTTTCCCCTCCTCATTGATGGTTCGCGCACGATGCGCTCTCCTGGTGAACAGGTTAAGCCTGGTTGTTTGTGCTAAAAATGCAAGCCGGGCGGCAAAAGCTGACTATATTTCAGATTAATGGCAACAGGTTAGCGGGAGGCGAGATGCATCGTGTATTGGTAACCGGCGCGACGGGACTGGTGGGCGCGCATCTGCTGCGTTTGCTGGCGGCGGATGCGCGCGTCGACGAAATCATCGCGCCGACGCGTCGTCCGCTGCCGCCGATGAACAAGGTGGTTAATCCGGTAGAGGCGGACCTGACCGACGCGCTGCGGCCGCTCAACCTCGCCATCGACAGCGTGTTTTGCTGCCTCGGCACCACGCGAAAAGAGGCGGGCAGCAAAGAGGCGTTTCTGCACGTCGACTATACGCTGGTGGTGGATACCGGCCTGAGCGGGCTGCGGCTGGGCGCAAAGCAGATGGTGGCGGTCAGCGCGCACGGCGCAAATCGCCATTCCCCTTTTTTCTATAACCGGGTAAAAGGCGAGATGGAGACGGCGCTGCGTCATCAGGGCTGGCCGCGACTGACGCTGATCCGTCCTTCGCTGCTGCTGGGCGAGCGCTCGCGCAAACGCACCGGCGAGAGCCTGATGGCGCCGCTGTTCGGCCTGCTGCCTGGCAACTGGCGCTCGGTCTCTGCGCTGGCGGTGGCGAAGTGCATGCACGCCTGCGCCTTTCAGCCCGCCGGCGATCGCATTGAAATTATCGAGTCGGGAGCGATCCCGCGTTAGCTGCGCTCTTTGTGCAGGTCCCAGATAATCTGATTGCGGCTGCCGCGCCACAGCAGCGTCGCATCTTTTTCCGCCTCGACGAAGCGCCCGTCGATCAGCACATCGATATAGCTCAGCACTTCGCGCTGCGCGCAGCTTAGCTCGGCGCGCTGATAGCCGGTCCAGAGCCAGATATCTTTCCCCGGACACTCCGCGCGCACGCGTTTCACCAGCCGGCGAATATGGGGCACGTTGTGCGGATGCAGCGGATCGCCGCCGCTCAGCGAAAGCCCCTGACGACGAATGCGCGTATCCTGCAGATCGGCAATCAGGCGCTCCTCATGCGCCAGGGTGAAAGGCGTGCCGGAGTCGAGCCGCCAGGTGCTCTGGTTATAGCAGCCGCGACACTGGTGCTCGCAGCCGGCCACGAACAGCGTGCAGCGCGTGCCCGGGCCGTTAACGATGTCGACATCGTAGTAGCGATGAAAATGCATCATCCCAGCGGTCCGCTCTCCAGATGTTTGACGCGCCGCTGCACCTCTTCCTGCTTGCCGGCGTTGAACGGGCGCGCGTCGGGGCTGCCGAGATAGCCGCAGACGCGGCGCGTCACCGAGACGCGCGCCGGATCGTGATTGCCGCAGTTCGGACAGGTAAAGCCGCGGCTGGTGCAGCTGAACTCGCCGGTAAAGCCGCACTCATAGCATTCGTCGATCGGCGTATTGGTGCCGTAATAGGGCACGCGATCGTAGCTGTAGTCCCACACATCTTCGAGCGCCTTGAGGTTATGCTGCACGTTGGGATATTCGCCGTAACAGATGAAACCGCCGTTCGCCAGCGGCGGATAGGGCGCCTCAAAGTCGATCTTGTCGTAAGGGTTCACCTTTTTCTCGACGTCGAGGTGAAAGCTGTTGGTGTAGTAGCCTTTATCGGTGACGCCGGGCACCACGCCAAACTGCGCGGCGTCGAGGCGGCAGAAACGGTCGCAGAGGTTTTCGCTCGGCGTGCTGTAGAGACTGAAGCCATAGCCGGTTTCCGCTTTCCAGGCGTCGGTCGCGGCGCGCAGGCGCGAGACAATCTCAATCCCTTTAGCGCGCAGGGCGGGATCGTCATAGGGATGGCGCGCGCCGCCGCTCAGCGCGTTAAGGGTTTCATGCAGGCCGATATAGCCCAGCGACAGCGAGGCGCGCCCGTTGCGGAAAATCGGTCCCACTTCATCATCGGCGTTAAGCCGTACGCCGCAGGCGCCCTCCATATAGAGGATCGGCGCCACGCGCGCTTTGGTTTTTTCCAGTCGGGCGATGCGCGTCATCAGCGCGCGCTTCGCCAGCGCCAGTCGCGCGTCGAGCAGCGTCCAGAAACGCGCCTCGTCGCCCTGCGCCTCCAGCGCAATGCGCGGCAGATTGAGGCTAATAACGCCCAGATTATTGCGCCCTTCGTGAATTTCGACGCCGTTTTCCTCATAGACGCCAAGAAAGCTGCGGCAGCCCATCGGCGTTTTAAAGGAGCCGGTAACTTTCACCACCTGGTCATAGTTAAGAATATCGGGATACATACGCTTGCTGGCGCACTCCAGCGCCAGCTGCTTGATGTCGTAGTTGATATCGCCCGGACGGCGATTCAGCCCTTCGCGGATCGCAAACACCAGCTTGGGAAAGACGGCGGTCTTATGGTTTTTACCCAGCCCGGCGATGCGGTTGCGCAGGATCGACTGCTGGATAAGCCGCGCCGCCCAGCTGGTGCCAAGCCCGAAGCCGAAGGTAACGAACGGCGTCTGGCCGTTGGCGGTATGCAGCGTATTGACCTCATACTCCAGCGACTGAAAGGCGTCGTAGCACTCTTTCTCGGTGCGCGCCCGCGCATAGGCCTCAACGTCGGCAATCTGCCATTCGGCGGCAATAGCGCGATGCTTCTCCATGCTGAGCAGCACAAAGGGCGCCAGCACTTCGTCGATGCGGTTAATGGTGGTGCCGCCGTAAATATGGCTGGCGACCTGGGCGATGATCTGCGCGGTCACCGCCGTGGCGGTGGCGATCGATTTCGGCGGCTCGATTTCGGCGTTGCCCATCTTGAAGCCGTTGGTAAGCATGCCTTTCAGATCGATCAGCATACAGTTGAACATGGGAAAGAAAGGGGAGTAGTCGAGATCGTGGTAGTGGATCTCGCCGCGCTCGTGCGCCTGCACCACGTCGCGCGGCAGCAGCAGCTGCTGCGCGTAGTGTTTCGCGACGATCCCCGCCAGCAGATCGCGCTGCGTCGGGATTACCTTGCTGTCTTTATTGGCGTTTTCGTTCAGCAGGGCGGCGTTAGTCTGATCGACCAGGCCGCGAATGGCGTGATGCAGCTTGCCACGCTGTTCGCGCGCCACGTCGCGATCGTGACGATATTCGATATAGGCGCGCGCCAGCTGCGGATAGGGGCCGCTCATCAGCGTCTCTTCAACCGCGAACTGAATATCGCGGATATCCACTTCGGCGCGGTCGGCCAGCTTCTCGCTGACGCGCTGAGCGACCGTCGCACACCAGTCTGCATCCTCAACCTGCGCCGCGCGCGCAGCCGCCGCTACCGCCGCCTCGATTCTCGCTGCGTCAAACTCTGAGCGACAGCCGTCGCGCTTCACCACTACCTTTGCCATGCTCTTTCCATCCCCTATATGTTGTGCCAGGAAGGATTTTAGCCACTATATATGGATGTCAGGAGAATTTAATCGCCGATGTTTTGACCTGAAACAAAGAAGCGCGGGGCGTGGCGCAAAGCCAGGCAGAAGGAAAAACGAGGACGGTGTTGACGACAGGAAGGCGGAACAGGGGATACGCGCTGCGGGCGCAGCGCGCAGCAGATCCTTAGCGGCGCAGGGCGATCGCTTCGATCTCGATCTTCACATCTTTCGGCAGACGCGCCACTTCCACGCAGGAGCGCGCCGGGAAGCTGGCGTTATGCTCGGCAAAAAAGGCTTCGTAGGTGGCGTTGACGGTAGCGAAGTCGTTAAGGTCCTTGACGAAAACCGTGGTTTTCACGATGTCGCCAACCTGCAGGCCTGCCGCTTCAACGATCGCTTTGACGTTTTCCAGCGACTGACGCGCCTGAGCGTCGATCGCCTCCGGCACCGCACCGGTCGCCGGATCGACCGGGATCTGCCCGGAGGTGATGATCATATTGCCCAGATCCACGCCCTGCACATAGGGCCCGATCGCCGCTGGCGCTTTTTCCGTACTGATTTCGCGAGACATACTTGCTCCTTAAGAGTGACGCAGCGGCGGCTTGCCGCCGCTGGCGAGAAACATCGCCCCATTATAGGGACGAGCAGGGCGATTACCAGTGACCGAGCACCACGTGGTGCGCAAAGGCTTTCTCGCAATATTTGCAGGTCAGCACCACCTCGGCGTCGCGCTTTTTCACCGCAAAGCTGGAGAAAACCGGCTCGCTGCGGCTGATGCAGTTGCCGTTTGGACAGGTCAGCACGCGCTCAATGCGCTCCGGCAGCGTCGGCGCGATTTTTGCCACGACTTCATAGTCGTCGATGCGGTTGACGGTGGCGTGCGGCGCATAGACCGCCAGCTGGTTGATCTGATCCTCGGTGAGAAAGGTGTTTTCGATCTTGATCAGATCTTTGCGCCCCAGCTCGCCCGAGGGCAGGTTAAGGCCGATGGTGATGCGCTGGTCGGTTTCGGTAAGCCGAAACAGCGACAGCAGCTTAAACCCAACCTGCGCGGGGATATGGTCGATAACCGTGCCGCGCTTGATCGCTTCTACCTGCAGTTTGTTGTCGTGAGTCATGGCGATTGCTCCTTACAGATCCTGTTCGCTGTTGAGTACCAGCGCCAGCAGAGCCTGACGCGCGAAGATGCCGTTGCCTGCCTGCTGGAAATACCAGGCGTAAGGCGTTTTATCCACGTCGGTGGCGATTTCGTCAACGCGCGGCAGCGGATGCAGCACTTTCATATTGTCGCGCGCGCCGGCCAGATCCGCCGCGCGCAGAATAAATTGCGCCTTGACGTTGGCATATTCCGACGGGTCGAGCCGCTCTTTCTGCACGCGGGTCATATAGAGAATATCGGCGTGTGGGATCACCGCTTCGATGCTGTCGTGGCGCGACCAGACGATGCCGCGCTCATCCAGCGTATCGGTGATATAGGCCGGCATCGCCAGCGCGTCGGGCGCGATAAAGTAGAAGCGGTTGCCGTTGAACTTCGCCAGCGCCTGCGTCAGGGAGTGCACCGTGCGGCCATATTTCAGGTCGCCGACCATAGCGATGCTCAGGTTGTCCAGCCGGCTCTGCGTTTCACGGATGGTAAAGAGATCCAGCAGCGTCTGGGTCGGGTGCTGATTGGCACCGTCTCCGGCGTTAAGGATCGGCACGCCGCCGGAAAATTCCGTAGCCAGTCGCGCCGCGCCCTCCTGCGGATGACGCATCACGATAGCGTCGACGTAGGTGCCGATCACGGAAATCGTGTCCGCCAGGGTTTCCCCCTTCTTGCCGAGCGAGGTGTTGCTGCCGTCGGCGAAGCCCACCACCGACGCCCCCAGCCGGTGGATCGCCGTTTCAAACGACAGGCGCGTGCGCGTTGAGGCTTCAAAGAAGCAGCTGGCGATCACCTTGTGCTTCAGCAGCTCCGGCTGCGGGTTGGCTTTCAGCCGCGCGGCGGTGTGCAGCACCAGCTCCAGTTCGTCGCGGCTGAGATCGTTAATGGAAATAATATGTTTGCGATATAACGGGTTAGCCATAGTTCGCCTCTCTGCGCTACCGAATTGCGGACAAAAAAAAGCCCCTGCTTAAGGGGCTTTTTTTACGATCGGGTTGATGACGGAAAAAACAGGGGCGCCGCCTGCGTTCAGGCGTGATGTCGCGTGAATGTTTGCGCTGCGCTGTTGCATGTTTCCTCCGGCAAATTGGGGCGCATTATACCCGTCCGCCATTTTGCATCAAGGGAAAACGTTTGCGGAGCGGCGGGCTAGGCCTGGCTCAGCGTCGCAACCATAACCGCTTTTATCGTATGCATGCGGTTTTCCGCCTGATCGAACACAATGCTGTGCTCCGACTCAAACACCTCGTCGCTGACCTCCATCCCGCCGTGCAGGCCATACTGCTCGGCCATCTGGCGGCCCAGCGTGGTCTGATCGTCATGAAAGGCCGGCAGGCAGTGCAGGAACTTCACCTGCGGGTTGCCGGTCAGCTGCAGCATCGCCTGATTCACCTGGTAGCCGCGCAGCAGCGCGATACGCTCTTCCCACACCGCTTTGGCTTCGCCCATTGAGACCCAGACATCGGTATAGATAAAGTCCGCGCCCTTGACGCCTTCGGCGATATCCTCAGTCAGGGTAATGCTGCCGCCGGTTTTCTGCGCCGCCTGACGGCAGGTGGCGACCAGGTCGGCGTCTGGCCAGCAGCCTTTCGGTGCAACCAGGCGCAGATCCAGGCCAGTCACCGCCGCCGCTTCCAGCATGCTGTTGCCCATATTGTTACGTGCGTCGCCCACGTAGACCAGGGTCATCTCGTGCAGCGCCTTGCCCGGCAGATGCTCCTGCATGGTCAGCAGATCAGCCAGCAGCTGGGTCGGGTGAAACTCGGTGGTGAGGCCGTTCCATACCGGGACGCCGGCGAATTCCGCCAGCGTCTCCACCAGCGCCTGGCCGTAGCCGCGGTACTGGATGCCGTCATACATGCGGCCCAGCACGCGGGCGGTATCTTTCATCGACTCTTTATGGCCGATCTGGCTGCCGCTCGGGCCGAGGTAAGTGACGCTGGCGCCCTGATCGTATGCGGCAACTTCGAAAGAGCATCGGGTACGGGTCGAGTCTTTTTCGAAGATGAGCGCGATGTTTTTGCCCTTCAGGCGCTGGGTTTCGCTACCGTTTTTTTTAGCGCGTTTTAATTCAGCGGCGAGGTCGAGCAGGGAGATGATATCGGCCGGGCTAAAATCGAGCAGCCGAAGGAAGTGGCGTTGAAAAAGGTGACTCATAACGGGCTCCAGTGCAGCCATTCTGATTGAATGAAAATTCAATCTAAACGTATGAATATTCATTTTCAACCCCAGCGTAAAGAAACTTTCCGTTTTGAGTAGTGGCGCGCCGGGCAGTGTGGGAAAATACTTGTTTATTGCCGAACACTGAGGGGAATTCGCCATGGCATATGAAGCATTGCTGGAAGAGCAGCGTGAAGAGACACGCCTGATCATTGATGAGCTGCTGGAAGATGGCAGCGATCCGGATGCGCTCTATACCATTGAACATCATCTCTCCTGCAACAACTTCGACTCGCTGGAAAAAGCGGCCGTTGATGCGTTCAAGCTGGGCTATGAAGTGACCGAGCCGGAAGAGCTGGAGCTGGAGGATGGCACCACGGTGATGTGTGTCGATATCCTGAGCGAGTCGGCGCTGAAGCCTGAGCTGATTGACGCGCAGGTTGAGCAGCTGGTGAATCTGGTCGGCAAATATAACGTCGATTATGACGGCTGGGGCACCTACTTCGAAGATCCCGACGCTGAAGACGAAGATGACGACGAAGACGGCGACATTATCGACGGCGACGAAGATAACGGCGTACGCCACTGAGTTCTCCTGGCGGAGCCGCGCGCTCCGCCTTCCCGTATCCTGCCTTTTTGAACCGACATGAACTACGCACCGCTGCTCGAACCCGTCTATCAGTTTTTACTCTGCCGCACGCCGCAAGCCTGGATTGACGAGGCGCGCAAACCGGAAAATCTGACGCTGCTGCTGACCGACCATCTGGTTTGCGAACTGAAAGCGGCGCAGACCGCCACCTGGCTGATCCGTAAATATGTCGCCGACAAGCCGAGCGGCGAAGCGATCCTCGCCTGGCTTAAGCCCTACGAAGATTTTATTTTCCGCGAGCACCCCGACAGCCAGTTTATCCAGGCGCATAAAAACCTCTCCAAAAGCATCATCGTGCGCAATGAGCTGCCCTGGGCGGACGATCTGGTGGAGAAGATGGTGCTGCTGATTAAAGAGGAGCTGCACCACTTTTATCAGGTGTGGGAGATTATGCAGGCGCGCGGTTTGCCCTATAAAAAGATCACCTCAAGCCGCTACGCCAAAGGGCTGCTGCGGGAGATCACTACGCACGAGCCCGATACGCTGGTGGACAAGCTGATTTGCGGCGCCTATATCGAGGCGCGCTCCTGCGAGCGCTTTGCCAGTCTGGCGCCCTGGCTGGACGCGGAGCTGGAGAAGTTCTATATCTCGCTGCTGCGTTCGGAAGCGCGCCACTATCAGGACTATTTAGCCCTGGCAGCGCAGATCTCGCCGAAAGATATCACGCCGCGCGTGCGGGCGATTGGCGAAGCGGAAGCGAAGCTGATTAGCGAACCGGATACGGAGCTGCGTTTTCACAGCGGCGTGCCGGCGTGGTAAATCTCTGTAACGGCACGCGGTATCAGGGTGCCGTTTCATTTTTTCACGCCTGTTTAGCCAGGGGCTATTTTGATTGCGCACGCTGTACATTATCTGCGTAAAGGGGCATTTCTCGCTTTTTAACCTGTTATTTTTTGTGTGACCTCTCACAAAAGGCTATTTATTGCCCTGACTTCTGCCGGGCAATTAAATATATTCCCCTTATTACTGCGGGATTGTTATTTTCAAGCAAAACCCGACTCACGGCATCTTTAATTAAAAGCTGTCGTGAGTCGGGTTTTTTACAGGTTAACGCAATACCATAAAGGCGCAGCGCTATAGAACGCCGTAAAACCTCGCCCTGCAAACCAGCATAAACGGCAGATCACGGCTGTTTATACTGCTGCGCCGGGCGAGAGACTCAGCGAGCGGAAGCGGAGGTTGCGAACGCTATATAAATGTTAACTGGCGCAGAGTGCGCTTAATTAGCCCTGGCTTTTACCTTTTGAATTCTGGCTGGTTATATAAAAACAGTAAGGATAACCCGATTAATAATACGCAGAAAAATTATATGTGCGCAAAGCGTCTGTCGGCGCAAATTGCCACTGAATAGAGATTCAACATGATTAATGAGGAGAGTAACCATGAAAATCGTGCTTAAGACCCTCTTTGCTATCGCGCTGTTGCTGGGCGGCACTATCGGCAGCGCCTGGGCAGCCGATGTGATGCTCTATGTGACGCGTCATGGCAAGACGATGTTCAATACGGTGGAGCGCGCGCAGGGATGGTCCGATACGCCGCTGACGCCCGCTGGTGTGGCGGTTGCCGAGCAGCTGGGGCGAGGATTGCAGCCGCTAACCTTTATCGCTGCCTGGTCCAGCGACGCGGGCAGGGCGAGAGAGACGGCGCAGCTGGTAATGAAAACATGGAAAAATCCGCCGCTACTCCAGGAGAAGAAAGGTTTACGCGAGGTGTGCTTTGGCCTGTACGAGGGGGACCTGAATAAAAACATGATTACGGCCGCAGCGCATCAGGCGGGCTATAGCTCGGACGCCGCGCTGATGGAAGCGTACAGCGCCGGTAAGATCGATATTGCTGGCATCATCGATGCGATTAAACGGGCGGAAGCGTCAGGCTCGCCGGCGCTGGAGGGGATGAAGTCAACCGTGCAGGCGGAAAGCGCTCAGCAGGTAGCAAAACGTATGGTAGAGAGCATGACTGACATAGCGCGACAGGCTCAGCAGCAGGGCGGCGGCAACGTGCTTGTGGTCAGCCACGGTCTGGCTATTTCGTCGCTGCTACAGGCGCTGGGCGATAAAGGATCAAATCAGCCGCTAAAAAACGCCAGCGTCTCCCTGCTGCGCTACACCGACAGCGGCAGGTTCGTGATTGAGTCTGTTAACGATATGCGCTACGTCGAGCGCGGGCTATAGCGTTTTCAGCATACGGACTTCGCAGTCCACATGGCCTGTACAACCCAGTGCGTTATCAATATGTTCGAAGCCCAGAGATTCGTAGAGCCTGATCGCGCGCGTCAGGCTGCCGGTGGTTTCCAGATAGCAGCGGCGGAAGCCGCGCTGACGCGCATGCTCCATCGCGCGCAGCGCCAGCTCGCGCGCCACGCCAAAGCCGCGCACCTCTGGCAGGAAATACATTTTCTGCAGCTCACAGATATCGGGCGCGCTGCAGGCGAGGGGAGCGACGCCGCCTCCGCCCATGACTTTTCCCTGATGCTCAACAATCCAGTAGGCGCTGTGCTCGGCGCTGTAGAGTTCATACAGATTGTCGAGCTGCGGATCGGCCACGGTATAGCCTTTGTCCGCGGTCAGGCCGAACTCCGCCGAGACGGTGCGGATGACCTGGGCGATATGGGAATTGTCGGCGGCGCTGATGGGGCGCAGCTTAAGTGAAGGCTGAGTTTCAGGGATCATGGCGAAATAGCGTGGTTAACTCGGTTAGTCATTCACCAGAAATAGCATTATCGTCGGTGAAAAGCAATATTCATTAAGGTGCATGGAGGCATTAAGTGACTTTTTGGCGTGTTTTTAAAATTATCAAAGCGCTTTTTCCGCTTTTTATTATTGCCGGTTTTATTAACCTGTGGAGGCATTTAAAGTGGACAGGCAGGCTGGATGTTTTCCCGCTTGTCATTAATAACGCCTCTGGCGTGATTGCTATATTAATTACCTCACTGCGTTCTTTAGCGTTTTCTCTATAACTCTGCTACTCCCTGTATGCATTAATGGTTGCGCTGTTCTCCGTTGTGCCTCTTGCCTTTCTGGTGCAGGGGAATATCTATTTTTCACATGAAAAGCCGTGGGTGAAATATCTTGTTGTCGTTGCCATTTATATTCTGCTTTTTATGCTGGCGTTACTCTCTGTTTTCACCAACAGAGTTAACGCTCAGCAGGTTTTCAAAGCTGTTATGGCGTTGTTCCCGGCGCTGGTGATTGCCGTTTTCTCGCTATTTTCCGTTCAGCTTATACAGATTAATCAGCGCGCCATTGGGATAGTCGGTATGGCACGATGGCAACAGAAAGTCTTTGCGTTTAAAGAAGAGAGCTTTCCCGGCTATTATTTTCCAGAACAGATCTGGGGAGCGAGCAAAGTTCACGGCACAGAGCGTCTGACTGAAGGAATAGAAGCCTTTTCAAACGGGGAAGTACAGCTAGTTTGCCCCAGACGCCTCAGGGCGCTGCGGGAAACGGCGTTGAAAAACAACGCTTTCACCCGGCAGACGGATGAAAAGGCGAAAGCTGCGCTCAGCGTCATGAGCCAGTACTGCCTGCTGGCGAAAAGCAATCAGGTCCGTATGGGGGGCGCGCTCACCACACTCTTCCGATCGTCGGCACGCTGACCCCCTGTTCCTCCGGCCTCAGCCAATAAAAAACCCCGCGCCGTAGCGCAGGGTTTTTTCAGGGAAGCGGCGTTAAATCAGAGCGCCGCAATCACCGCCTGCTGTTCAATCAGCTTCGCTTTCGACTGCTCCAGCTCGGCAACGCGCTCGCGCTCTTTGGCCACGACCGCTTCCGGTGCGCGTGAGACAAAGCCTTCGTTCGCTAGCTTGGTCTGGATCTTCTCAATCTCAACGTCGAGCTTGCCCAGCTCTTTCGCCAGACGATCCAGCTCCGCCGCCTTGTCCACCAGGCCCGCCATCGGGATCAGCAGCTCGGCGCCTTCGATGATTTTCGTCACCGAAACCGGGCCTTTTTCGCCTGCCGGCAGAATGGTCAGGCTCTCCAGACGCGCCAGGCGCGACAGGAAGGTGCGGTTCGCCTCTACACGGCGCAGCGCCGCAGGAGAGCAGTCGCGCAGCAGCACGTCGAGCGGTTTGCTCAGGGCGATATTCATCTCGGCGCGGATATTACGTACCGCGACGATCGCCTGCTTCATCCACTCCACGTCCGCCATCGCTTCCGCATCCTCTTTCGCCGCGTCGTACTGCGGGAAAGGCTGCAGCATAATGGTGTCGTCGCTGATGTTCTTCAGCACCTTCACGCGCTGCCAGATGGTCTCGGTGATAAACGGAATAATCGGGTGGGCGAGGCGCAGCAGCGCTTCCAGCACCGTCACCAGCGTGTTGCGCGTGCCGCGCAGCTCCGCTTCGCTGCCGCTGTTCATCACCGGCTTGGTCAGCTCCAGGTACCAGTCGCAGAACTGGTTCCAGGTGAAGTCATAAAGAATATTCGCAGCGATATCGAAGCGGTAGCTGTCCAGCGCTTCGCGGTACGCTTTCACCGTGCTGTTGAACTCGGCGAGGATCCAGCGATCCGCCAGCGACAGCGTCATCTCGCCGCCGTTCTGACCGCAATCCTGATCTTCGGTGTTCATCAGCACGAAGCGGCTGGCGTTCCACAGCTTGTTACAGAAGTTGCGGTAGCCTTCCAGACGCTTCATATCCCAGTTGATGTCGCGGCCGGTGGAGGCGAGCGCCGCCAGGGTAAAGCGCAGCGCGTCGGTGCCCGACGGCTCAATACCTTGCGGGAACTGCTTCTCGGTGCGCTTGCGGATCTTCTCCGCCAGCTGCGGCTGCATCATATTGCCGGTACGTTTCTCCAGCAGATCTTCCAGCGAGATGCCGTCGACCATATCCAGCGGATCGATAACGTTGCCTTTGGATTTCGACATCTTCTGGCCTTCTTCGTCGCGGATCAGACCGGTCATATAGACGGTCTTGAACGGCACCTGCGGCTTGCCGTTCTCATCTTTGAGGAAGTGCATGGTCAGCATGATCATGCGGGCAATCCAGAAGAAGATAATGTCGAAGCCGCTCACCAGCACGCTGGTCGGGTGGAACTGGCGCAGCGCCTCGGTGTTCTCCGGCCAGCCGAGGGTCGAGAAGGTCCACAGCCCAGAGGAGAACCAGGTGTCGAGCACGTCTTCATCCTGACGCAGCGCCACGTCCGCGCCCAGGTTGTTTTCGCTGCGCACTTCCTCTTCGCTGCGGCCAACATAGACGTTGCCGTCGTTGTCGTACCAGGCTGGAATACGGTGGCCCCACCAGAGCTGACGGGAGATACACCAGTCCTGAATGTCACGCATCCAGGAGAAGTACATGTTTTCATACTGCTTCGGCACGAACTGGATATCGCCGTTCTCGACCGCCTCGACCGCGACTTTCGCCAGCGGCGCGGTACGCACGTACCACTGGTCGGTCAGCATCGGCTCGATGACAACGCCGCCGCGATCGCCGTAAGGCACGGTCAGGTCGTGTGGTTTAATCTCGTCCAGCAGGCCCAGCTCGTCCACGGCGGCGACAATCGCCTTGCGCGCGGCGAAGCGCTCCATTTTCTGGAACTGCGCCGGGATCTCATCCGAGCAGGCGTCGCTGACTTCGCCGTTGGTGTCGTACACCTGGGCGCGTTCGCGGATATCGCCGTCAAAGGTCAGGATGTTGATCATCGGCAGCTTGTGGCGACGGCCGACCTCATAGTCGTTGAAGTCGTGCGCCGGGGTGATCTTCACGCAGCCGGTGCCTTTCTCCATATCCGCGTGCTCGTCGCCCACGATGGGAATGCGGCGGTTGACCAGCGGCAGGATCACCTCTTTGCCGATCAGATCTTTGTAGCGCGGGTCTTCCGGGTTGACCGCCACGCCGGTATCGCCCAGCAGGGTTTCCGGACGGGTGGTGGCCACCACCAGATAATCTTTGCCTTCAGCGGTTTTCACGCCGTCCGCCAGCGGATAGCGGATATGCCACATAGAGCCTTTGCTCTCGCGGTTTTCCACTTCCAGATCGGAAATCGCGGTGCGCAGTTTCGGATCCCAGTTCACCAGGCGTTTGCCGCGATAGATAAGGTTCTCTTTATGCAGGCGAACGAACACCTCTTTCACCGCGTTGGAGAGGCCTTCATCCATGGTGAAGCGCTCGCGCTCCCAGTCCACGGAGTTGCCGAGGCGACGCATCTGGCGGGTAATGGTGCCGCCCGACTCCGCCTTCCACTGCCAAATCTTCTCGATAAAGGCGTCGCGGCCGTAATCCTGGCGCGTTTTGCCCTCTTCGGCGGCGATCTTGCGCTCCACCACCATCTGAGTGGCGATGCCCGCATGATCGGTACCTACCTGCCACAGCGTATTTTTTCCCTGCATGCGCTGGTAGCGGATCATGGTGTCCATGATGGTCTGCTGGAAAGCGTGACCCATGTGCAGGCTGCCGGTGACGTTCGGCGGCGGGATCATTATGCAGAAGCTTTCCTGGCTGGTATCGCCGTTAGGCTTGAAATAGCCTTGCTCTTCCCAGTGCTCGTAAAGCGGCTGCTCGATATCTTGCGGGTTATATGTTTTTTCCATTTCTGCTATGTCGTTTGCGGCTGCGGCGGCGTGGCCGTATTCAATTGGAAACCAACGCTGCGGTACGCTTTATAGCGGTCGCGCGCCAGCTGTTTCTGAGACTCTTCGTAGGGTACGAAGTCTATCACTTCATGGAAAGCAGTAGCAAAATCTGCAAACTGCGGCAGCAGGCTAATCAGCAGATCGCGCGGCGAGCTGCCGCGACGCTGCGGCCAGGCGAGCTCGACCGGCGCGCCGTAGCGCGGACCTTCACCCGCCAGATTGTGCGGCACGAAGGCGTTGGCCGGGCGCTGCCACAGCGCCTCGTCGAGCCGAATGGCCTGCTGTTCGTCTTCACAGGCGATCAAAATGCGTTTGCCCGCCCGCCAGCGCGTTTCCGCCAGATCGCACACCAGCGCCTCGATGGCGCTCAGCTCTTCGCTGGGCGAGTCCGTTTCCATTACGTAGAAGGTTGCGTTTTTCATGGAAATGCCTTGTGGGTGAGAGGTGTCGATGTTACCAGCTAAGGCGCGCGGTAGCACTTCCCGATGAGATGGATATGGCGTCTGCGGTGATATAAATCAATGCGCGCCGCCCCTGAGAGCGGCGCGCAGCGAGGCTTAGTCGTCGCCGTTAAGACCGGCGCGGTTCAGCAGGAACTGTGACAGCATCGGCACCGGACGACCGGTCGCGCCTTTGGCTTTGCCCGAACGCCAGGCAGTGCCGGCGATATCCAGATGCGCCCAGTTATATTTGCGGGCAAAGCGCGCCAGGAAGCAGGCGGCGGTGATGGCGCCGCCGGGACGGCCGCCGATATTCGCCATATCGGCAAAGTTCGATTCCAGCTGCTCCTGATACTCGTCCGCCATCGGCAGACGCCAGGCGCGGTCGCCGGACTGCTCGGAGGCGCCGATCAGCTCGTGCGCCAGCGGATTGTGGTTCGACAGCAGGCCGCTGACGTGATGGCCGAGCGCAATAACGCAGGCGCCGGTCAGGGTTGCGACATCGATGACCACTTCCGGATCGAAGCGCTCTACGTAGGTCAGCGCGTCGCACAGCACCAGACGGCCTTCCGCGTCGGTATTCAGCACTTCTACCGTCTGGCCGGACATGGTGGTCAGCACATCGCCCGGGCGCATGGCGCGGCCGTCCGGCATGTTTTCGCAGCCTGCCAGCACGCCCACCACGTTAAGCGGCAGGTTCAGCTCGGCCACCATGCGCATCACGCCGTAAACCGACGCTGCGCCGCACATGTCATATTTCATCTCATCCATCGAATCTGACGGCTTGATGGAGATGCCGCCGGAGTCGAAGGTCAGCCCTTTGCCCACCAGCACGATAGGACGCGCTTCCGCATCCGGGTTGCCTTTGTACTCAATGACCGACATCAGCGACTCGTTCTGCGAGCCGGCGCCCACCGCGAGATAGGCGTTCATGCCCAGCTCTTTCATCTGCTGTTCGCCGATGACGCGCGTGGTGACGTTTTTGCTGTAGGCGTCCGCCAGCTGGCGCGCCTGGGAGGCGAGATAGGCCGCATTACAGATGTTGGGTGGCATATTGCCGAGATCTTTTGCCGCCTTCACGCCGGCGGCGACCGCCAGGCCGTGCTGGATAGCGCGCTCGCCGCTGGTGAGTTCGCGGCGCGTCGGCACGTTGAACACCAGCTTGCGCAGCGGACGGCGCGGCTCGGTTTTGTTGCTTTTCAGCTGGTCGAAGTTATAAAGCGCTTCTTTGGAGGTTTCGACCGCCTGACGCACTTTCCAGTAGGTATTGCGGCTTTTCACATGTAGCTCGGTTAAAAAGCAGACCGCTTCCATCGAGCCGGTGTCGTTCAGCGTGTTGATGGTCTTCTGGATCACCTGTTTGTACTGGCGCTCATCCAGCTCGCGCTCTTTGCCGCAGCCAATCAGCAGAATGCGCTCGGAAAGAATGTTGGGTACATGATGCAGCAGCAGGGTCTGGCCCACTTTGCCTTCCAGCTCGCCGCGGCGCAGCAGGGCGCTGATGTAGCCATCGCTGATTTTGTCTAACTGCTCGGCGATCGGCGACAGACGACGCGGCTCGAAAACACCGACAACAATGCAGGCGCTGCGCTGTTTTTCCGGGCTTCCGCTTTTTACACTGAACTCCATGCACTCTCCTGAATCTTAAAGACAACGGCCGCGGCTGTCGCTAGAATGGTCCGCTTGTTACCACAGAGGTAAAAAGTTTGTTGGTAATCAGCGTTCGAACTACGTTTAGTGTGGCAATGCGTTAATTTTCACCACCCTGACGCGTTTGTCATACCATTTTAGCTGCGACGCAGGCCATTGATGAAGAAAAATGGCTAATAAGCGTTGAAACTAGCGATTTTCCTGCAAAAAGACAAGTTATCACAGGCGTACTAAGCGTGATCATCATTAGATATCTGGTTCGGGAAACGCTCAAAAGCCAGCTGGCTATCCTTTTCATCCTGCTGCTTATCTTCTTTTGTCAGAAGTTAGTGCGGATTTTAGGGGCTGCGGTGGACGGCGAAATCCCAACAAATCTCGTTCTGACTCTGTTAGGGCTTGGCGTGCCTGAAATGGCACAACTTATTCTGCCGTTAAGCCTGTTTCTGGCGATCCTGATGACGCTGGGCAAGCTCTACACCGACAGCGAAATCACCGTAATGCACGCCTGCGGATTAGGCAAAAGCGTGCTGGTGAAGGCGGCGATGGTGTTGATGCTGCTCACCTCCGTTGTGGCGGCGGTCAACGTGATCTGGCTCGGCCCCTGGTCCTCGCGCTATCAGGACGAGGTGACGCAAAACGCCAAAGCCAACCCTGGCGCGGCGGCGCTTGCGGCTGGGCAGTTCCAGAGCTCCAGCGACGGCAACTCGGTGCTGTTTATTGAAAACGTCAAGGGTAACCAGTTCGGCAACGTCTTCCTGGCGCAGCTGCGCGCCAAAGGCAACGCACGGCCGTCGGTGGTGCTGGCGGACAGCGGCCATATGGAGCAGCACAAAGACGGCTCACAGGTGGTGACGCTGGATAAAGGCACCCGCTTCGAAGGCACGGCGATGCTGCGCGACTTCCGCATTACCGACTTCACCAACTATCAGGCGCGCGTCGGCTATAAAGAGGCGACGCTCGATCCAAACGACGCCGAGCAGTCCGATCTCACTACGCTGCTCAGCAACGATACCCCGGCGTTCCGCTCGGAGCTGCACTGGCGCTTTACGCTGATTTTCGCGGTGCTGGTGATGGCGCTGATGGTGGTGCCGCTCAGCGTGGTCAACCCGCGTCAGGGACGCGTGCTGTCGATGCTGCCCGCGATGCTGCTCTATCTGATCTTCTTCCTGCTGCAGAGCTCGCTGAAGTCGAATGCGGCGAAAGGGCGGCTCGATCCGGCGATCTGGATGTGGGTGGTGAATATCAGCTATCTGCTGCTGGCGGTAGCCCTTAACCTGTGGGATACGGTGCCGATGCGCCGCGTGCGCGCCCGCTTCAGCCGCGGAGGTTCCGTCTGATGTTTCGCGTTCTCGACCGTTATATCGGTAAAACTATTTTCAATACCATCATGTTGACGCTGTTCATGCTGGTGTCGCTCTCCGGCATCATCAAGTTCGTCGATCAGCTGCGCAAGACCGGGCAGGGCGCCTATACCGCGCTCGCCGCCGGTTACTACACGCTGCTCAGCGTGCCGAAGGATATTGAGATCTTCTTCCCTATGGCGGCGCTGCTTGGCGCGCTGCTCGGCCTGGGCACGCTGGCGCAGCGCAGCGAGCTGGTAGTGATGCAGGCGGCGGGCTTTACCCGCATGCAGGTGGCGCTGTCGGTGATGAAAACCGCTATTCCGCTGGTGCTGCTGACCATGGCGATTGGCGAGTTTCTGGCCCCGGCGGGCGAGCAGATGGCGCGCAACTACCGCGCAACGCAGCTTTACGGCGGCGCGCTGGTGTCGACGCAGAACGGCCTGTGGGCGAAAGATGGCAATAACTTTATCTATATCGAACGGGTGCGCGGCGATAACCAGCTCGACGGCGTCAGCATCTATAACTTCAGCGACGATCGTCGTCTGAAGAGCGTGCGCTACGCCGCCAGCGCGACCTGGGACCAGGCGAACAAACGCTGGAATCTGGCGCAGGTGGATGAGTCAGATCTCAACGACCCGAAGCAGATTAGCGGCTCGCAGAGCCTGAGCGGCGAATGGAAAACCAGCCTGACGCCGGATAAGCTCGGCGTGGTGGCGCTCGATCCCGACGCGCTGTCGATTCGCGGCCTCTATAACTACAGTAAGTATCTGAAGCAGAGCGGCCAGGAGTCGGGACGCTACCGGCTCAATATGTGGAGCAAGATTTTCCAGCCGCTGTCGGTGGCGGTCATGATGCTGATGGCGCTGTCGTTTATCTTCGGTCCGCTGCGCAGCGTGTCGATGGGCGTGCGTGTGGTAACGGGCATCAGCTTCGGCTTCCTGTTCTACGTGCTGGACCAGATTTTTGGCCCGCTGAGCCTGGTTTACGGCCTGCCGCCGGTGATGGGGGCCATCCTGCCCAGCGCCGCGTTCTTCGCCATTAGCCTGTTCCTGCTGATTAAGCGGCGCTAAGCCCGAAAGCAAAACAGTCGCAAAAATGAGGCCGCACATTGCGGCCTCATGCTTATAACCTACTGAAAACCGGTAGTCTTTACCGGTATCGCTAATGACTCTCTTTTTCAGCTATGCCAGGCTCTGCGGAGGTTTTTTCAGAGTCAGGAAAGATGAAGAAGAAAACGACGCCGACGCCGCACGACGCTGTCTTCCGCCAGCTTCTCAGCCAGCCAGACGTGGCGCGCGACTTTATGGAAATCCACCTTCCGCCGCAGCTCCTTGCGCTCTGCGACCTCAGCACGCTCAGGCTCGCCTCCGGCTCTTTTGTGGAAGATGATCTGCGCCCTTACTTTAGTGACGTACTCTACAGTATGAAAACCCGAAGCGGCGACGACGGCTATCTGCAGGTGCTGATAGAGCACCAGTCGACGCCGGACAAACAGATGGCGTTCCGGCTGCTGCGCTATGCGGTGGCGGCAATGAAGCGCCACCTTGACGCCGGACATAAGAAGCTGCCGCTGGTGATACCGGTGCTGTTTTACGCCGGTCAGCGTAGCCCCTATCCCTGGTCAACCTGCTGGCTGGATGGGTTCGGCGACCCGGCGCTGGCCGCCGCTGTTTACGGCAAGGCTTTTCCGCTGGTGGATGTCACCGTTATTCCCGACGAGGAGATTGTGCAGCACCGCCGAATGGCGGCGCTGACGCTGCTGCAAAAACATATTCGTCAGCGCGATTTAGCAGAGGTCATCGATCTGCTGGTGTCGGCTTTGCAGGCGGACGAATCTTCATCACAAACACTCTCGCTGGTAAACTATATTATTCAGGCAGGCGAAACCACAGACGCCGGTGCCTTTGTTCGTGAACTGGCGCAGCGAATGCCGCAACAGGAGGACGCACTGATGACGATTGCAGAACAGCTTAAGCAGGAAGGCCGCAAAGAGGGCAAACGAGAAGGGATGCTTGAGGGCAAACGCGAAGTTGCGCGCAGCCTGCTAAAAATGAAGCTGCCGCGTGAGGCGATCCTGCAGGCTACCGGCCTGAAGGAAGAGGATCTGGCGCGCATCAGCGTAAACTAATCCACTTAGCCGCACCATTTTCCGCCTGACCCTACGCCAGAACCCGCCTTAAAAAGCGGGTTGTGGCGGTAAGAGCAACGCGATTTAACGCGCCAGCAGCGGCATCAGCGCCGGAAGCTGCGACAGCAGATAGAGAATCAGCCCGATGGTGCCGCCAACCAGGGTGCCGTTAATGCGGATAAACTGCAGATCCTTGCCGATATTCAGCTCAATCTGCTGCGACATATCGCGCGCGTCCCAGCTCTTCACCGTATCGCTGATATGACGCGTCAGGAAAGCGGCGAACTCCGGCGCGACGCTGCGCGCGGCCTCCTCCAGATGACGGTTCATCGAGGCGCGCAGCGCGTCGTCGCGCGCCAGGTTCTCGCCCAGCCACAGCGCCGCCTGGCGCACCTTCTCCTGCACGCGCGAATCGTCGCTGTTGAGATCGGTTTTCAGCCAGGCGCGCAGATCGCTCCACAGCTCGCCGATATAGCGGTTCAGCGAGGCATCCTCTTTTATCCAGCGCTTAATCTCCTCGGCGCGCGCCGCCATCTCTGGATCGTGCTTCAGCTTCTCAATCAGCCGATCCACCGCGCGATTAAAGCCGAGGCGCAGCTCGTGGCCCTGGTCAGCCGCCACCTCGTCGAGTACTGAATCCACGGCGTTGGCGACCAGCTCGGCGCTGTGCTCGCCCAGCCACTCGGTCGGCAGCATTTTGGCCTTAATGGGGTGCTCGCGCTTCAGCCAGCGCACAATCTGCATGGCGATAAAATCGCGCGTGGCGGGCTTATGCATCAGGCGCAGCAGCTGATCTATCGCTGCGTCGAGCAGCTCCTGATGACGGTTGTTTTTTGTCAGGCTCTCCAGCAGCACCGCGCCTGTTTGCGACAGATCGACCTTATCGATGGCGCGATGCACCGCGCGGCGCATAAAGGCCTGAATGCGCGCGTCGTCGGTAAGATCGAGAAAGCCGCGCATCACCTGCAGCAGATGACGCCCGACGCGATCGGCATTGCCCGGCGCGTTAAGCCACTGCGCCAGCATCTGCGCCGGATCGTGGCGGCGGATCAGCGCCAGCAGCGAGTCGGTATCAAGAAACTTCTCCTGCACGAAGCGGCCCAGATTGTCGCCAATGCGATCTTTATTGCGCGGAATAATCGCCGTATGGCGCGAGATAAAGGGCACCGGCACGCGGCGAAACAGCGCCACCACGGCGAACCAGTCCGCCAGCGCGCCGACCATCGCCGCTTCGGCAACCGCCTTCACGCCGCTGATCCAGAAGCCCGGCGGCAGAAAAAGCGTGGTGATAAAGGTGGCGGCGGCCAGCAGCAGCAGGCCGAGCGCCAGACGTTTCGTCCGTTTAAGTTCGCGTAATTTATCCATGCTCACAGCTTAGCAGAGGCGAAACCGTGGCGGAAATTGCCTTAGCGACGGCGTCCCCCCAGCAGGTTGCCGAGCACGCCGCGAATAATCTGGTTGGCTATCTGCCGCGTAGCGCTCTTCGCCACGCTCTGCACGATGCCGTCATGCTTGCCGCCGCGCGGGCCGGTATGGCCGAACAGCACCTCTTTCAGCCCGCCGAGAATGCCATCGTCGACCTTGACCTGATTGCCCTTCGCCAGCGGCGCGTCAGCCTGCTCGCTGGCGCCTTTCACCTCCTGACAGAGCTTTTCAAAGGCGGACTCGCGGTCGATCTCCTCGTCATATTTGCCCGCCAGCGGCGAGTGGTTAATCAGGCCGTTGCGCTCGTCGAGGTTAACCGGGCCCATACGGGAGCCGGGCGCGATCACCATAGCGCGCTCCACCACTGAGGGGCTGCCTTTCTCATCCAGGAAAGAGATCAGCGCCTCGCCGGTGCCCAGCGCCTGAATCGCCTCAAGGGTATTGAAGGCGGGGTTGGCGCGCAGGGTATCGGCGGCGCTCTTCACCGCCTTCTGATCTTTCGGCGTAAAGGCGCGCAGCGCATGCTGCACGCGATTGCCGAGCTGGCCGAGCACGCTTTCGGGCACGTCGGCGGGATTCTGGGTGACGAACCAGACGCCGACCCCTTTCGAGCGGATCAGGCGCATCACCTGTTCAACCTTCTCCAGCAGCACCGGCGGCGCGTCGTTAAACAGCAGGTGCGCCTCATCGAAGAAGAAGACCATCTTCGGCTTCTCCAGATCGCCCGCCTCCGGCAGATTTTCATAAAGCTCCGACAGCAGCCACAGCAGGCTGGTGGCGTAGAGCTTTGGCTGCTGGTAGAGCTTGTCCGCCGCCAGAATATTAATAAAGCCTTTGCCGTCGGCGTCGACGCGCATCCAGTCGCGGATATCGAGCATCGGCTCGCCGAAGAAGTGCTCCGCGCCCTGCTGCTCCAGCGCCAGCAGCCCGCGCTGGATGGCGCCCACCGACGCGCTGTTGATATTGCCGTACTGCGTCTGGAAGCTTTTGGCGTTGTCGCCGATGTACTGCGTCATCGCGCGCAGATCGTTGAAGTCGAGCAGCAGCAGCCCCTGATCGTCGGCGACGCGAAAGATAATCTGCAGCACGCCGCTCTGGATCTCGTTGAGATTTAGCAGGCGCGCCAGCAGCAGCGGGCCGAGATCGGAGACGGTGGCGCGCACCGGATGGCCCTGTTCGCCGAAGATATCCCACAGCATTACCGGATTGCGCTGCGGCTGCCAGGCGGTGACGCCAATTTTCGCCAGCCGCGCCAGCAGTTTCTCGCTCTGCTCGCCTTGCGCGGCAATGCCGGTCAGATCGCCTTTGACATCCGCCATAAATACCGGCACGCCGATAGTGGAGAAGGATTCAGCCAGCTTCTGCAGCGTCACGGTTTTGCCGGTGCCGGTCGCGCCGGTGATGAGTCCGTGGCGATTCGCCATCGCGGGCAGAAGGTGCAGCTTCACATCGGGCGTCTGGGCAATAAGCAGCGGGGCGGTCATAGGTTCACTCTCCGGCAAAGGACATTGTCTGAAGGATAGCAAGCGCGGCGGGGAAAAGGAGAGGATTGCGCTAAAAGGGTGGTGCTCCGTAAAGACGGCGAAGGGTGGCGCGCTGGCTATTGCCCGCGCGCCACGGCTGTTATTTTTGCACCTCATCCAGCAGCAGCATGCTGACGCCAATGCCCTGCTTAACGTTGCTCAGGTTGCTGCGCACCGCCACCTGCTGCGCGCCCTGCAGAATAGTGACGAACGGCGAGTTCTGCTGCACTTCGGTCTGCAGATGGGTGTAGAGCGCGCGGCGCTGCGTGGCATCGCTTTCGCCCGCCGCCTTGCGCGTCTCGGCGCTCAGCGCGGGGATATCCCAGCCCACGCGCCATGCCAGGGTTTTCGAGCCGCCCGGCACGTTCCAGGCGAAGGCGCTGGCGTTGGTATTCGGGTCGATATAGTCCGCGCCCCAGTAAACGAAGATGGACTGAAAATCGCGGGCGCGCATTTTGCTCCACAGCTCCGATTCCGCCACCGGCTTGATATCCAGGTTGACCTCCGCTTTGGCGAAGCTCGCCTGCAGCGCCTGCGCCACATCGATATAGGGCGGCTGATTGACCACCGTCAGGGCGATATGCGTGCCCGGCGCGATGCCGCCATCCTTCAGGATCGCTTTTGCCTTGTCGACGTCGTAGTGGAACGGGGTGGTGTTGAGCGCGCCGTCGAAGCCGTCCGGCAGGAAGCTCTGGTGGACGCGGTACTGGCCTTTCAGCAGCTGGCTGGCGAGGCTGTCGTAGTCAACCAGCCAGCGCGCCGCCTGCCACAGCGCCGGATTGCCGAGCACGGGCTGCTGCGCATTTTTGGTGTTAAAGCCGAGGTAGTAAATCAGGCTCGACGGGAAGGCGTCGATGCGCACGTTCGCATCGCTTTTGAGTGCGGCGATCTGATCGGGGCCGAGCTGATAGGCGACATCCACGTCGCCCTGCTGTATCAGCAGGCGGCGAGTGCCGGGATCGGCGACCCCCTTCAGCAGCACGCGCTTCAGATGGGGCTGTGGCGCGGCGTGCGGGTTGGCCTCCAGCAGCAGCGCCTGCAGCGGCACAAACTGTTTGATAGAAAACGCGCCGCTGCCCGCTGAATGGGTCTTCAGCCAGCCATTGCCGGTATCGCTGTTGCTGGCGTGCTGCAGCGCGGTTTTGCTGTCGACCACCGAGCTTACCGGTGCGGTCAGCAGGCGCAGCGCCAGATCCTGACCAATCTGCGCCGGCCAGCGGATCTCCAGCTGACGATCGCCGGCGGCCTTGAACTGGCTGTCGATATTGTCGGGCGTCCAGCCGAACTCGCCGAGAATAAACGAGGGCGCTTTGTTGAGCTTCACCGCGCGCGTCAGCGAGAAGATAACATCCTGCGCGGTCACCGGATTGCCGCTGACGAAGCGCGCGTCGGGATTGAGGTTGAAGACCAGGCTATGGGGCGTTTCGCCCTGCTGCCAGCTGCGCGCCAGCAGCGGCGAAAGCTTTTGCGGATCGTCCTTATTCGGCTCCACCAGCGTCTGGTAAACATTACGCAGGCTGCTATTGCTGACCGTTTCAAAGCTTTCCGCCGGGTCAAAACTGATAATGCCGTCGAGCGGCACGGCGATAACCAGCGTATCTTTCGGCGTCCCGGCGTGCGCCATCGGCGCTAAGGCCAGCGCGCTTAACATCACAAGCAAAATGCGTCGCATAGAAGTTTATCCTGAGTCATTGATAAACCGACTATATCCACGGCGCGCCAGAGTCAAAATGCCGCTTTGTTATGAGCTTTGCACAAAAAAATCGTCTGCGTTTTTCGCTGTTTTACCGCGACGGGTATTACAGGCATTTATTTATTTCTCATCCGCAGACAAATAGCCGTTTGATACCGGCGCGCTCACATTTTCCGCAATATGTCATTGCTGCTGTAAATAAGTGAATATAGGGTTACCGATAAAGGGAATTAGCTTGTATGGAAGTATTATTTTTTTTGATTGATTATTTTCGGCAACTGTCACCCTGCGTAAATAAAACTGGCCCTGCGCACAAATTTTCTGGTTAAATAACCAGCGATTATGTCGTTTTAAACAAAATTCCTGCCTTCACAGCCTGTTACCCGTCCGTAACCATTCAATAACACAATGATAAATTTTCACTAAGACACATTTAAACTTCTATTTTTACATTTCGACATATCTATATCCCTAATATTGCCGCGGAAATGACCGATAAGATTTGTGTTTAACAAATATATTACTTTTACAGCAAGTGAGAGTCGTGCCGCTATGCTTCTTGAAAAACCCACCACCAGACGAAAGTTTTTGCTCGGGTCTCTACTGGCGCTGCCGCTAAGTGACCTGGTTTTAAAAGGACTGACCGCAGCGCAGGCGGCAGAAATGGCCGCGCCGGAGCTGGCCGACTATAAACCGGGCTTTTTTAGCGCGGACGAGTGGCAGTTTATTCTGGCGGCGACCGATCGCCTGATCCCGGCTGGCGGCAAAGGCAAAGCGCCAGGCGCGCTGGAAACCAACGTGCCGATCTTTATCGACCAGCAGCTGCAGAGCAGCGAGTTTGGCGACGAGATCTACCTGCAGGGCCCGTTCAACGTCCACGCCGATCCCACCTTCGGCTACCAGATTCCGTTCACGCCGCAGCAGATGTACCACACCGCCATCAAGCTGGTTACGCAGTGGGTGCAGACGACCTACAGCAAGCCGTTCCAGCAGCTCACGCTGGAAGAGAAAGATGAGGTGTTGACCAAACTCAACAAGAACGGCATCGACTTCGCCGCGCTCGGTGAAGGCAATCTGAAAGCGTCGCAGTTCTTCAGCCAGCTGCTCTCTGATACCAAGCACGGCTATCTCGCGGATCCGATGTACGGCGGCAACAAAGGCATGAAAGCCTGGATCGCCATCGGCTTCCCCGGCGCGCGCGCCAGCTTCACCGAATGGGTGAAGCAGCACAACGTGCCTTATCCGCTGGGGCCGGTCAGCCTTATGGGTGAACGCGCTTAACGGCGCTGAATCAGGTATTTGAGACAGGATTATCATGGCACAGATTACTAAAAAAGAAGTCGACGTCGTCGTTTGCGGCCTCGGCTGGGCCGGCTCGCTGATGAGCATCGAACTGGCGCTGGCGGGCCTTGAAGTGCGCGCCTTAGAGCGCGGCGGCGAGCGCGACTACCCCGATTTCGCCTACCCGAAACCGGCTGACGAATACGCCTATAACGTGCGAAATAAAGTGTTCGCCACGCCGAAAGAGGTGGCGGTCACCGTGCGTTACGACACCACCCAGACCGCGCTGCCGACCCGCAAATGGGGCGCGTTTGCGCCGGGCACCGGCGTGGGCGGCGCAGGCATGCACTGGACGGCGGTACTGATCCGTCCGACGCCAACCGATATCAAGCTAAAAACCTACGTGGACGAGGCCTACAAGCCGGGCATCCTGCAGGAAGATATGCGCGTGATGGACTTCCCGTTTACCTGGGATGAGATCGAGCCTTACTACTACAAGTTCGAGCTGATCTGCGGCCAGTCGGGCACCACCGGCAACCTGCGCGGTCAGATTCTGGAAGGCGGCGACCCGTTTGAAGGCCCGCGCTCCGAGCCTTATCCGCTGCCGGCGCTGGAAGATACGCTGAACAACGTGATGTTTAAAGAAGCGGCGACGAAGCTGGGCTACCATCCGTTCCCCAACCCGTCGGCGTGCGTCTCTCGCGCGTGGAAAAACCCCTACGGCAACCAGATTGCCCCCTGCAACTACTGCGGCTACTGCTCGAAGTACCCCTGTCTGAACTACTCCAAAGCCTCGCCGCAGACCGCGGTAATGGATGCGCTGAAGCGTATGCCGAACTTCTCCTACGAAGTGCATGCGGAAGTGGTGAAGGTCGTGCTGCATGACGACAAGAAGACCGCCAAAGGGGTGATCTACTACGACGTCGACGGCAACGAAGTCTTCCAGCCGGCGAAGATCGTGGTGCTCTCCAGCTTCCAGCTCTACAACGTGCGTCTGATGCTGCTCTCTGGCATCGGCAAGCCGTACAACCCGATTACCGAAGAGGGTGTGGTAGGACGCAACTACGCCTTCCTGTCGAACGGCGGCGCGACCCTGTTCTTCAAGGATAAAAACTTCAACCCGTACGCCACCGCCGGCGCTACCGGCCAGATGTTCAACGACATCTCACCGGGCAACTTCGACGGTCCGGGCCTCGGCTTCCTCGGCGGTGCGAAGATCCACAGCTCGCAGGCCACCGGTACGCCGATCGGCACCTCGCTGCCGAAAGGCACGCCGAGCTGGGGCATGGGCTACAAAGAGGGGCTGGAAGAGTGGTACGGCCACTCCATGAAGATCAGCATCACCACGACCTGCCAGTCGTACCGCGACGTCTATCTGGACCTCGACCCGAACTACACCGACCACCGCGGCCAGCCGCTGCTGCGCATGACCTTTAACTGGAAACAGAACGAACTTAAGCTGCAGCAGTACCTGAAAGGCATCGTCGGCAATATCAGTAAAGAGCTGAATCCGGACAGCATGAGCATGAGCTTCCTGCCGATGGACGCCAACTTCGACCTGACCAAATATGTCTCCACCCATAACGTGGGTGGCGCGGTCATGGGCGATAACCCGAAAACCTCTGCGCTCAACAAGTATCTGCAGAGCTGGGACGTGCATAACGTGTTTGTACCGGGCGGCAACGCCTTCCCGCAGAACTTCCAGGCGAACCCCACCGACACCATCGGCGCGATTACCCTGATGGCGGCGCAGGCGATCAAGGAACAGTATCTGAAGAACCCCGGTCCACTGGTACAGGCATAAGCATATGAAACTGAAATCATTGTTACTCGCCAACGCCGTGCTGCTGGGATGCATGGCTGCTCATGCGCACGCGGAAGATGAAGCCCAGCTGATCAAGAAGGGTGAATACCTGTCGCGTCTCGGCGACTGTATGGCCTGCCACTCTGTCGCAGGCAAGCCGGACTATGCTGGCGGACTGGCGATTGAGTCGAACCTCGGCACCATTTATTCGACCAATATTACGCCGGACAAAGAGCACGGCATCGGCAACTACAGCGAGCAGCAGTTCTCCGACGCGGTGCGCAAAGGCGTACTGCCGGACGGCTCGCGCCTCTACCCGGCGATGCCGTATCCCGACTACGCCAAAATCAGCGATGAAGATATGCACGCGCTGTATCTCTACTTTATGAAGGGCGTGCAGCCGAGCGCCGATCGGCCGCCGGAGACTCGCCTGAGCTTTCCGTTCAGCCAGCGCTGGGGGATGCGTTTCTGGAACTGGGCCTTTACCAGTGACAAGCCGTTCCAGCCAATTGGCGGCGCCTCTGAAGAGATCAACCGCGGTGCCTATATCGTTGAGAGCCTTGGCCACTGCGGCAGCTGCCATACGCCGCGCGGTCTCGGCATGAACGAGAAGGCGCTCGACAGCGGCGATGCGAAGTTCCTGGCGGGCGGCAGCCTGAACAACTGGGACGTGCCGTCGCTGCGCGGTCTGCCGCGCTGGAGCGAACAGGAGATCGTCGATTACCTGCAGACCGGCCGCAACGATAAAGCGGCGGTGGGCGGCGAGATGAAGTCGGTGATTGAGCACAGCAGCTCGCACATGACCGACGCCGATCTTAAAGCGGTCGCGGCCTACCTGAAGTTCCTCGGCGGCAATCCGCCGCTGCAGGCCTACAACGTGCAGGCGCAGCAGCAGACCGAGGCGAAGCTGACGGCGGCGAAGAACCTGAGCGAAGGCGAGCGTCTCTATATCGACAACTGCGGCGCCTGTCACTTTGTTACCGGCAAGGGCGCGCCGGGGATCTTTCCGGAGCTGGATCAGGCGACGATCGTTAACGCTAAAGATCCGACCGGGCTGATCCATACGATCCTGGAAGGCGCGCAGCAGCCCTCTACCGAGAAAGCGCCGTCGACGCTGGCGATGCCGGGCTTCGGCCAGCGTCTGAGCGACGACGAAGTGGCGCAGCTCGCCACCTTTATCCGTCAGGGCTGGAGCAACAACGCGCCAGCGGTGAGCAAGGATCAGGTGGCGGATGTGCGGAAGTCGCTGAAGCACGACTAAAGGGCACCGCGTCTTCTTTCAGGCGGCTGAGAAGTCTGCAAGCGGGTGGGAAGGACCGAAGAGCAAAGCGTCCCGCGACAAGGATGTCGCGGGCCGAGCCGGCAGGGATGCCGCTTTTGCGTCTTTGCGATCGGGCCTTCTCACCCGCGTCAGCACCTTACCTGAAAATATTAAGGGCACCTCGGTGCCCTTTTTTAATGGAAGTTATGCGCCACTTCCAGCACGCCGTTAATCACAAACTGCACGCCCATACAGACCAGCAAAAAGCCCATCAGGCGCGAAATCGCCTCGATACCGCCTTTCCCTACCAGCTTCATAATGCTGCCTGAACTGCGCAGCGCGCCCCACAGGATCAGGGCCACCAGCAGAAAAGTAAGCGGCGGCGCGGCGGCAATCACCCACGCGGGAAAATCGACGCCGCTTTTCACCGTCGAGGCGGTGCTGATAATCATCGCAATGGTGCCGGGACCGGCGGTGCTCGGCATCGCCAGCGGCACAAAGGCGATATTGACCGTATCCTGACGCGCGTCGCTGTTATCCAGCTCATCCTGCTTGTGCTGCGCCTCTACCGAGTGGCCGACCGGCTGCGCGGGAAACAGCATGCGAAAGCCGATAAAGGCCACAATCAGCCCGCCCGCAATGCGCAGCCCGGGAATCGAGATGCCAAAGGTGTTAAGCACCGCATTACCCGCATACCAGGCCACTATCATAATGGCGAACACATAGATGGAAGCCTGACGCGCCTGGCGGTTGCGCTCGCTGAAGTTCATCTCGCCCGCCAGCCCCAGGAACAGCGCAACGGTAGTAAGTGGGTTGGCGAGCGGCAGCAGCACAATCAGCCCTAATCCAACGGCCTCAAATAATGCCTGCATAAACGTCCTCTTTAGATGGCGTGGTCAGGAAGGGCTAGTGTTTAGGCCGCTCCATCGCTTCCAGCAGCTCCGGGAAGAAATCTTCCAGCAGTTCGGGCGTCATCAGCTCTGGATAGCGCATCAGATGCTCGCGGATGCGCTCGTTCAGCTCCGGGATCAGGCTCTGTGCGGCCGCCAGGCCGGTGATCTTTTTCTGCTTCACCAGGCGCAGCACGTCATCCGGCAGGCTGTCTTCGTCATCTTCCTCTTCCACCTCTTCCAGCGCGTCGAGATCGTCGAACATATCGAGCAGCGCCTCAATCTGCGGCGTGCGCGACACATACTGCTCCGGCTTCTCCTCTTCCAGGTAGCGCAGCAGCGCACGTACCGGCGAGCCGTCCGGGGTGGCGGGCGGCGAGGAGGTGAACCACTCCAGCATCAGATGGGTGCTGACGCGATGAACGTGATAGCCGTTATCCACCAGTTCGTCGGCAAGGATATCGGCGGTGTCGTGCTCAAGCAGGCAAATATGGGTGCGATTTGGCGTGAACTGTTCCAGCCACTGGTAGATCTCTTCAATAACCGCATCGTCATACTGAAAGTTTTTGCTCAGGTAGCTGCCGTCTGGCTGATGTACCGTGGCAAAAATAAGGTCGGGATCGAAGTAAATCGCAATGTTGATGCCTTTCATGCGCGCTGTCCTTTGTGGCTTAAAACCTTCACTATAGCGCTGTTAGTCGGACGGGGAAATGTGGGCGGAACAGGTTATAAGAGACTGAAGTGAAATGGCCGCGCGCAACCGCGCGGGCGGCGATTAGCCGGGAAGAGAGAGGGCTCCTCCCGGCCTTACAGCGCTGAAATTACATGCCGATATATTTCTTGCCCTGTTTGAGAACCACGTCACAGGCTTTGGTTTTCAGCTTCTCGCCCATCGGTGAGTTGCTCAGGCTTTGCAGGTTCAGCTGCTGGCCGTTGCCGGTATTCAGCAGGCCGGCGATGCCCTGCTGGTAGTCGGTGTTTTGCGTCTGCGCCGTCTGGCTGCTCAGGCCGAGCTTATCCAGCACCTGCTCTTTCACCGACTTGACGTTGTTATCCACCACGTTGTGCTGTACGCAGTACTGCATCACGCCTGCGGCGTTGGTCATGCTGTTGGCGCTGACCGCTTTGTCACCGCCGTTCAGCAGGCCGGTCAGCGAGCCGAGCGACAGCCCGCCGTTCTGCGCGGTGCTGTTGGTCGCACTGGTGTTGCTGCTGTTCTGCTGGCTGAGCTGCGACGCCGCGCTGCTCAGCTGATCCTGCCAGCTTGCCGCCGACGCGCTACCGGCTAACAGCAGCGCGCTGAACCCCATGCCTAAAATCGTACGTTGTGTGGCTTTATTCATTTCAACCTCGTTTGTCTTCACGCTGCGCATCGTGAGTTGCGCCGCTAGCTTTGCTAAGAGGAATCTGAGGGGGGAAAGTTCCGGCGACCGGGTAAGGGAGGGCGGAATCGGAGGATTCTGTAAGGAAGGGCGGGCTATATCAGCGGCATGCCGGTGAACATCCGCGTGATGAATGGCGGCATTGTGATGGCTCCGTACCAGAGCGGCTGGCGGCGTGTCGGGAGAAGCCCTGCGCGAGCACAATTCTCACATCATAATATCAACGTCAAAGGAGCACAGGCATAATAATATTTTTATTTAACCTTTAGTCTATTGTGTGGCTTTATTTTTAACCTGAATGGGAATTGATTTTTACATTAAGTGAGATTATTCCAGAGAAATAGACATCGGCAGGCTGTTGATAGAGTGAATAAGTAAATAATCTATTTTGTTTTATTGCAACCTGAGCGCGATTTAGCCAGAATATCGGACGCTTTGATTAAAAAGTATTCGGAATGATAAAGTTTCTGACTGTTTTATGCATAATTTTCGCGTCATTAGTAGCAACCAGCGCGTTTGCCGTTAACTGCCAGCGTGCGGCGACCCCCCTTGAGAACACGATTTGTAACAGTGAAAATCTCAGCTGGCTTAATAACATTATGGCAACGTACTATCGCGATACGCTGGCGCGCCGCGAAGGATACCCTGTTCATCAGGAGTATCTGGCATGGCAGAAGTCACTCAAAACCTGTTCGTCAGAAAGCTGTATAGAGCGCGCCTACTATGCGGGCATCGGTAAGCTGGCTGAGGCCCCGGCGCAATTTATCTGGCAGGGACGCTGGTGGAATACCCTCGCGGCAAACATGAACGGCGGAGTGATTGAGTTCAGCCACAACGCCGACTGGACGGTAAATGTTGATATTCGCATCTGGTCCGGGCTGAATAAAGAGGCCTATACCGGCGAAGCGCGTAAGATAGACGGCATGCTGCTCATCAACAATATGGCGGGAAGTAAACGCTGCAAGGTGTTGCTGATTCCGGAAAGCAGCGGTGCGCTTCAGGTTTTTAGCAGCGGTAAAAAGGGGTGCAGCCTGTCCATGCCCAGCGGCGCCTTTATTGACGGTATTTATGAAAGATCAGAAAACGACCCGCGCCCGGAAGCCACGCTGCTTTCACTGCAAATCCTGCCTGATGCAAAAACAGACCAGCAATTTCGTGCGCTGGTGGGGAAGGATTATCAGAAATTTATTCAGACGGCTAATGCTTATATATACCACCAGGATATCGATAATATTGGTGCCACGGTAATTTTATCCTGGCTGCGCGGGGCGGCCAACACCCGCACCGCCATCATTATGTATAACGCCAGTGATATCTGGGCAGCCAGAATTGCCCCTGATGAAAAAGGTAAACTGACCTTCTCTTATTACAGCACGCAAAATAGCGATATCAGTAAAATGCCGCGCACCATAGCGCAATGGCGAATGCGCTATATGGAGCAATAAAGGCACCTCCTGGTTACCGGGCTTTGCGCGTTACGCCAGCGTGCCCACCACGTTTAAATCCGCATCGTCAGGCACTTCATTGTAGGAGAGCACATGCAGCCCTTTTGCAAACAGGCGGGCATAGCGGGAAATCAGCGGACGCAGCTGCGGCGTCACCAGCAGCAGCGGAGGCAGATTTTTAGCCTTCATCTGTTCGTAAATCACTGGCATCGTATTTTGCAGCTGCGTCAGGATATTGGGATCGACCGGGAAGTTATCCAGCGTGACTTTTCCTGCCTGCTGGGCCTGGTTCAGTGCGCTGAGCAGCAGGTTTTCCAGCTGATTATCGATGGTACAGGCAGCCAGCTGAGGGCGATCGCCGTTGATGTTATGCACCAGCGCGCGGCGTAGCGCGTAGCGTACATCGGCGGTAAGCAGCAGCGGATCTTTCGTGATGGCCGAGCTCTCCAGCAGCGTTGAGGCGATGGTCACAATATCTTTCAGTGAAACCTGCTCAAGCAGGAGCTGGCGATAAACGCGCAAAAGCTGGCTAAAGTTGAGCGCCGCGTTTAAGTCCTCTGCAAGCTTAGGTGCCTGCTGAGCCAGGCGAGCATGCAGATGGGTGATATCGTCATAGTTGAACAGCTCCGGTAAATATTCACGCGCGACCCTGTTAACGTGGGTGGCGACCACGCTTGAACAATCCACCACCTGATACCCCAGATTAAGCGCCTTCGCCTTCTGGTCGGGATCGATCCACACAATCGCCATACCGTAGGCCGGATCGGTGTCCAGCACGCCATCAATTTCACCGTAGAGTTCGGTTCCGGGAATAGCCATCAGCTTTTCAGCCTGCACTTCCGCCACCGCCGTGCGTATGCCGTTGACGTGGATCGCATACTGTGAGGGCTTTAGCCGGAAGTTTTCGCGTATGCGGATCTCCGGCAGTAATACCCCACAGAGTTCGGAAATAACCTGCCTTACCCCGCGAACGCGCAGCGAAAGCGGGCTGCCCCTGGACTCGTCCACCAGGGTAACAAGCTTGTAGCCGAGGCTCAGACCGATAGGTTCAACCAGTGGGATGCTGTCCCATGTGATGGCCGTGGAGGCGTCAGGCGCCAGCGCCTCATTGATCGCCTCAATATCCATCTCTTGTGTGGCGGGCTGCACCACTTTGCTTTGGCGCCAGGCGGCAAATAACAGCAGCGCGGTAAAGCTCAGGAAAGCAATGTGCGGCATGCCCGGCACAATCGCCAGAATAAACATCACAAACGCGGCGGTGTAGAGCACCTTCGGTTTTGAAAGAAGCTGCGTTTTGATCTCATCGCTGATGTCATTGCCTTCACTGACGCGCGTTACGATAATCGCGGCGGAGGTGGCGAGCAGCAGGGAAGGAATTTGTGCCACCAGACCGTCACCGATGGTGAGCAGGACATACTGGCGGAAAGCGACGCTGGCCTCTAAATCGTATTTAAAGATACCGATGCAGATCCCGCCAATCACGTTAATGATCAGGACCATGATCCCGGCAATGGCATCGCCGCGGACGAATTTGGATGCCCCGTCCATCGCGCCGTAGAAGTCCGCCTCCTTGGCGACCTCCTGACGGCGGCTGCGCGCCTGCTGCTGGTTGATTAACCCGGCGTTGAGATCGGCATCGATAGCCATCTGTTTGCCGGGGAGGGCGTCCAGCGTAAAGCGAGCCGAGACCTCCGAGATACGCTCTGCACCCTTGGTCACAACAACGAAGTTGATGATCATCAGGATGATAAACACCACAAAACCCACGACGAAGTCGCCACCGATAACCACCTGACCAAAGGCTTCGATGACTTTACCCGCCGCGCCTTCGCCTTCATGCCCTTTAAGGAGAACCACGCGCGTAGACGCCACGTTCAGCGTCAGGCGCATCAGGGTGGTAATCAGCAGCAGCGTCGGGAAAATGGCAAAGTCGAGCGGGCGCTGCATATTTACCGAGGCCAGCAGCACAATAACCGCTAACACGATGTTAAACGTAAACAGAATATCCAGCATCAGCGGCGACAGCGGCAGAATAACCATTGCCAGAACGCTGAGAAGCAGGACAGGCACAGCAATCTGCCCCTTACGGAGCATACCGAACACCTTTGATAACTTACTGTTCGCCATGGTGTTTTAATACCTCTTGAGGAATGGCTATCTGCCTGTTCAGGCGGGGTTTTTGCTCAATGCGGCCTTCACGCCAGGATTTAAGCTGCATGACATAGGTGAGAACGTGCGCAATGGCGCGAAAGAGTTGAGCCGGGATCTGCTGGTTAACGCGGGTGGTGTAGTAGACCGCTCTCGCCAGCGGCGGAAACTCCACCACCTCAATATGGTGGTTAGCGCCAACTTCACGGATCCAGAGTGCGACCTCGTCTCTCCCTTTTGCCACGATATAGGGCGCTTCCGCCTGCTGCGGGTCATACTTCAGTGCCACCGCATAATGGGTCGGGTTAGTGATGATCACATCGGCGGTCGGTACGGTGAGGGTAATTTGCCCCATCGCCATCTGCCGCTGTAGCTGACGTATGCGGCCTTTAATTTGAGGGTTACCGTCGTTGTTTTTATATTCTTCTTTCACCTCCTGTTTGGTCATCCGCATTTTTTTGGTGTAGATAAATTTGCTCAGCGGAACATCAAGCAGAGAAAAAAAGACGATAACAGCGATGAAATAGCTGACAACGTGATGGAAAATGGTAAATCCCCGGGTGATGGCCTCGTTCAGGTAGAGGCGCTGCAGATGCAGAAGTCCCTCCATGTGATCGCCCACCATCAGGTAGAGCACCGCCAGTATCGCCGAGCATTTCAGCAGCATTTTGCCGACCTCCGTATAGTGGCTGGCGGAAAACAGGCGCTTTGCTCCGCCGATCGGGCTGAGCTTTTTGAAATCTGGCTTTAATTTGGCTGGCGTAAACAGCCATCCTCCGGGAATTAAACTGGCGAGAATGCAGGCCAGCGGAATGGGGATAAGCGTTGCGATAAAGCGCAGCAGCACGCTCAGGTTGAGCAGCAGAAACTGATTAAGCACCGCAGGGTTATCGATATCCTTCGCCATCTGTCCGGCGGCGGCAAAGGACTCCCCGATAAGCTGGCGATAGTAGGGCAGGAACGTCGCCAGAATAATAAAGGAAGCGACAAGCCCCACCGCCATTGAGAGATCTTTTGACCGGGGAATATCCCCTTTTTCCCGCGCTTTTCGCAGCTTCCCGGGGGTGGGTTTTTCACTTTTATCGCCGCTGGAGGACACTACTGCACCCTTATGGCGTCAAGCTTCGCCAGAATGTCGTTAGTCATATTGAGATAGTGCTCAGGAATATGCGTGACCAGCATCGAGATGCACAGCAGCCCAAAAAGCATGCTGATAGGGAAACCGAGGGAGAACAGATTCAGGGTGGGTGAAATACGGTTCAGCAGGCCAAAGCCCCCCTGAACGATCAGCATGACAAAGGTGGTCGGGAGCGCAATCAGTACGGCGGAAGCCATAATCCATCCCAGGCTCTGGGCGACAAGCATCAGCGTCGGCTGATTAATCGCCTGCCCGATGGGCCAGTAGATAAAGCCTTTGTAGAGGATAGTGACCAGCAGCAGGTGGCCGTCGGTGATGAAAAACAGCAGGGCGCAAAAGACATAGATAATCTGTGAGATCACCGTTGTCGAGCTGCCGTTGACCGGATCGTTCATCATCGCCATTGCCAGCCCCATATTCATGGAAAGAATATGCCCGGCCGTCTGCAGCGCCACAAACACCAGGTGCAGCGCCGTCGCGAAGAGCACGCCCCACAGCAGCTGTTCGCCAATCAATAACACCGAGCGCAGCGAGAGCAGTTCCGTGAGCACGACCGGCTCTGGCAGCATGGGGGTGATGATAATAGCCAGCGCCAGCGCGGCACCGATTTTTACCCGGCGCGAGAAGACGCGGTTATCGAGAACCGGTGCGAACTGGATAAAGGCGAGAATACGGAAAAAAGGGAGCACCAGTGCCATCAGCGGCGTGAGCAGTGCCTGAATATCAATAGCCATTATCTTCTACCCAACCAGCGCGGCCGCCTGAGTAAATAACTGGACGGTAAAATCCACCAGCTGCGTCAGTATCCATTTTCCGGCGAAAACCAGCACGCCCAGCGTGACCACCAGCCGTGGCAGAAAGCTCAGGGTCTGTTCGTTGATCTGCGTCGTGGCCTGAAAAATACTCACGCACAGGCCAATCAGCAGGCTGGGAACAATCGCCACGGCAGAGATGATCAGCACCAGGTGAAGGCTGGCCGCCATAATGTCGCCGGCGGTGTCCATATTCATCATGGCTATAACCCCCGCACGCTGGCGGTGAGCGTACCGACAATCAGCGTCCAGCCGTCGCAGAGCACGAAGAGCATCAGCTTAAAGGGAAGCGAAACGATAAGAGGCGATAGCATCATCATGCCCATTGCCATCAGAATACTGGCGACAATAAGATCGATCACCAGGAAAGGGATATAGATCATAAAGCCAATCTGGAAGGCTGTTTTCAACTCGCTCAGCAGATAGGCTGGCGTCACGATGGTCAGATCCTGTTCGCGAGCATCCCCCTCTACCCCCGCAATGGTCATGATCTGCGCCATGGCCTTTTCACTGGTCTGGGCAAGCATATACTTTTTCAGCGGTGCTTCCGCCCTGGCCAGCGCCTGCTTCATGGTGATGCGATCGTTCTGAAAGGGTTCAACCGCATCGGTGTAAATCGTGGTCCACACCGGTCTCATCACCAGTAACGTTAAGGCCAGGGCGATACCGGTCAGGATCTTATTCGGCGGACTGGACTGCAGGCCCAGCGCCTGGCGCAGAATGGCCAGCACGATAATAAAGCGCGTAAAGCAGGTCATCATCAGAACCATAATCGGCAGCAGGCCGAGCAGGGTCATCAGGATCAGGATCTCAATTTTTATATTGTAATCCTGGCCATCGCCATTCGCGGTTGTGCTGAGCAGCGTGATATCACCAGCCGCCATCGCCTGCTGATTTAACAGCACACCGAAAAGCAGCAACGTTATGCCCCACAGGGTCAGCGCGCGGTTCATTGGGTCAGCTCACCCAGCTCTTTGGTGTTGAAATCAATGATGCGCAGGCCATATTTATCATTCAGCACCACCACTTCTGCCTTACCGAAGGGGATGCCGTTGACTTTGATGTCTAAAGGCTCGCCGGCCATTTTGTCCAGCTCAATCACCGAGTCGCTGGTGATATTCATTAGTTCCGATAGCGGTATATCCACCGAGGAGACCTCCAGCGTCAGGGTGACCGGGATACGGCTAAACAGCGCCATACGACGCATATCGGGCATCGAGGTGTGAGAAGGCTCAGGCTGTAAATCATTGCGGATAGTGCCTTCCGCCAGCGCATCCTGCGGCATGTCACTGAGGTTGAGATCGTCCAAATCCAGAGACTGGCTCAGCTCATGTTGTAAATCACTCATATTGTTTCTCGGGCGTCTTTTCATGGATATCGCAGAAGAAAAGCTTGCCGTAATCTTCGGCTATAGCGGCTTCGAAAATCTGCTCTTTACCGATAAACACTGGCATCGGCTCGTTGAGGGGGATGGGAATAATATCCCCGGGTTTAATGTCGGCGATTTGCGCCACGGTGAGGTTCAGGCTGGCTAACCGCCCGTTCAGCCTGACGGGCAAACTGTCAAACAGGCGCTTTAGCTGAGAGGGACTCAGGGAGTCTGCTTTTTGCTGGCGGTGTTCTTTTGATACAGGCGAGCGCAGATTGGCCAGCGTCTGGTCAACGTGGTGCCTGTCCAGCAGTATGCTAAAACTCCCCTGTTTATAGCCTTCCAGATTAAACGTAATACACCACGGCCACTGATTAATAACGGCGGAGTAATCCATTTTTATCTCGATATTTTCACCAAACGTCTCTTTACAAATAATCAGAGAGGTGAGCTCCAGCCCCAGCTTGCTTTGTAAACGCTCTTCCGTTTTCGTGACCGGCATCGACTCATCTGGCTCTATATGCACGCTCTCTTTATTAAGACCGTAGTAGTCGTGCAGGATATTCAGCAGCAGCAGGCGATCGATAACAAAACCGAGATTGCCATAGGATGTGGAGAAGATCTGTGCATGTTTAAAGTGACGGTCAACAGAAAATGTCATTGATTCCAGCGTGGCGTTTACCCGTAGCTTTTTCAGGAAATAAATGCCAAGGCGTGCATCGAGAATGTCAAAGTTGTCATTCATGGATTTAGGAAGTTTATGCCATGGACGACCAAGTTTGCTGATATCAAGTGTTTCCAGCTCAGGAAGCGTATCCTGCTGATGGATTCTGATGCGCTGGGTAGCAGGGTACATAATCATTCCGCTTTAATAACAATGCCTGATAAAACCGCCGTGCGTTTTTATGACGCGCTAGCAGATGCTTCGACCATACGTAAAAATTTTTTTCTGGAGTATCGATTTCAGGCGGATTTGTGTCGCCAGAGATAAACAGAAGCGGATACACCTCCACGATAAAGACCGGTGCCTTTTTCATTATGAGAATTAGACCGCCGAAGCCATTCTGTTTCAAGGGGGTAACGGTTATTAATCGATAATTAATTCGAATTTATTAAGACTGATTTTCGATTTTAAATTGTTGATTTTTATTGATTAATGGTTTAATACGCATTAAAAATAAGACAACTGACAGCGGAGCCGTATACTGGGCAAACTATTTTCAGGGAAGGTTTGCTTCCTGTAAAAAAGTACGCAGGGCGTGGTTTTTTTTATTGTTAATGGCTTATTGAGTTCTCCTTGTAGCGCAAGCGTGAAAAATAAGTTTGTTATCATTTTTAATAAACCGCTAACGTGCTGTTGATTAACTTACTCTGTTGTTGGGGCTCAGGTATGAACATTATCATTGGGCGTGAAAACCGTCATGAAGACAGCGTTGTCGCTGTTTCTCCTGCCAGCCTTGGCGTAATTTCACTGGCGCGTCGCGTTGCAAAATATAATGTTTCGGTATTAATTACTGGCGAAACGGGTACGGGTAAAGAGTGCGTCGCCAAATATATCCATAAGCACGCCTGCGGTCATGCTGCCCCCTACGTAGGGGTTAACTGCGCAGCCATTCCGGAAAGCATGCTGGAAGCCATTTTATTTGGTTATGAAAAGGGTGCATTTACCGGGGCAGTGGCCAGCGTGGCGGGTAAATTCGAGCAGGCTAATGGCGGCACGCTGCTGCTGGATGAAATTGGCGATATGCCGCTCGCCCTGCAGGCAAAATTACTGCGCGTCTTGCAGGAGCAGGAGGTTGAACGCCTGGGAAGCCATAAACGTATCCCGCTGGATATTCGCCTGATTGCTTCCACAAATAAGGATCTGCAGCAGGAAATTGCCGAAGGCCGTTTCCGCCAGGATCTATTCTACCGTATTTCCGTTGTGCCTATTCATATCCAACCGCTGCGCGAGCGCAGGCAGGATATTTTGCCGCTGGTGCAGCGTTTTATTGATAAATATCGCACTTTCCACCAGGGGAATATCCGCCTGAGCGAAGAGGCCCGTAAGGCACTGCTGGGTTATGACTGGCCGGGTAACGTGCGCGAACTGGAGAACGTGATTCAGCGGGGCATCATCCTGAGTAACGGTGAAGAGATAACCGCAGAGGATTTCGGTCTCAGGCCTCGACTGCCGCTGCCTGAAACGCCCGCGGTCGATCTTATGCCTGCCTATCGCGAGCAGGCGAGCGGCAGCTCCGGCATCAGGGACGTCAAGCTCCACGGTCGTCTGGCTGAGTATCAATACATCATCGATCTGCTTAAACGCCATAAAGGCAATAAATCAAAAACCGCTGAGTTTTTAGGTATTACGCCGAGAGCGCTGCGCTATCGCCTTGCCTCGATGCGCGATGAAGGCATTGATATTGAACGCTATTCCTGAAGTTTATAAGGAAAAATCATGGACAAGACAGGCGCTGCAGGTATGCAACCCACTCAGCAGATGCTGCTGAACCAGATGCGGCAAACGGCGCGACTGGCCTCTGCCGGTGCGGCCGGTGCGTTCCCGGTCATTGCGCCGGCTAATAACGCCTTTGCCGGTGAGCATAACGTCTCTTTTTCTCGCGTGCTGGATCACGCCATCAACCAGGTGGATGCATTACAGCACAGCGCGGGCGCAAAGCAGACCGCCATTGATATGGGCCAGAGCGACGACCTGGCGGGGGCGATGATTGAGAGCCAAAAAGCCAGCGTGGCCTTTTCGGCGATGATGCAGGTGCGCAACAAGCTGAACAGCGCCCTCGACGAAGTAATGAATACTCCGCTGTAAGGTCGGTGCCGTGCTAAACAAAATCAAAGATCGTCTTTCCGCGCGCGCCCTGCCAGCCGGCCTGATGAATACCAGAGTGTGGATGATTGCCGGGGGCGCGGCGTTAGCGATCGCTATTGTTGCGTCGCTGTGGAACCGCAATCAGGGCTATGTCGCGCTCTATGGTGCGCAGGAACAGATCCCTGTCTCGCAGGTGGTTGAGGTCCTCGGTGGAGAAAATATTCCCTACCGTATCGACCCCAACAGCGGGCAGATCTTGATCACCGAAAGCAAGCTTCCTCAGGCGCGTATGGCGCTGGCCGCTAAAGGGATCAGTGCGGTCATGCCGGACGGGGCTTTGTTGAATAAATCGAACTTTTGCTGAGTTGAAGGATCAGATCACGCATCCTCCCGACAACACAGACCGTTCCGTGGCAAAGCAAAAATTCAAAATCACCAACTGGCCCACCTACAA